>CALWYP010000016.1 GCA_944385795.1 uncultured Oscillospiraceae bacterium | reverse complement strand
GGGCTTGACGTGCTGGAACTCGACGACCTGCATGACCTGGCCGTCCATCTCAAAGGTGACGCCGTTCCTGAAATCGCCTGCAGAAATCATAAATTATCCTCCCTATTGGCAGTATCTAAAGTGCGCTGATTGCTTTAACTTAAGTATTTTACACTATATCCCGCGTTTTGGCAAGGGGGTATCGCCATTGTTCCCCGCTTTAACGCGAGAGCTCCATGTATAAAAGCGGGTAGGGATAGCCCTGTTCGTCAAGCCCGGTCCTTTTGAAGGCCTTAAAGCCCATGCGCTCGTAAAATCCGCGCGCCTGCGGGACGTATTCCCTGAGGCGCGCTATCTCGCTCTCGCTCAGGAACAGGTGCGTCGCCCTTACGGAGCCCTCTCACACGCCGAGCAGGGAATGTATCAGGCCGGGGGTCCGCTTTTTTACTTCAATGATATTCGCGCGGGCCCCTCCTTTCGCGTTATCATTGCGCCGCGGCCCGCTCCCGCGCACGGTAAAAGCCCGTCAGTATCTCCGCCAGCTCCCCGGGACGCTCCTCGTTCACAACGTGGCCCGTGTCCGGGAGTATCTTCAGCCCGGCGTTTTTAATGCGCCGCGCCAGATACTCCGCCGAGGCCAGGTTCGCGCGGTCCTTTGCCCCGCATACAACGAGCGCGGGGCAGGCGGCGCCGTCCAGGCGGCCCGTGAAGTCGAGGCTTTTCATTGACCTCCCGAGGGCTAAGGTGTCCCGCTTGCCGAAGGCCATGCCCTTGAAGGCGGACTCCGGCAGCAGCCTGAAAACCAGGCCCTGCAGGGCGAAGGCCGCCTTCGGCACCCTGTGCGGCGTGCCGATGAGGACGAGGCTCTTTACCCTTTCCGGGCGGCGCAGGGCATAGTCCAGCGCGAGTATGCCGCCGAGCGAGAGGCCGCAGAGGTGGAGCGGGCCCTCAATCCCGGCGCAGTAGCTATCAAACGCATCGCGCAGATTGTCGAAGCTGGCCTCCCTGCCGCCGAGGAGCGCGGAGAGCCCGGGGCGGAGCACCTCCCAGCCCGGGGGCAGGAGCGCGGCCGCAGCGTCCCAGCTCTCCGGGCCTTGGCCGGAGCCGTGGAGCAAAATTATCTTATCCATAAGCGGGGGTTACAGTATGATAAGCTCCTTCGGGGCTTTGGTTATGTCCTCGTTCCCGTCGCCGGTGAGGTAGAGCACGTCCTCGATGCGCACGCCGAACCTGCCGGGTATGTATATGCCCGGCTCGGCGGATATCACCGCGCCCTCGCCTAGCGGCGCGCCGTTCACGCCAGAGGCCGTGGGCGGCTCGTGTATGTCGAGGCCCACGCCGTGGCCGAAGCCGTGGCCGAAGTATTCGCCGTAGCCGGCCTCCGCTATCACCTCCGCGCCGGCGTTGTGCACCTCGGCGCCCGTGGCGGAGGGCTTCGCCGCGGCTATGCCGGCCTTCTGGGCGCGCAGGACCGTCTCGTAGACGTTCTTCATCTCGTCCGTGGCCGAGCCGACGGCGACGGTGCGCGTCATGTCGGAGCAGTAGCCGCCCTTGACGCAGCCGAAGTCCATGGTGACAAAGTCGCCGCTCTTAATCAGCGCGTCCCCCGGCACGCCGTGCGGCATGCTTGTGTGCGCGCCGGTGATGGCTATGGGGTCGAAGCTGTTGCGCTCCGAGCCGCGGAGCATCATCTGGTAGGTGAGCTCGGCCGCCAGCTCGCGCTCCGCAAGGCCCGGCTTTATCATGGGCAGGACGGCCTCCAGCGCCGCCTCGGCTATCCTCTGCGCGGCGACGAGGCTCTCGAGCTCGGCGCGGGTCTTGTGCGCGCGCAGGCCGTTTATCAGCTCGTCCGCGCCTATTAGCTCGCGGCCCAGGGCGCGCTGGAGGTTTATGTACATGAGGTGGCTGAGCTTGCCGGCCTCCGCGCCCACGTCCCCCTCTATGCCGGCGCAGAGCCCGGCGAGGCTCTGCATCAGGGGCTTCTCGCGGCTGTTGAGCAGGATTTCGACGCCGGGGGCGCATTTCTTCCCCGCGTCCTCGGTATAGCGCGGGTCGGTTATGAGCCAGGCCCGCTCCGGCGTTATGAACGCCGCGCTGTCCGTCGGCATGAAGCCTGTGGCGTAATAGATATTCCTGTCGTCCATCAGCAGGAGCGCCTTGAGTTTCGCGCGCTCCATGGCCTGCTGGATCCTCTCAAGCTGTGACATTTCTTCGCCTCCGTGTATTTTTAATGGTTTATCCGTCCAAGCCGCTCGCGTCCGCGAGCACGAAGTCGCCCGGGGACATGGCCGCGCTCAGCTGCGTGCCCGCGGCCCATACGCTCACCCTCTCCACGCCCTCTATGGCGCAGAAGGTCAGCGTTATGCAGCAGTCGCCCACCGTCCGCCAATAGCCGGTGACAGCCGCGTATTCCGGCGAGACCTCCAGCCGGAGCTCGCCGCCGGAGAGCTCCCAGCCCAGCGCGTCGACGCCCTCGGGCAGGGCGCGCAGGAGCTCGGCGTCCGTGGTGCCGCTGTTGAAGGCCTCAAGCGCCGCGTCGATCTCGCCGAGGGCCGGGTCCACGCTGACCGGCTCGGCCTCCACGGCGGAGCCGCCTTGGAGGTAATAGGGCTGCACGGCCCGGTAGACCTCCACCTCCCTGCCCAGCAGCCCGCAGGCCGCGAGGGCGAGCAGGGCGAGCGCGGGCAGGAGCGCCAGGGTACGTTTAAGCACGGCCCTCACCCCCTTCCGTGGCGGCCGGGAAGCCGACCGTAAAGCGCGTGCCCCCGCCCTCGCGCGGGGCCACGGACACGGTCCCGCCCAGGGCCTGGACGGCGTCGTGGACTATGGAGAGGCCGAGGCCGCTGCCCCCGCGTTCGCGCGAGCGGGCCTTGTCCACGCGGTAGAAGCGCGAGAAGATGTTGGGAAGGTCGCTCTCCGGTATGCCTATGCCCGTGTCCTCCACCGTGAGCAGCACGCGCCCGGGCCCGCGCCGGACCGAGACGGAGGCCTCGCCGCCCGCCACGTTGTACTTCACGGCGTTCTCCGCAAGGTTGAAAATTATCTGATATACGTCGTCCGCCGGCGCGTCTATAAAGCAGCCCTCCGCGGCGTCGAGGCGGAGCGTCACCTCCGTCTTGGCGGCCAGGGGCTCCAGCAGCTTCAGCGTGCTGCGCGCCGTTTCGCCCACGTCCACGCGGCTGAGCCCGCCGCGCACGCCGTCGTCGCGGCGCGAGAGGTCAAGCAGCTTCTCGGTCGTGCGCTGGAGCCGCTCCGCCTCGCTGGATATGTCCTGCACGAACTCGCGCACGGTGGCCCCGTCTATATTTTCCGTCTCCGTTATGGAGTCGGCGAGCAGGCGGATGGCGGCCAGCGGGGTCTTGAGCTCGTGCGAGGCGTCGGAGACGAAGCGGCGGCGCTGCTCCTCGGTCTTCTGCAGCGTTTCGGTCATGGAGTTGAAGTCGCGGCTGAGCTCGGTGAGCTCGTCGTCGCCCTCGGGCTCTATCCTGTAGGCGTAATCGCCCTCGCGCACGGTGCGCACGGCCTCCGAGAGCCGCGTTATGCGCGCGGTGAAGGTGCGCGTGAAGAAGACGGTCATCAGGCAGGCCATGGCGAAGGCGACCACCGAGACGGTGACCAGCCTGTCGCGGAAGGAGAGGATTATGTCCGCCTGCTCCGTGTCCCGCTCGCAGAGGTACACCGCGCCCAGCACGGCCCCGCCGCGCGTTATGGGCATGGCCGCCCGCGACACGAAGGCCCCGCCGGCGAACTCCGACCAGAACACCCTCTCGCTCGAGAGCGCGCGTATTACCTCGCCGAACAGGGCGAGCTTCCCCTCCGCGCCCGGCTCCGCCGTGTCGTAGAGCACGCGGCCCGCCGCGTCGGTCACCATGACCCGCTCAAAATCCGTGAGGCCCAGCAGCTCCACCACCTGCGCCGCCCCGTCCCCCGAGAGCGAGTCCAGGCCCGCGAGCGAGGCGGAGATGACCCCCGCCTGCTCGAGCATCGAGCTCTGCTTCTCGGAGAAGACTATGTCGCGCGAGGCGGTTATGGGATAGCTGTTGAGCAGTATAAGCAGCGCGGCTATGAGCGCGAAGAAGGCGAGCGCGAGCTTGAACTGCACGCGCTGGGTGAGCCTCCGGCGCTTTTTTTGCCCCTGGCCCCTCACTCGGCAAGGTAGTAGCCCACGCCCCACTTGGTCAGCATGAGCTTGGGCGAGGCCGGGTCGTCCTCAAGTTTCTCGCGCAGGCGGCGTATGTGTACGTCCACCGTGCGCGCGTCGCCCTGGTAATCGTAGCCCCAGACCAGGTCGAGCAGGCTGTCGCGGCTGAACACGCGCCCGGGCGAGCGAAGGAAGAGCTCGGCGAGGTCGAACTCGCGGGCCGTCAGGTCCACGGGCGCGCCGTTCTTCTTCGCCGTGCGCTTCTCCGTGTCCAGCGTTATCCCCGCGTACTCGATGATGTGCTGCGGCGTCTGCCCGGGCTGCGCGGCGGTGATGCCCGCGCGGCGGAGCAGGGCGCGTATGCGCGCCTTGAGCTCCAGGATGTTGAAGGGCTTGGTTATATAGTCGTCCGCGCCCGACTCGAAGCCCATGAGCTTGTCGGCGTCCTCGCTGCGCGCGGTGAGCATGATGATGGGCACGGTGGAGGTCTGCCTTATCCGCTGGCAGGCCTCCATGCCGTCGAGGCCGGGCATCATCAAGTCCAGTATGATGAGGTCGTAGCCGCCCTGCGCGGCCATCTGCACGGCCGTCGCCCCGTCGTAGCAGGCCTCCACCGTGTAGCCCTCGTTCTCGAGGTTGAATTTTATGCCCTTTACGAGCAGCTTTTCGTCGTCAACTACCAGTATTTTCATCAGTTCCCTCCACGCAGACAAAGTCGATGAACTCCAGCGCCACCGCGGCCGGGAGCCCGGGCACGGCCAGCAGCTCGTATTCGCTTTCAAAGGGCCCGAAGCGCTCCCGGTATTCGAGTATGGCCCTGGCGCGCACGGGCCCCACCCCGGGCAGGGCCTCGAGCTCCTTTGCCCCGGCGGCGTTCAGGTCCAGCCTGCCGCCGGCCGCCTGCCAGGCGTAGTCCGGCACGGGCTCTCCCCGCGCGGCCGCGCGCCCCTCGCCCCGGCCGGGTATGAAGAAGGCGAGCGCGAGCAGGACGGCGGCCGCGGCTATGGCTATGACGGCCAGGCGTTCCCGCCCCGCCGCCGCGCCCTTATCCCGTCCAGCTCCTCCCGCCATGCTCCTCGCTCCTTCAGTCAGATGTTGGGGTATTGCTTTTCGCGCCGCCGGAAGGTATAATTGTTTAGATATATTCCGACAAATTCCGGCGCGCCCCGCCCCCTGCCGCGCCAGGGGCGGCGCCCATCAGTATAATACCACATCTGAGCGGAGATGGATATGAAAAATATAAAGATACTTCCCCTCGTACTCGCCCTCGCCCTGCTCCTGGGCGCGCCCGTCCTGGCCGACGGCGGGACGGAGCCCGCGCCCGAGCTTTTGAGCGCCGCCGCCGCGATAGCCGACGAGGACACGGGCCGTGTGCTCTACGAGCTCAACGGGGCCGAGCGGCGCGCGCCCGCCTCGCTCACCAAAATGATGACCGTGCTGCTGGCCGTGGAGGCCGTCGAGCGCGGCGACGCCGGACTGGACGACCAGGTCACCGCCGGCGGCGAGGCCGAAACCGGCATGGTTGAGGATGGGAGCATGTCCGCCATACAGCCCGGCGAGACGATGACCCTGCGCGACCTGCTGTACTGCGCGATGCTCTGCTCGGCCAACGACGCCTGTAACGTCATCGCCGTCTACGTCTCCGGCTCGCTGGACGCCTTCGTCGGGGATATGAACGAGCGCGCCGCGGCCATAGGCTGCGAGGGCACGCATTTCGCCAACGCCCACGGCCTGCCCGCCGAAGGGCATTACACCACCGCCATAGACTGTATGCGCATCCTCCGGGAGGCCATGAACCATGCGCTCTTCGCCGAGATCTCCGGCGCCGCCACCTACACCGTGCCCGCCACCAACCTCTCCGAGGAGAGGCAGCTCTCCAACACCAACGGGCTTATAAACCCCGAGACCCGCGCCTATCCCGGCTACTACTACGAATACGCCCGCGCGGGCAAGACCGGGCACACGGAGGAGGCCGGCTACTGCCTGGCCTCCGTGGCCGAGCGCGACGGCGCGCGGCTCGTCTGCGTTGTGCTCGGCGGCGTCTCCGCCGAGAACGCCGACGGCTCCCGCTCCTACTCCAACTTTTCCGACAGCCGCCAGCTATACAGCTGGGCCTTCTCCAACTTCAGCGTCCAGGAGGTGCTCAGCACCACGGAGCTCGTCGCCAGCGTCAAGGTCGAGCTCGCCGAGGACGGCGGCCAGGCCATGCTCAGGCCCGAACAGGCCGTAAGCGCCCTGCTGCCCGACACCGGCTTTGACTTCACGGCGCTGGATCGGGACGTGGAGATATTCAGCGAGAGCGACGGCGAGCCCCTGCGCGCGCCCATAGCCGGCGGCTCCGTGCTCGGCCGCGTCTCCGTCAGCCTCGGCGGGGTGGAGCTGGGCGAGGCCAACCTCGTCACGGGCAGCACGGTAGAGCTCGCGCGCACCGAGTTCATGAAGCAGGAGATCGGCTCCTTCTTCGGCAACATCTGGGTCGAGCTCATCCTCGTCGCGCTTGTCGCCGCCGTCGCCTTCTACATAGCAAGCGTCGTGCGTTACCGCAAGCTGCACCGCAGGCACCTTGAGAGCGTGGCGGCCGCGCGCGAACGCGCCGGGCAGGAGCCGGCCGCGCAGCCGGCCCAGGATGCGCCCGCGCCCGCCGCTCCCCGGCCCGCCCCAGGCCGCAGCGTCAGGGACACCGACCCCGCCATGGAGAAGACCACCGTCATATCCGGCGTAAAGGGCGCCGCGCGGCCCGCAGGTGCCGAACCGCCCGCGCCGGGGCGCGCCGCGGGGGCGCAGCCGCCCGCGGGCAGCCGCGCAAGGCGCGACTACTTCGAGGAGTTCTTCCGCAGCAACGGGAACAGGCGGGAGGCCCCCAAGGGCGGCGACGGCGGGCGCGACAGCGAAAAACAATAAAATTCCGGGCCGGTTTTCGCCGGCCCGGCAGTTTTTTACACATAAACGTACCAAATAATTCATTTTTTGAAAAATACACTTGCATGGATTATTAGCCGGTGGTAGAATGGGCGCACACTGTCACAGGAGGCGTCTCATGCAGAGTTCGATATATTTGTCCAACGCCACGCGGTTGATCCTCATAGCCGCCGTCATAGCCGTGATCGTGGCGGCGATACACCTGACCGCCCGCAGCGAAAAGCTGCAAAGGCGCCGCGCCGCGCTCCCTATAGCCTGCCTCTGCCTGCTCTGCGCCGGCTTCGCGCTGCTCTTCGGCCTGTCCCACGGCAGCCCCGACCCGCAGGAGGCCGAAGGCTTCGCGCCCTTCGCGCCGGATGAGCTCTCCGCCGCGGCGGAGCTCATGGGCGAGGCCATATCGGGCGAGTACTTCTCGCCCGGCGACGCCGGCGGCCGCGTCGAGCTGAACCATTTCGACATAGTGTTCAAGGACGGCGCGTTCGACCGCCTCGCCCTCTCCGCCAGCTTCACCTCCCTCAATCCCGACGCGGATGGCTCGTTCCCCTGGTGGCAGCGCGCCATGGCCGTCAACCGCGACGGCGAAATATACAGGTTTGAGCGCGCCGGAGGCGGCGGCAGGCTCGACGGCCTGCCCGCGGAGACGGCGCTCGACGCCCTGCGCGGGCTCGAGGGCCTTGGCTGGTGCGATACGCTGGGCGTCGCCCCCTCCGCCGTGAGCTCCGTTACGCTCAGCAGCGGCCGGAGCGCCGCGGCCTCGCTCGCGGGCTGGCCCGCGTGGGTGCTCACCGGCGGCGGGCTTGTGCCGCTCGAGGACTATTCCGGCGCGCAGGAGCTTTTCTACCTCGCCGTGACCGCCGGCTCCGCGGCGGCCCCCTCCTCCTACTACATACTGCTTGACATATGAGCCCAGGCCATATGGCCCCGCGGAAAAATATAAATGGCCGGCCCCTCGGGGGCCGGTCATTTTTCGCCTGTTGAAAAAGCTGCGCTTAAGTTCCGCGGCTTTGCGGCAAAAGAAAACTAAATCCATTTTCGGCGGCGGCGTGTACGTCGCCGAAAATACTTTGCGTGCAGCGGAGTGTGAAAAAATGACCAGTCCGTGGACTGGCCATTTTCTTTGCGCGCAGCGGAGCGCCGGCCGCCATTGGCCCTTCGGGCCAGGGGGCATACTGTCTAAAAGGCCGTCGAGGCCTTTTAGACAGTATGAAATGACCGGCCAGGGGCCGGTCATTTTTCGCTCAGCCGAACGCCGCCTGGCTGCGCAGGCTCAGGCAGTCGGCTATCATGGCTATGAACTCGCTGTTCGTGGGCTTGCCCTTGATGTTGCTCACCGTGTAGCCGAAAAACTTCTGCAGCGTCTCTATGTCGCCGCGGTCCCAGGCCACCTCTATCGCGTGGCGTATGGCGCGCTCCACGCGCGACGGCGTGGTGTCGAACTTCCGGGCCACGGCCGGGTAGAGCACCTTCGTCACGGCATTTATGACGTCCATGTCCTTTATCGTCAGTATTATGGCCTCGCGCAGGTACTGGTATCCCTTTATGTGCGCGGGCACGCCTATCTCGTGCAGCACGTCGGTCACCGTGACCTCGAGGGCGCGGTCGCCCGGCGCGCCCCCGGCCGGCAGCACGCTGCGCGGCGGCGCCACAGGGGAGGAGAGCATCTTCAGCACCTCGGCCGCGCGCCTGGGCTCGAAGGGCTTCACCAGCACATACTGGGCCCCGGCCGAGGCGCAGCGCGCGAGCGTCTCGTCGCTCAGGAAGGCCGTCATGACGACCAGCCTCGCCTTCAGCCCGGCGGCGCGTATGTCCCCGGCCAGCTCAATGGCGTCGCGCCGCGGCAGGAAGAGCTCCGTAAGCAGGAAGTCGGGCTCGGCGGAACGCAATAGCGCAAGCGCTTCTTCGCCATCTTTTGCCACGCCCGCCGTCTCCACCGCGCCGTCCTCGCGCAGGGCGTCGGCTATGCGCCGGGCTGTTTCCTCGTTGGGATCCGCTATCAGGACTTTTAACTTGGTTTCCATAATACTTCCTCCGATAAAGTAACATTTCCGGGCTGCGATTTATCTTTATTGCAGGAATACCGTTTTGACAATAGTTAATTTATCACATGCTGCCTTATATTGCAATATCGAGTTGCCCCTCCTGGCGAATAATTTGTCGACATAATATTACACGATAACAAAAGCCGCCCGAAAATCGGACGGCTTTCGACATTTTTCGTCACTTTTCGCCTTTCGGCGCTTCAGCGGAAAACTTCCGCGTTCTTAACAAAATATTCCACGCCGGAGTACACGGTCGTAACCACGACGACTATCCAGCAGACGGTCCTCACCACGCCGGGCACGGGCAGCATCATAAGGCAGAAGCCGGCCATGGTGGAGGCCGTCTTTATCTTCCCGGACCAGGCGGCGGCAATCACCTTGCCGCCCTCGACGGCCACGAGCCTGAGGCCGGTCACGGCCAGCTCGCGCGCCACGACGATTATCGCGGCCCAGGCGGGGAGGTAGCCCCAGTCGAGGAAGACCAGCATGACGGATATGACGAGCAGCTTGTCGGCCAGCGGGTCCATGAACTTGCCGAAGTTGCTGACCTGGTTGTAGTGGCGGGCTATGTAGCCGTCCACAAAGTCGGACGCGCTCGCCAGGATGAAGACGCCCAGCGCCCAGTACATGTGCCCGGCGAAGTCCAGGTACATGAGCGCGAGCACCACGGGTATGAGCGCTATGCGCAGCACGGTAATTTTGCTGGCTGTGGTCAATTTCATTCTACTCTACACCTCAATACGCCGTCCTCGGCGGAAATAACGCGGGCCTTCACGATATCGCCGGGCGAGACCTCGCCCTCGAATACGGCCATGCCGTCTATGCCCGGGGAGTCAAAGTAGGCGCGGCCCACGGGTATGCCCGTCTCGCGGTCGTGCCCGTCGCAGATGGCGTCTATCGTCCTGCCGGCGAGCGAGGCCTCCCACTCGTCCATGATCCCGGCCTGGAGCTCCTGTATCCTGGCGGCGCGCCTGCGCGCCGTGCCGTTGTCCACGAAGTCCATTTCGGCGGCGGGCGTGCCCTCCTCCGGCGAGAAGGGGAAGACGCCGGCGCGCTCTATCCTCGCCTCGCGCAGGAATTTGCAGAGCTCCTCGAATTCCGCCTCGCCCTCGCCGGGCAGGCCGGAGATGAGGCTGGTGCGCAGCACGAGGCCGGGGATGCGTTCGCGCAGCTTTTTGAAGAGGGCGCGTATCTCGCCGCCGGTGTCGCGGCGGTTCATGAGCTTCAGTATGCGGTCGTTGATGTGCTGAATCGGGATGTCGAGGTATTTGACTATCTTGGGCTCCTCCGCGATGACCTCGATGAGCTCGTCCGTGAGCTCGTGCGGATAGAGGTAGTGGAGGCGTATCCAGTCGACGCCGTCTATCTTTACGAGCTCGCGCAGCAGCCGCGCGAGGCTCCAGCCGGGGATGTCCTTCCCGTAGCGCGTGAGGTCCTGGGCCACGAGGATAAGCTCGCGGTACCCGTAGGAGGCGAGCCTTTCGGCCTCCTCAAGTATCTTCTCCGGCGCGCGGGAGCGGAAGCGGCCGCGGATGCTGGGTATGACGCAGTAGGAGCAGCGGTTGTCGCAGCCCTCGGCTATCAGCAGGTAGGCCCAGGCGGGGCCGGTGCTTATTATGCGCGGACACTCGGCGACGGGCGCGGAGTTGTCGCCCATGACGACGGGCCTCTCGCCGCGCTGCACGCGCTCGAGCACCTCCGCAATCTCCTCGCAGGAGCCCACGCCCACGACGGCGTCGGCCTCGGGGATTTCCTCGAGAACCTGCTTTCCGAAGAGCTGGGAGAGGCAGCCCGCGACGACAAGGTGCCTGAGCGCGCCGGTCTTTTTGAACTCGGCGGCCTCGAGCACGGTGTTTATCGCCTCCTGCTTGGCGTCCTCTATGAACGCGCAGGTGTTGACGACGATGGCCTCGGCCTCGTCCATATCGGTTGTGATTTCGTGCCCGGCCTCCCGCAGGAGGAAGAGCATCTGCTCGGCGGAGACCTGGTTCTTCGGGCAGCCGAGGGATATCATTCCGACCTTCATTTACGTGTTCTCCATTTCTGATAAATAGCGCTCCGCCGCGGCCCTGACGTCCTCCCAGGAGAAGCCCCGGCGCACGAGCGCGGCGGAGGCCTTCCTGACGGCGTCCTTGTCGCAGCCGCCGCGCATTTTGGCGGCGAAGAGCCTGTACGCGGCCTCCGAGTTCTCCGGAGCCGCGTCCAGCGCGGCGTCCCAGAGCTCGCGGTCGAGCCTGCGGCGGCGCAGCTCCTCGCGTATCCGGGCCGGGCCGAAGCCCTTGGCGGCGTAGTGCCGCGCGACCATGGCGGCGTAGTTTTCGTCGTTCACAAAGCCGTATTCAACCATGCGCGCGACGGCGGCCTC
>CALWYP010000015.1 GCA_944385795.1 uncultured Oscillospiraceae bacterium | reverse complement strand
GCCTGCGGCACCGCCAACAAGTATGGCTGCGACAACCTCGTCGTCTTCGTCGACTACAACAACCTCCAGCTCGACGGCACCTGCGACGAGATAATGCCCCCCGTCAACCTCGGCGACAAGTTCAAGGCCTTCGGCTTCGACGTCTACGAGATAGACGGCAACGACATGGAGGAGATGGTCAAGGCGCTCGACCTCGCCGTCAGCGTCAAGAACGGCCGGCCCAAGTGCATCTACGGCCACACCGTCAAGGGCAAGGGCGTCAGCTACATGGAGAACCAGGTCGGCTGGCACGGCACCGCGCCCAACAAGGAACAGTACGAGCAGGCCATGGCCGAGCTCGACAAGCAGTACGTCGAGTGCTAAGGAGGGTCTAAAATGAGCGATATCGTAAAGAAAGCCACCCGCGACGGCTTCGGCGACGAGATAGTCGAGCTGGGCAGGGAGAACCGCGACATCCTCGTGGTCGACGTGGACATCGGCAAGAGCTGCAAGACCGGGGCCTTCCGCAAGGCCCTGCCGGAGCAGTACCTGAACGTCGGCATCGCCGAGCAGAACGGCGCCGGCGTGGCCGCCGGCCTCGCCGCCTGCGGCAAGATACCCTTCGTCGTCACCTACGCCGCCTTCGGCTCCATGCGCATGGTCGAGATGATACGCCAGGAGGCCTGCTACCCGCACCTGAACGTCAAGCTCGCCTGCTCCCACGGCGGCGTCACCCCCGCCAACGACGGCGCGAGCCACCAGTGCATCGAGGACCTCGGCATCCTCTCCACCATCCCCAACATGACCGTTATCATGCCCGCCGACTACCACGCCGCGCGCAAGCTCGTCCGCGCCGCCGCCGGCTGGGACGGCCCCGCCTACCTGCGCTTCACCCGCGACGCCATCCCCGTGATATATAACGCGGACGACGAATTCGAGATAGGCAAGGCCAAGCAGTTGCGCGCCGGCTCCGACGCCGCCATCATCGCCAACGGCGACACCGTCTGCCTCGCCCTCGCCGCCGCGGAGGCCCTCGCCGCCAGGGGCGTGAACGCCCGCGTGCTCGACATGCACACCATAAAGCCCCTCGACACCGCGGCCGTCGCCGCCGCCGTAAACGACTGCGGCAGGGTGGTCACCGTCGAGGACCACAACATCATCAACGGCCTTGGCTCCGCCGTCTGCTGCGTCGCCGCCGAGATGGGCAAGGGCATAGTCAGGCGCATCGGCATCCAGGACCAGTTCGGCCAGAGCGCGCCCTACGAGCGCCTGCTCGCCATGAACGGCATCACCGTAGAGAACATTGTCGAGACCGTGCTCGGCCTGGGCAAATAAGGAGGATATTAAATGAAGGTATTCCTTATCGGCTGCGGCGACATCGCCCGCCACCACGGCCGCGCCGTCGTCCGCCTGGGCGGCAGCATCACCGGCTGCTTCGACATAAGCCAGGCCAACGCGCAGCTCTGCGCCGACGAGTTCGGCTGCCCCATAGCCGGCTACGACGAGATTGAGAGCTACATGCCCCAGAGCGACTACGCCGTCATATCCACCCCGCCGACGAAGCGGCTCGACTACGTCGAAATGGTGCTCAAGCACCATGTGCCCCTCTACCTGGAGAAGCCCGTGGCCTGCACCATGGAGGACGCTATGAAGACCAAGGAGCTCGCCGACAAGTACGACGGCAAGATTATGGTCGGCTTCGCCCACTATTACCGCCCGGCCTATCAGAAGATGCTCGAGCTCGTGAAGACCGGCATGTTCGGCGAGCCCGTCGACATAGCCTTCTCCCGCCTGAGCCCCGGCTTCGGCTTCCACGCCAAGAACCTGGGCGCGAGCTGGCGCACCGACCCCGACCTCGCCTGCGGCATGACCGTCGAGAGCGTCAGCCACGACTGGAAGCTCATCACCGCCATGGCCGGCGGCTTCGACACCATAAGCTGCAACTACACCGGCACCATATCCAGCGTGCCCAAGTTCGACAACCACACCAGCATCTCCATCCGCCTGCGCAACGGCGCCATCGGCACCATCGCGGCGAGCTGGGCCTGCGACATCCCCACCTGCTCGCGCGCGTACATCGGCACCAAGGGCAGCATCTTCCTCACCGGCGAGGGCATGTTCGAGTTCACGAACCTCACCTGGAAGACCGAGGACATGCCCTACGCGGAGAGCATCAAGTTCAACGACAGCTACGACCTCGCCACCGGCGACGTCATATTCTACGCCCACGAGGCCTTCCAGAAGTGCCTGCGCGAGGGCAAAGAGTTCGACACCCCGCTCGCCGACGGCATCAGCGCCCTCATTTACTCCCTCGCCGCCAAGAAGTCCAGCGAGGAGCAGATAACCGTGAAGGTGCCCGACTGGGACGAGATCTAAGCTCCATTCCTCTATATCCCCCCGGCGCGCCCCGGAGCCCATGTGCTCCGGGGCATTTTTACGTCCAGGGCGCGAAAAAAGCCCCCGGGCGTACCGGGGGCTTGGCTTTGCGGCCCTACCGGCCGCCTTTGCCGAATATCTGTTCCTTCCAGACCTCTTCTGCCGCGCCGCGGTAGGACTCGACGTAGTCCGCGAGGGCGCGCGGGTCCGTAAAGGCCTCGTAGAGCGCCCTGCCGCCCGCGGCCAGGAAGCCCTCCCTCACGGCCCTGTCCATCATGGCCTCGAGCTCGGTATAGTAGCCGTTCGTGTCCAATATGGCCATGGCCTTAGCGTGGCGGCCGAGCTGCTTGAGCGTCAGAGCCTCGAAGAACTCCTCAAAGGTGCCTATGCCTCCGGGCAGGATAACAAAGGCGTCGGAGAGGTCCTCCATGAGCTTCTTGCGCTCGCCCATCGTCTCGGTGAAGAGCAGCTCGTCGCAGCCTTCATAGAGCACGCCCGGCTCGTCGAAGAAGCGCGGCGCGACGCCTATCAGCTTCCCGCCCTCGCCCTTCGCGCCCCGCGCGGCCGCGCCCATAAGCCCGCTCGCGCCTCCGCCGAAGACGATTGTATGCCCGCGCCGGGCCAGCTCCGCGCCGAGCGCGCCGGCCGCCTCATAATATACCTGCGCAAGGCCGCTGCTCGACGCGCCGAAAACGCAGACCTTCATGCTTCGCCTCCAAAATCCAGCACCCTGCACATGCGCACCAGGGTGAGCCTGTTCCTTATCGCCGCGGCTATGCCCAGCACCTCGCCGGACAGCCCCTCGCCGATGCCTATGTCGGAGAGGCGGTACTTCCCGCCGAGGCCGCGGAGCGTGTCCACAAACTCCTGCTCCGTGGGTATGCCGGCGATTATCCCGCGTATCTCGTCCCAATGCTCGACTATGTTCCGGCTGTCGAAGCCGGCGAGCACGTCGTGTTCGTTCTCGGCCATTATGCCGTCCGCGAGGGCGGGGCCGAACTTTTCCAGCACCCAGCCCCTGTCCAGGGGCTCGAAGGGCTTCGCCTTCGGGACGAGCTTCGCAAGCCTGTGGTATTCGCGCGCGCAGAGCACGGTGCCCACGCCGACGCACTCGCCATGTACGCCGTGCGCCCCCTCGAAGCCGGGCGGGTGCATCTCCACCAGATGCGCCACCAGGTGCTCGGCGCCGGAGGCGGCCCGCGAGTTGCCCAGGAGCTGCATAGAGAGCCCGGCGAGCATCTGCGACATGGTCATGGCCTCGAAGTCCGGCTTCTCCCCGCGCAGCAGCTCCCCGGCGCAGCGGGTCATGAGCTCCAGCGCCTGCCGCGCCACGCCCGCGACGCGCTCGCAGTAGTATTCGCCCGAAACTATGTGCGCCATCTTCCAGTCGGCCAGGGATATGTTCTTGGCCAGTATGTCCGCTATGCCGCTCACCGTCAGGTGCTGAGGCGCGGCGGAGATTATGTTGAGGTCGGCTATGACCATGGCCGGGGCGCACATGGGTATGGAACGCTTGTGCCCGTCTATAACGATTGAGCAGACGTTCGCCGTGAATCCGTCGCTGCTCGCCAGCGTGGGCACCGCCACAAAGGGTATGCCCATGTGATAGGCGTTGTAGCGCGCGAAGTCCATGAGCGTGCCGCTGCCGACGGTAATAATTACGTCCGGGTTATCCAGCTGCGGCGTCACAGACTCAATGAGCGTCTTCTCCGAGTGCAGCCCCTTCGCCTCGAGCACTATCTCCTTGTCCGCGCGGACGTGCACCATGCCGGGAAGGTTGTATGTATTCGTGTCGTAGAGCACGGTGCGCCGGCCCGTGAGGCCGCACTCCGCCATGTACCTGTCAAAATCGTTTAGGCAGCCGTAGTCGACGACCACCAGCTTCGTCTCCAGGGGATGTTCGCGCCCGCACTCGCAGGGCGCGGCGTATTGCGCGCAGTCAAGGATCATGTCGCGTCTCCTTTGATATATGAATATCTATAATGTTGACCAGTCAACATTATAGCACGGCCAACAGCTCATTTCAAGGCCTGCCCCTCCGTCCAGGCGAGGGCGCTCTTCACCGCCCGGTGCCAGCCGGCCAGCAGCGTCCCACGCCGCGCGCCGTCCATGCCGGGGCGGAAAACGTGCTCCGCGCGCCAGCTCGCGCGCAGTTCGTCGAGCCCGGACCAGAAGCCCACGGCGCAGCCGGCGAGGTAGGCCGCGCCCATGGCCGTCGTCTCTATGCACTCCGGCCGGACTACCTCCGCTTCCAGCAGGTCGCTCTGGAACTGCATCAGGAAGCCGTTCGCGCAGGCCCCTCCGTCCACCTTGAGCGCGCCGAGCGGCACCCCGGCGTCGCCGGCCATGGCCTCGCAGATGTCATAGCACTGGTAGGCTATGCTCTCCAGCGTGGCGCGCACCAGATGGGCGCGGGAAAAGCCGCGGGTGACGCCGCATATCATGCCGCGGGCGTACTGGTTCCAATACGGCGCGCCGAGGCCGGTGAAGGCCGGCACGACGTATACCCCGGCCGTGTCCGGCACGCTCAGGGCGTATTCCTCGCTCTCGGCGGCGCCGGATATGACGCCCAGCTCGTCGCGCAGCCACTGCACGGCCGCGCCGGCGGTGAACACGCTGCCCTCGAGTGCGTACTGCACCTCTCCGGGCAAGGTCGCCGCCACGGTGGTGATGAGCCCGTTGGCGCTCGTCACGGGCTCCGCGCCCGTGTTCATGAGCAGGAAGCAGCCCGTGCCGTAGGTGTTCTTGACGTCGCCGGGGGAAAAGCAGCATTGGCCGAAAAGCGCGCTCTGCTGGTCGCCGGCCGCGCCCGCGACGGGTATTTCGCCGCCGAAGAGCTCGTAGGCCGTGCGCCCGTAGACGCAGCTCGAGGGCCGCAGCTCGGGCAGCATGCTCCCCGGTATGCCCAGCATGTCCAGGAGCTCCGCGTCCCAGCGCAGCTTGTGTATGTCAAAGAGCATGGTGCGCGAGGCGTTCGTATAGTCGGTGACGTGCGCCGCCCCGCCGGTGAGCTTCCAGATAAGCCACGAGTCCACCGTGCCGAAGCACAGCTCGCCCCGTTCGGCCCTCTCCCTCGCGCCGGGGACGTTGTCGAGTATCCACTTGAGCTTTGTGCCGGAAAAATAGGCGTCCGGCACCAGGCCCGTCTTGGCGCGTATCTTCCCGCTCCAGTCGGCCTCCACCAGAGCGTCCACAATGCCGCTCGTGCGGCGGCACTGCCACACGATGGCGTTGTAAACCGGCTCGCCCGTGCGCCTGTCCCACACCACCGTGGTCTCGCGCTGGTTGGTTATGCCTATCGCGGCGATATCCTTCGCGCGCAGCTTCAGCTTGAGCATGGCCCCGCGCGCGACCTCGATCGTCGTATCCCATATCTCCTGGGCGTCGTGCTCCACCCAGCCGGGCTGCGGGTAATACTGAGCGAACTCCTTTTGCGCCAGCGAACACACCCGCCCGTCCCTGTCGAATATCAGGCAGCGGGAGCTCGTCGTGCCCTGGTCTATTGCCATTATGTATTTCACGCCGCGGCCTCCTTCCAGCCCCGCGCCGCGCGGGGATTTTCAAAATAAAGAGGCGCGAAAGACGGGGAAACCGTTTTCGCACCTCTCTGCTATCGTGCGTTGCTTGCGCCTGTAAATATTTTAGCCAGCGGCGCGCCCGAACGCAACTATTAAACATGATGAATTTTTCAAGGATTTTTCAACAACTTGCACATTGCAGTACAAATGCCGCGAAAGTTAGCTTGAAATTTAACAATTCAGGCCTTTTTCAGCTCTATTGCCTTCAGAGCCTTTTCGGCCAGGACACCGGCGGTGAGGCCGAAGTGTTCGAGCACGAGCTCGGCCTTGCCGGAGCGGCCGAAGACGTCCTCCACGCCGTGGCGGACGACGGGCACGGGGCAGTTCTCGGCCGCGCAGGCCGCGACGGCGCTGCCGAGCCCGCCCATGACGCTGTGCTCCTCGCTGGTCACGATGCAGCCCGTCTCCCTGGCCGCGGCGACGACGGCCGCGGCGTCGAGGGGCTTTATTGTATGGAAGTCGAGCACGCGGGCGCTCACGCCCTTGGCCGCGAGTATGTCCGCCGCGGCGAGCGCGCGCTGGACCATGAGGCCGGTGGCGCAGATGGTCACGTCCGTGCCTTCGCGCAGCTTGGCGGCCTTGCCGAGCTCAAAGCTGTAGCCCTCGGCGGAGTCGGTGACGGTCTCGACGGCCATACGGCCGAGGCGGAGGTAGGCCGGCCCGTCGTATTCGAGCAGGGCCTTGACGGCGGCGCGCATCTCGTTGCCGTCGCAGGGGTTCACGACCGTCATCCCGGGGATGGCGCTCATGAGCGCGAGGTCCTCCACGCACTGGTGCGTGGCGCCGTCCTCGCCGACGGAAAGGCCGCCGTGGGAGCCGACGCACTTGACGTTCAGCCGCGGGTAGGCGATGGAGTTGCGCACCTGTTCCCAGGCCCTGCCGGCGGTGAAGATGGCGAAGGAGTTGGCGAAGGGCTTTTTCCCGCAGGCCGCAAGGCCGGCGGCGAAGCCCATCATGTCGGCCTCGGCTATGCCCATGTCAAAGAAGCGCTCGGGATAGGCCGCGGCGAAGGACTTGGTCATGGTGGCGCTGGCTAGGTCGGCGTCCAGCACGACCAGCTCCGGGTACTGTCCGGCGTATTCAACCAGGCACTCGCCGTACACGGCGCGGGTGGCTTTCTTCTCTCCCATTTCAATCCACCTCCAGTTTCTCAATGGCGGAGACGAGCTCCGCGCGCGCCTGCTCGTACTGCTCGGCGTTGGGGGCCTTGCCGTGCCAGCCGGCGTTGTTCTCCATGAAGGAGACGCCCTTGCCCTTGGTCGTATGGGCGAGTATCACGCTCGGGACGCCCTTGGTCCCGGCGGCCTCGGCGAAGGCGGCGCGCAGGCTCCCGAAGTCGTGGCCGTCGGCCTTTATGACGTGCCAGCCGAAGGCGGCGAACTTGGCGTCCAGCGGCTCCGAGGGCATGACGTCGGCGGTGGCGCCGTCTATCTGGAGGCCGTTCACGTCGACTATGCCGCAGAGGTTGTCGAGCTTGTACTTGTGGATGGCCATGGCGGCCTCCCAGATCTCGCCCTCTTCGATCTCGCCGTCGCCCATGAGGGCGTATACGCGGTAGTCCCGGCCGTCAACCTTCCCGGCGAGCGCCATGCCGCCGGCGGCGGCGAGGCCCTGGCCGAGGGAACCGGTGGACATATCGACGCCCGCCACATGCACCATGTCGGGGTGGCCGGACATATGCCCTTCTATGCTGCGGAAGAGCTCCAGGTCCTTCTCAGGGAAGAAGCCCCTCAGGGCCAGCACCGGATAGAGGCCCGGCGTGCAGTGGCCTTTGCTCATAACAAAGCGGTCGCGGCCGGGGTCCCGGGGGTTCGCGGGGTCGACGCGCATGACCTCGTTATAAAGCTCCGTAAGAATGTCCATCGCGGAAAGCGAGCCGCCTATGTGCCCGCTCGCGGCGCGGTAGACCATTTCGAGCCCCAGCAGGCGCGCCTTCGCGGCCCGGAGCTCAAGTTCCCTTACTGTCATGTTTCCTCCTCCTATATCCCGCCGTTTTTCGCGGCGGCTGTATTTGCCAAAACCAGTATATCACCCGGAGCCCGGCTTTTCAACGATAAATCGGCGTTAGTCAAGATTAATTATTGAACGAATCGCCAGTTGTTTTTTTCCTGTTAGAGTAATATAATTCACTCGACATTGCAAGAAAGGAATGTACGATAGCCGTATGAACGAGTACGCGTATCAGATAACCGCCGACTCCGGCTGCGACCTCTCCCTGGAAAAGTGCCGCGAATTAAACGTCGTCCCCTACCACATGCCCTTCACTATGGACGGCAACCCCATGGTAGACGGCATGACGGAGGAGAGCTTCCGTGAATTCTACGACCTCATGCGCGCCGGCGGCGTCGCCAAGACCAGCCAGATCAACCCCGGCGAGTTCCTCGAGTTCTGGCGCCCCTACGCCGAGCGCGGCCTCGACGTGCTGCATATCTCCCTGGGCGCGGCCATCTCCGGCAGCTGCGCGAACGCCGTCAGCGCGGCCGGCATGCTGATGGACGAGTTCCCCGGCTGGCATTGCCGCGTCGTGGACTCCACCAGCGCCTCCGCCGGCTTCGGCCTCATCGTAATGAACGCCGCCGCCTGGCGCGACGCGGGCCTCGGCCTTGAGGAGAACGCCGCGAAGATAGAGGCCACCCAGCACGAGGTCCAGGCCATCTTCACCACCAACGACCTCACCTACCTTTACCGCGGCGGCCGCGTGAGCCGCACCAGCGCCGCCTTCGGCACCGCGCTCAAGATAGTCCCGATAATGCACCTCGACTACGCCGGGCACCTCGAGGTCTGGCAGAAGGTGCGCGGCGACAAGGCCTGCCTCAGGAAAATGGTCCAGGACGTCAAGGAGCTCGCCGTCGACCCGGAAAGCCAGACCCTCGTCATCTCCGAGGCCGACTGCCCCGAGAAGGCCCGCGAGTTCGGCGAGGCGATTAACGCCGAGTGCCATTTCAAGGACATCTTCTACACCCACATCGGCCCCATCATCGGCGCCCACACCGGCCCCGGCCTCGTGGCCGTCTTCTTCTCCGGCAAGACCAGGGAATAAGCAAAAGCCCGCTCAAATGAGCGGGCTTTAATCGTTTTTTCCTTTTTCAGCTCGCGGGGCACACCTCGGCGCGGGCGTCCAGGCCCAGCAGGCGCTTGAGCTGCGGGAGCAGGAACTCATACAGCTTCCTGTGCCCCTCCACGCTCGGATGTATGCCGTCGGTGGAGAAATACGGGTCGAAGCCCCGCCTGAACAGGAAGGTGCTGCGCGCGTCCAGCACCGGCACGTTCTTCTCGGACGCCACCTGCATCACGGCGATGTTGTACATCTCGTTCCAGTGCTCTATCGAGTCCGTCGAGCC
Source organism: uncultured Oscillospiraceae bacterium (assembly GCA_944385795.1). Taxonomy (GTDB): domain Bacteria; phylum Bacillota; class Clostridia; order Oscillospirales; family Oscillospiraceae; genus Scatomorpha. The sequence goes on along the minus strand of CALWYP010000015.1, from coordinate 53,485 downwards.
GAGGAAGCGCATTACCCCTTCCGCGTCGGCCTGGCGCGTAATCCAGCTGTAATAGCGCCGCCCGAAGACCGGGATGGGGTTCATAGCCACCGCCCTGCCGCCCGCCGCGGCTATGCGGTCGAGCAGCTCGGCGTAGTTTTCGCGGAAGCGGCCTATGGGCGTGTTGCACTGCTGCTCGGCCTCCGGGTCCGCGGCCACGCGCTGCCAGTCGAAGTCGCAGTCGTTGCCGCCGAGCATGACTATCGTATAATCGCAGCCGGCTATGTCCCGCTCATAGCGCTCCATGCGTTCGAGCGCCGCCGTGCTGGTGCAGCCGAAGCGGGAGTGGTTGTGCACGTCCAGCCCCAGCGCCGACGCAAGCAGGTTTACAAAAGAGTCCTTGCACTTCACATATCTGCCTGGCAGGTCCTTGTAGACCACCCCGCCCGTGATGGAATCGCCGATTATACAGAGCTTTTCAGACATGTTCAAAACCTCCTCACGTCCTGTTATGCCCATTATAGGCCCGGGGCCAGCGTATGTCAACTAAAATTTCTTTTTCAATTTTTGAAATTTTAGTTACTGCATTGCATCCTGAATGTGAACTCGCTTCCGCGGCCGGGCTCGCTCCGGACCTCCAGCGTCCCCCCGTGGGCGTCGGCTATCTGCTTGACCATGGCGAGGCCGAGGCCGCTGCCCTTGTCCACGCCGCGCGAGGCGTCCGCCTGCCAGAAGCGCTCGTATATGTGGGGCAGGTCGCGCCTGGCGATGCCGCAGCCGGTGTCGGCGACGGAGAAGGCGAGGCGGCCGTCCACGGCGCTGAGCGCCACGGTGATTTTCCCGCCCTCCGGGGTGTATTTGCAGGCGTTTTCGACGAGGTTCTGGACCAGGCGGCTCATGAGCCCGACGTCGATGTCGGCGGAGACGCCAGGGGCTATGTCCTTGACAAGCTCGAAGCGCTTGCCCGAGGCGCGCACAGTCTCGTCCGTCACGACGCCGGCGAGCTCGGAGAAGTCGGCGCGCTCGCGGTTGAGCCTCTGCGTGCCCTGGTCGAGGCGGGTGATGCTCAGCAGCTGGTTTATTATAGAGGACATGCGCCGGCCCTGCCGCTCCACCACCTCCAGGCTCTCTGCGTAGTCGCCAACGGTTTTGGCGTTTTCGCGGGCGTACTCGCACTCGGCGAGGATTATGGCCACCGGCGTGCGCAGCTCGTGCGAGGCGTCGGAGGCGAAGCGCTTTTCGGCGTCGAAGCTCCGCTCCAGCCGGTCGAACATGCGGTCGAAGGTGGCGGCGAGGCGGTGTATCTCGTCGCGGCCGCGGTGCAGGCCTATGCGCGCCGTGAGGTCCGTGCCGTCGTTTATCGCGTCGACGGTGTCGGTTATCTGCCGCACGGGCTTGAAGGCGTGGCGCGCTATGAGCCAGCCGATGACGGCGGTTATCGCCACCAGCGCGGGCAGGAGTATGAGCGCGAGTATGGTGATCACCCTGGCGGCGGAGAAGTCGTTGTCCTCGTCCGTGACCCCGCGGAGCCAGACCCCGCCGTGCCCGTCGGGCACGAACAGGTCGTAGACCAGCAGGCCGAGCCCATCCGCCTCCACGCGGCGTATCTCGCCGTTCTTGAACTCGTCCGAGCCCGCGAAGCGGCTTGTCCCCGCCCCGCCCAGCAGCTCGCCTCCCGGCGAGTAGACCTGGACGTAGACGTCGTGGCGGTAAAAGTCCAGCTCGTCCAGGTCGAGATAGCCGTCCTTGTACTCCACGTCGTCTATCTCGTCGTGTACGACGTCGAGCAGCGTGCCCTCGGCACTGTCGGATATGACGCCGCGCCCGGCCACGAGTATGGTCACAAGCTCGAGCCCGACTATGAGCAGCATCATCAGCGTAAAATATATCGTGACCCTTGTCTTTATCGAAAGGAACCTCATTGCTCTTCCCTCAGCACCCAGCCCACGCCGCGCACGGTATGTATGAGCTTCGTCCCGCGCCCGGCGTCTATCTTCCGGCGCAGGTAGCTCATGTACACGTCCACCACGTTGGTGCCGCCCTCCCAGTCGTAGTTCCAGACCTTGTTCTCTATGGCCTCGCGCGAGAGCACCGCGCCCTTGTTGCGGATCAGGTAATCCAGCACGGCGAACTCCTTGGCCGAGAGCTCCACGGCCTCGCCGTCCCGCGTCACCTTGTGCGCGGCCTCGTCGAGCACCAGGCCGCCGCAGCTGAAGACGCTGGTCGCCGCCCCCGCGCTCTTCCTTGTCATGGCGCGTATGCGCGCCAGGAGCTCGTCGAAGGCGAAGGGCTTCACCAGATAGTCGTTCGCGCCCAAGTCCAGGCCCTCCACGCGGTCGGCCACGGCGTCGCGCGCCGTCAGGAAGAGCACCGGGGTCGCGTCCCCTCCGCCGCGCATACGGCGCACGGCCTCAAAGCCGTCCAGCTTGGGCATCATGACGTCGAAGACCGCCGCGTCGTACTCGGCGGACGCGAGATAGTCCAGCGCCTCCAGCCCGTCGTAGCAGGAATCCACGCTGTACCCCGCCGCCGCCAGGCGCTTCGATATTATGCGGTTGAGGTCCCTCTCGTCCTCCACGACCAGTATGCGCATGGTTTCACAACCTTTCAGCGGTATTTTACCGCGCAATTCTTAGAGCAGCATTAAACCATATTAATAATATCAAATTCCCGCCCGGAATGATATTAAAAACTTTTTAACCGGCCGCCGGGGCGGCGGGCGCGAAAAATCCGCCAGCGCAAACGCTGGCGGACCGCTTTGCCGGAAGCGGGGCGCGGCCGGCGCCCGCGCCTCACCTCTCGCTGGCCTGCGTGCCGGCGGAGCCGAATATCAGATCGTCAATATCGGTATCCACAGATGTCACCTCCGGGAGAAACAGCATACAATCAGTATATGCGCCCTCCCGGCGGGATATGACTTCACTTTGCGGTTATCCTTGCGAGCAGCGGGCGGTGTACGGTTATGGCGCCCTTGGGGCAGAACTCCTGGCAGCAGAAGCAGCGTATGCACTTTTTCGCGTCTATCCGCGCCTTGCCCTTGAGCACCCGCGCCGCCCCGGCGGGACAGACCCCGGCGCACTTGCCGCAGCCCACGCACATGCCGCGGTTTATCTTCGGCCCCGTGCCGAAGCCCCGGCGCAGGAAGGCGCGCAGCCAGGGCGACTGGCTGGAGAAGTTTATGTTCCTGTTGCGCGGCGGCTTTTTAAAGTCGGGTATCGCAAAGGCCTCCACATCGCCGGATATGTCGAGCCCGCGCCAGTCCGCCGGGCAGAGCCCCCGCGCTATGCTCTCCGCCACGGTCGGGGCGTCGGTCGCGTCCAGGCCAATGAGATGGGCGCAGACCAGGTCGGCGTTGAAGGGCGTGTCCGCCGCTATTATGGCCCCCATGTGCCTCGGCGTGCCGTGGCTCGGGCCGTTGCCCTCCATGCAGTCCACGGCGTCCACCAGCGTGAGGCGCGGCGCGTTGTAGAGCGCGAGGTCGCAGAGCATGGAGCAGAATTCCTCCAGGCTCTGGTGCATATAGTGCATCTCCGGCTTGCGCGTGCCGGGTATGGAGCCGAAAAAGTTCTTCACGGCGCAGGTCATGTTCGCCATGCCGTGGGTCTTCAGCTTGGCGAAGTCAATTATGGCGTCCGCCCTGTGCAGCCAGGCGGTGTAGGGGAAGCGCTTGACCGTCTTGCCCTCCGGGAAGACGGCCTCCATCGTGTCGAAGTCGTTGTTGAGCTCGCCTCCCGCCTTCGTAACCGCCGACATGCCCGCGCCGGAGTAGACGGCGTGTATCCAGGCGGCGTTGAAGGGCCCGCCCGAGCTGTCGCCGGCCACCACCCTCGCCCCGCGCCTTATGAGCAGCCGCGTGAGCGCGGCCAGGCACTCGGGGTGCGTCACGGCGGCGCTCTCCGGCGCCATGCGCGAGATGAGGTTGGTCTTTATGGCCACGGTCATGCCCGGCTTCACCCAGTCCAGCCCGCCCAGGGGCTCGAGCGCCGCGGCGATCGCCGCCTCCACATGCTCCGGCGCGTAGTCCGCGCAGGGCCTGATACTGACGTTTACTGACAAAGCGATCGGCTCCTTTCACTATACCGGCTCGTAATTATTGGCAATATTGACTAATATTTATATTGGACAGCGAATACATATATACAAAGAGCACATTGTGTGCTATGATAGTTTTACCGATAAGCCGCCCGTGGGAGAGAAGCGGCGCGGGAAATCCGAGGGAAGGACTGATAAAATGGAGCAGATAAGCATCACCAGAACGACCGCCCCCAAGGAGAAAGTGCCCAGCGATAAACTTGGTTTCGGCAAGGTTTTCTCCGACCACATGTTCCTGATGAATTACGACGAGGGCCAGGGCTGGCACGACCCCAGGATAGTCCCCTACGGCCCCATTGAACTCATGCCCTGCGCCAATGTGCTGCACTACGCGCAGGAGATTTTCGAGGGCCTGAAGGCCTACCGCACGGCGGAGGGCACGGTGCAGCTCTTCCGCCCGACGGAGAACATCAAGCGCATGAACAACTCCGCCGTCCGTATGTGCATCCCGCAGGTGCCCGAGGACATCTACCTCGAGGCGCTCAAGACCCTCGTCTCCGTCGACGAGAGCTGGGTGCCGCACGAGTATGGCACGAGCCTCTACCTGCGCCCCTTCATCATCGCCACCGACGCCCAGCTCGGCGTACACGCCGGCCACCACTACCTCTTCTGCATAATCGCGTCCCCCTCCGGCAGCTATTACGCCGGCGGCATAGACCCGGTTAGGATAATGATAGAGAGCCGCGACGTGCGCGCGGTGCGCGGCGGCACCGGCTACGCCAAGTGCGGCGGCAACTACGCGGCCAGTATGCGCGCCGGCGAAGAGGCCGAGAAGAAGGGCTTCGCCCAGGTGCTCTGGCTCGACGGCGTCAACATGAAGTACATAGAAGAGGTCGGCGCGATGAACGTCATGTTCAAGATCAACGGCAAGGTCGTCACGCCCGACATCTCCGGCGGCACCGTCCTGCCCGGCATCACGCGCAAGAGCTGCATAGAGGTCCTGAAGGACTGGGGCTACGAGGTCGAGGAGCGGAACATCTCCGTCGACGAGCTGGTAGAGGCCGCGGAGAGCGGCGCTCTCGAGGAGGCCTGGGGCTGCGGCACCGCGGCCGTCGTCTCGCCCATGGGCGTCCTGGCCTACAAGGACGTGGAGCACGTCATTAATGATAACAAAATCGGGCCGCTGACGCAACGCCTTTATGACGAGCTCACCGGCATACAGTGGGGCAAGGTGCCCGACACCCGCGGCTGGATAGTAAAGGTCTGCTGACGGGAGGCGCCGCGCCATATTTGCGGGACGTCCGGGGATTACCCGGACGTCCCCTTATTTATGTGGAAAATTGATATTTCGCGGAACTAAGTTTTCCTCCCGGCGTCTAAGTGCCTGCATGACACAACCCGGAAAGGAAAAGATAAGCTATGGACACCAGGACAGGCAGCAGGACCAGGAGCATACTTCTAGGGCTCACCGCGGCCGTACTCGCCTTGGGCGTCGCGGCGAGCTGTACGCTCGGCGCCCTGGCGCTGCGGCGCATATCCGAGCAGGGCGAGAGCCTCTCGGAGCTCAGCGGTGCCCTTAACGCCGCCATCGGCGGCGGGACAGAGGCCGTAACGCAGGAAAACGACGTCGCCGTCGCGGGGGAGTACTGGATACGCTCCACCGAGCCCATATCCGAGGCCTACATAAGCGGGGACAGCTCGGGGCTGGACGAAAAGCAGCTCGAGACCCTCTCCATGGCCTCGGGCGTGCTCGATGGGATAATCTCCGGGGGCATGACGGGCTACGAAAAGGAAAAGGCCGTCTACGACTGGATGTGCGCCAACCTCAGCCACGAGGGCGGCGTCACGGTCGTGGTGCCGACGGCCAGCGAATACAGCGCCGGGCCCTACGGCGTGCTCAAGTACGGCCAGGCCGTCTGCGTCGGCTTCGCCACCACCTTCCGCATGTTCATGCAGATGCTGGGCATGGACTGCATGGTGGTGCACAACTCCTACCACAGCTGGAACCTCGTCAAGCTCGACGACGGCGAGTGGTACCATGTGGACATATACTCCGACGCGGAGAGCGGCAACTACGCCAACTTCAACCTCAACGACGAGATGGCCTCGGGCGGCCACGACTGGGACCGCAGCTTCTTCCCCGCGGCCAACGGCCTCGAGTACTGCTACGCCTACATGAACGCCGCGCCGCTCGAGGACATATACGCCGTCCCCGCCCTAGTGCGCGAGGCGGTTGACGCGCAGGCCGCGCCCAGCCTCTACCTCCTCGCCGGGGAGCTGGGCAAGGACGGGCAGGAAATCCTCGGCGGGATACTCTCCAGCACCGGCGACGCCGTCGTGGAGTACGGCTCCATGAACGGGCGCGACATGTGGATGGATTACAGCATACAGTTCGTGGGCGGCGAAATACTCGTAATCCTCAACGTCGTGGAATACGGCGCCGGGGACGAGCCCGGCGAGGGGCTGACGGACGAGGACTACGCCCGTATCGCCGAGGCCGTCGGCGGCGCCTTCGGCGACGTGTACGCCGGCGGCGAGGACGCCGGCTGGGACGGGCCCACGGATGAAAGCGCGGTGATATATTGAAGCGCGCCTTGACCTTTGCCCTCGCCGCCGCGCTCGCCCTCTCCCTCGCCGCCTGCGGCGCGCCGCGGCGGGGCCGCGTAGACGCCGCGGCCCTGGGCGCGGAGCTCACGGGCCTGGCCGAGGCCCTGCCCGAAATGGAGAGCGTCGCAAGCGGGAGCTCCGGCGCGGAGGCCGCCAGGCTCTTCCCCTACCTCTCCGACATGGACTACGGCCTGGTCGAGGGCTACTACATGGCCTACGCCGCCGGCGGCAGCGCCGAGGAGATTGCCGTGATCGCCGTGAAGGACCCCGGCGACCTGGGCGAGGCGCGCGCCTCGCTAGAGCGGCATCTGGACGGAAGGCGCGGCCTCTTCGCCGTCTACGACCCCGCCGGCGCGGCCCTGCTCGATTCGGCGCGCGTGGCCTCGGCCGGCAGCGCGGCCGCGCTCCTGGTCTGCGAGAACGCGCGGGAGCTGGAGGCGGCCTTCCTGGAGGCGGCCGGAGGGTAATATACAGCCGGGAGCGGAATTCCGCTCCCGGCAAGTTCGTTTTTACGGGCCTTCAGGCCCCTTCCCGGCCCTCCAGCCAGCGCTTCGCCGCCTCCGCGACGCCCCTGAGCGCACCCGGCTCAAAGGGGTCGCCGAGCCCGGCCTGCTTTAGGAGCTCGCGGAAGGTCAGCGTCCCGGCCGGGCGGGCGTAGGCCATATACTTCCCCCAGGCCGCCTCCCTGTCCGTGCGGAGCATGGCCCAGAACTCGAGCGACACGCACTGCGCGAGGCAATAGTCGATGTAGTAGAACGGGTCCATATAGATGTGCCTCTGCCTCTGCCAGGCCCGTCCCGAGGCGTAGAAGCCGAGCTCCGGCTCGGGCTTGAGCCAGGGCATGTATACGCCCTGCAGCTCCAGCCAGCGCGCGTTGCGCTCCTCCGGCGTCCAGCCCGGGTGGGCGTAGCACTCGTGCTGGAAGTGGTCCACCAGCGTGCCGTAGGGGATGAAGGCCAGGGCGTCGGCCAGGTGCTGCCAGCGGAACTTGTCCGCGTCCGCGCCGAAGAAGCCTTCGGCCCAGCCCTCGGCGAAGAACTCCATGCTCATGGAATGCACCTCGCAGGCCTCCATGCTCGGCCACTGGCTGGCCGCCGGGACTATGTCCCTGGCCAGATAGTTCGCAAATGCGTGCCCGGCCTCGTGGGTTATGACCTCCACGTCGCCGCTCGTGCCGTTGAAGTTGGCGAAAATAAACGGGGCCTTGTACTCCGGCAGGCTTGTGCAGTAGCCGCCGCCCGCCTTGCCGGGGCGAGAGAGCACGTCGAAGAGCTCCCGCTCGAACATGAAGTCTATGAACTCCGCCGTCTCGGCGCTGAGCTCGTGGTAGAATTTCCCGCCCGCGGCCAGTATCTCCTCGGGCGAGCCCACGGGCGCGGCGTTGCCGCCGGTGTACCACATCGCCGAGTCGGCGTAGCCCATGGGCAGCCCGCAGGAGAGCCTGCGCGCGACGGTGCGGTAAATATCCCCGGCTATCGGCACGATGTACTCGCGCACGGCGGCGCGGAAGGCCTCCACCTCCCCGATGCCGTAGCAGTTGCGCGACATGCGGTCGTAGCCCAGGGGTATATAGTTTTCGTGCCCCAGCTTCCTGCCCATCGCGGTGCGCAGCCCGACAAGCTCGCCGTATATCGCGTCGAGCCTCGCCGCGTTCTCCGCGTACCAGGCGTCCTCCGCCTTCCACGCCGCGCGGCGCCGGGCCGCGTCCGGGTCCTGCTTGACCGGGGCGAGCTGGCTGAGCGTCCAGCTCCGGCCCTCAAAGGGTATCTGCGCGCCCGCCAGGAGCTTCGAGTACTCGCTCGTGAGCGCGTTCTCCCTCTGCAGCTCGGGGACTATCTCCGGCGAGAAGGTGCGCAGTCCGATTTCGGTGTTGAGGAACATGACCCTGTTGTACCTGCGCTCGAACTCCGCGCGGAAGGGCGAGGCGAGCAGGGCCCGGTCCCAGGCGTTTGTGTACTCCTCCAGCTCCGGCGAGGCGGCGTCAATGAAGGCGGCCTCCGCGTCGTAGAAGGCGTCGCGCGTATCTATGTCGTGGCGGATGTTGGCCACGGTCAGCATGGTTTCCAACTTCGCGGAGTAGGCCTCGGCCTCCAGGAAGACGCGCTCGGCCCCGGCAAAGCTGGGCGCGGCGGCCATGCGCTCCGCCGCCGCGGCGTAAAAGGCCTTCGCCGCGTCCATGTCCGGGCGGGAGTATACTATCTCGGAAAACTTCATTTCGCCTGGGCCCTCGCCTGCAGGGATTTTGCGAAGCGGCGCACGGCCCCCGCGCCGAAGCGCTCGTTGAGGCCGTCGAGCGCGGCCTTGAACCTGAACAGCTCGCCCACTTCCCCGGGCCAGTACTCCGCGAGCACGGCGCTGTCTATGTCGCCGAGCGACTCCGCCAGCGCGACGAGGCCGACGTACACGTCGTCCACCACGCCCAGGGCCCCGTCTATGGGCAGGGCGAAGTAGGCCGCGGCAAGGCCGAGCTTTATCTTCGCGCGGCGCGGCACGCGCCCGTCGCGCAGCAGCATGGCCAGGGTATAGGCCACGTCCGGCGCCCCGGCGGCTATGCCGGCGAACTTGGCGAAGCCCCAGCGCCCGGCGAAGGAGAGGGCCGCGGCGCGCAGGCGCAGGTAGCCTGAGCCCAGGCCCGCGCCGGCGGGGCCGATGTCGTTCATGTAGTCGTATGCTTGAGCCATAACTGCCTCCATATTTATCGTGATGCCCCATTTTATACCCGCGCGCCCTCTTTGTAAATCCCCGTAGTCGTTTATCTCCCGCCCGACGCCGTAAATATGCACGGAAAGGGGCGGCGGCTCGCGCGCGGAATTCGTCGAAAATACGCTTGCCAAAACGCCGGTACATGTTGTAGAATTTAAACGTCTTAACAAAGTGTTAACAAATAACATTTCACGGTGATTGGAGGAAAATCCCTTGCAGCTTCTCGAGCAGCGCATACTGAGCGACGGGGAAATCCTGCCCGGCGGCATACTCAAGGTCGACGGCTTTCTTAACCACCAGATAGACCCCGAGCTGCTCGCCGCCATGGGCGAGGAGTTCCACAGGCTTTTTGCCGGCTGCGGCGTTAACAAGATACTTACTATTGAGGCATCGGGCATCGGGCCGGCCTGCTTTGCGGGCGCGGCATTCGGCTGCCCTGTTTTATTTGCCAAAAAGAACCGCACGCGGAACCTCTCCGGCGAGTTCTGGACCAGCCGCGTGTGGAGCTTCACCCACAATGTGGAGAATACGATACTCGTCAGCAAGAAATACCTCGGCCGCGGCGACCGCGTGCTTATAATAGACGACTTCCTCGCCAACGGCGCGGCGCTCGACGGGCTCATAACCCTCTGCTACGAGGCCGGGGCCGAGGTCGCCGGCGCGGGCATCTGCATAGAGAAGGCCTTCCAGCCCGGCGGCGGGCGGATACGCTCCCGCGGCGTAAAGGTCGAGAGCCTCGCCAGGATAAAGTCCATGACGGACGACGGGAAGATCGAGTTCTGCTGAACAAGGCGTCCCATAAGCGCCTACCTCAATTCCATATCACGATATATGCCGGGGAATACGGCCCCGGCGTCTCTACCCAGCCCCCGTAAACGGCCGGACTATCGTCATCAGGCAGTATACGGGCGTATGCTGCCGTTTTTTACTGGTCTTCAGCCTCTGGCTTTAGATAAAATTTGATTTGGAGGATCAAAAATGAAGAAGTTTCTTGCCCTGCTCCTCGCCCTTGTAATGGTCTTTGCCCTTGCCGCCTGCGGCGAGGCCGAAACCGAGGAGACCACCCCGGCCGGCGAGGGCGCCGGCGTCGCCAAGGAGGACCTCAAGGTCGGTTTCATCTTCCTGCATGATGAGAACTCCACCTACGACCTCAACTTCATCAACGGCGCCAACGCCGCCATCGAGGCCCTGGGCCTGACCGAGGACCAGTACGAGTTCCGCACCAACATCCCCGAGAACGAGGAGTGCTACAACGCCGCGGCCGACCTCGCCGACAGCGGCTGCGATATCATCTTCGCCGACAGCTTCGGCCACGAGGACTACATCATCCAGGCCGCCCAGGAGTTCCCCGAGGTCCAGTTCTGCCACTCCACCGGCACCAAGGCCCACACCCTCGGCCTCGCCAACTACCACAACACCTTCGCCTCCATCTATGAGGGCCGCTATCTCGCCGGCATCGTCGCCGGCATGAAGCTCAACGAGATGATAGAGAACGGCGACATCACCGCCGACCAGGCCAAGATGGGCTACGTCGGCGCCTTCACCTACGCCGAGGTCATCTCCGGCTACACCAGCTTCTACCTGGGCGCCAAGAGCGTCTGCCCGAGCGTTACCATGGACGTCACCTTCACCGGCTCCTGGCTTGACCAGGCCGCCGAGGGCGAGGCCGCCAACAACCTCATCAACGGCGGCTGCGTCCTTATAAGCCAGCACGCCGACTCCATGGGCGCCCCGACCGCCTGCGAGAACGCCGGCGTCCCCAACGTCAGCTACAACGGCTCCACCATCGACGCCTGCCCGGAGACCTACCTCGTCTCCAGCCGCATCGACTGGGAGCCCTACTATGAGTACGCCATCAACTGCGTCCTCAACGGCGAGGCCATCGACTCCGACTGGACCGGCTCCCTCGCCACCGGCAGCGTAGTCCTGACCGAGCTCAACGACACCGCCGTCGCCGAAGGCACCGCCGAGGCCGTCGAGGAGGCCAAGGCCGCCCTCGAGGCCGGCACGCTGCACGTCTTCGACACCAGCACCTTCACCGTCAACGGCGAGACCGTCGACAGCTACCTCGCCGACGTCGATACCGACGAGAACAACGAGAAGGAGACCGAGGCCATCTCCGACGGCTATTTCCACGAGAGCGAGTACCGTTCCGCCCCGTACTTCGACATCCAGATCGACGGCATCACCCTGCTCGATACCGCGTTCTAATTTAAGCACCACCCTAATTACCGGCAAGCCCTTCGGGGCTTGCCGGCAAAGGACAGCGCAGCGACGCAAGAGGGCCACTACGCTGTCCTTTGTCTCTTTAGCGCTGTTGCGCCCGTCCGGGGCGCGATGCGCCAACCTACGATTTCAAAAGGAGGAAACGCCTTGGACGGCAAAGTTGCGGCGGTACAGATGCGTAACATCACGAAGTCCTTCGGCTCCGTGCTGGCAAACGACCGCGTCTGGCTCGACATCTACAAAGGCGAAATCCTCGCCCTGCTGGGCGAGAACGGCAGCGGCAAGACCACGCTCATGAACATGCTCTCCGGCATCTACTACCCCGACGCGGGGCAGATTTTTGTCGGCGGGCGCGAGGTCGTAATCCGCTCCCCCAAGGACGCCTTCGACCTCGGCATAGGCATGATACACCAGCATTTCAAGCTCGTGGACGTGCTCACCGCGGCGGAGAACGTCATCCTCGGCCTGCCCGGCAAGGGCAAGCTGGACATGAAGGCAGTGGCCGCGAAGGTCAGGGAGATAAGCGGGAAATACGGCTTCGAGGTCGACCCGAACCAGAAGGTATACGACATGTCCGTATCCCAGAAGCAGACTGTGGAGATAATCAAGGTCCTCTACCGCGGCGCGGACATACTGATACTCGACGAGCCCACCGCCGTCCTCACCCCGCAGGAGACGGACAAGCTCTTCGCCGTGCTGCGCAACATGCGCAACGACGGCAAGGCCGTCGTGATAATCACGCACAAGCTCAACGAGGTCGAGGCCCTCTCCGACCGCGTGGCCATACTGCGCCACGGCTCCTTTGTCGGCGACATGCCCACGAAGGCCACTAACGCCGGGGAGATGACCAACATGATGGTCGGCCGCCCCGTTGTGCTGAACATAGAGCGCCCGGAGCCCAAGGACCCCGAGCCGCGCCTGGAGGTCAGCCACCTCACCGTCCACGACGAGGAGGGCGTAAAGAAGCTCGACGACGTCAGCTTCACCGCCTACGCCGGGGAGATACTCGGCATCGCGGGCATATCCGGCTCCGGGCAGAAGGAGCTGCTGGAGGCCATAGCCGGCCTGCACCGCGCCGAGGGCGGCTCCATAACCTATATAGAGCCCGGCACGGGCGCGCGCGAGGAGCTTGTGGGCAAGGACCCGCGCGACATTTCCGACATGGGCGTCGCGCTCAGCTTTGTCCCCGAGGACAGGCTGGGCATGGGCCTCGTCGGCGACATGGACCTCGCCGACAACATGATGCTCCGCTCCTTCCGGCGCGGCAGGGGCTTCTTCACCGACCGCAAGGCCCCGCACCAGCTGGCCGAGCGCGTGGTCGAGGAGCTGGACGTCAACACCCCGAGCATAGAGACGCCCGTCAGGCGCCTCTCCGGCGGCAACGTGCAGAAGGTGCTCGTCGGCCGGGAGATCTCCAGCGCCCCCACCGTGCTGCTCACGGCCTACGCCGTGCGCGGGCTGGACATCAACTCGTCCTACACGATATACGACCTGATAAACAAGCAGAAGGAGCGCGGCGTCGCCGTCGTCTACGTCGGCGAGGACCTGGACGTGCTCCTGGAGCTCTCCGACCGCATACTCGTCCTCTGCGGCGGCAAGGTCAGCGGGCTCATACCCGGCAGGGGCGCCACAAAGCGCCGCGTCGGGCTCATGATGACCAAGCTGGGAGGAGGCGAAGGCGATGAATAAGACCAGGGAACCGTTCATCCACATTTCCCGGCGCGACGCCCTGCCCTGGTACAAGGCCTGGGGCATACGCGCAATAGCCATCGTCGCGGCGCTCGCCGTCTGCGCCGTCATAACCACCCTGCTCACGGGCGAGAACCCGATAGAGGTCTACGCCGCCATGATAGACGGCAACTTCGGAACCTCGCGCCGCATATGGGTGCTGCTGCAGAACGTGGCCATGCTGCTCATAGTCTCGCTCGCCGTCACCCCCGCCTTCAAGATGCGCTTTTGGAACATCGGCGGCGAGGGCCAGATAATGATGGGCTGCCTCGCCACCGCGGCCTGCATGATATGCCTCGCGGGCGTGGTGCCGAACTGGCTGCTCATAATCATCATGGCCGTGGCGAGCGCCGTTGCGGGCGGCGTCTGGGGCCTCATCCCCGCCTTCTTCAAGGCCAAGTGGAACACGAACGAGACGCTGTTCACCCTCATGATGAACTACGTCGCCACCCAGCTCGTCGCCTTCTTCATAATTATCTGGGAATCCCCCAAGGGCTCCGGCCACGTCGGCATAATCAACGCCGACAGCCAGATAGGCTGGTTCCCTACCATCGCGGGCAACAAGTACATGCTCAATGTGATTATAGTCGCCGTGATAACCGCGGCCATGTACGTCTACCTCAAGTACACCAAGCACGGCTATGAGATAAGCGTCGTCGGCGAGAGCGAGCGCACGGCCCGCTACGTCGGCATCAAGGTCGAGCGCGTCATAATGCGCACTATGCTCATCTCCGGCGCGCTCTGCGGCATAGCCGGGCTCCTGCTCGTCGCGGGCACGGACCACACGATAACCACCACCCTCTCCGCCTCCCGCGGCTTTACCGCCGTCATGGTGAGCTGGCTCGCCAAGTTCAGCCCCATCTTCATGGTCTTCACGAGCTTCCTGATTGAGTTCCTGGGCCGCGGCGCGAGCGAGATAGCCACGGACTTCGGCCTGAACGAGGCCTTCGGCGACATACTCACCGGCGTGATACTCTTCTTCATCATAGGCTGCGAGTTCTTCATCACCTACAAGCTGCACTTCCGCAAGGCCGCGGCGCACGAGGTAAAGGAGGCGGCGAAAAATGTTTGACTTCATAGCTTTCATACCCCGCGCCGTCACCCAGGGCGTGCCGCTCATGCTGGGCAGCACGGGCGAGACGCTCACGCAGAAGTCCGGCAACCTCAACCTCGGCCTGCCCGGCGTCATGTACGTCGGCGCGATATGCGGCGTGATCGGCTCCTTCATGTACGAGACGGGCACCCCGGCCGAAAGCATCAACGGCTTCCTCGCCGTCACGATACCCCTGCTGAGCTGCCTGGCGGGCAGCCTGCTTATGGGCCTTCTCTACTGCTTCCTCACCGTCACGCTGCGCGCCAACCAGAACGTCACCGGCCTCGCCATGACCACCTTCGGCGTAGGCTTCGGCAACTTCTTCGGCGGCTCGCTCATTAAGCTCACCGACAGCGAGGTGCCCAGCATCGCCCTCTCCGCCACCAGCAGCTACTTCAAGGCCTCCCTCCCCTTCGCGCACAAGCTGGGCTGGTTTGGCGAAATATTCCTCAGCTACGGTATGCTGGCCTATATCGCAATCGTGATCGCCATAGTCTGCTCCTACTTCCTCAAGCGCACGCGCCCGGGCCTCAACCTGCGCGCCGTGGGCGAGAACCCCGCGACCGCGGACGCCGCGGGCATCAACGTCACGCGCTACAAGTACAAGGCGACCTGCATAGGCTGCATGATAGCCGGCCTCGGCGGCCTCTACTACGTCATGGACTACTCGAGCGGTATCTGGTCGAACGACGCCTTCGGCGACCGCGGCTGGCTGGCCATAGCGCTGGTCATCTTCACGATGTGGCGCCCCGCGGTCAGCATCCCCGCCAGCATCCTCTTCGGCGGGCTCTATATCCTCTACATCTTCATCCCCACCGGCACCAACCTCGCCGTCAAGGAGCTCTACAAGATGTTCCCCTACCTCGTCACCATAATCGTGCTGATTATCGTCTCGCTCAAAAAGAGCCGCGAGAACCAGCCGCCCGAGCACCTGGGGCTCTCATATTTCCGGGAAGAACGCTGAACGCCCTCCCCTTCCGCCCGCCGGAAGGGGAGCTTTTTTATAAATAAGCGCAAAAAGGCCGCCGCTGGCAAGAGCCAGCGGCGGCCCCGTTATCCTGTTCAAGCCCTGCGCCATATGAGGCGGTTGCCGGTAAACTCCGCGCTCACGCGGCCGGCGTCCAGATGCCAGGCCAGGAAGCTCCTTATCGTGCTGCCCACCAGGACGTACTGCTGGAAGTCCAGTGTCAGATTGTTCTCGTCGAAGGCGAGCTTCAGTATCTCCTCAAAGCAGCGCGGCTCGGCGCACAGCCTCAATATGTCCTCCGCGAGGCGCTCCATATGCCGCTTGTTTATCCCGGCGAGCTCCCTTATGTCCTCGCAGGGCTCCGCGTGCGCGGGCACATAGCGCTTCGCGCCGAGGCCGGGGAGCCTGTCGAGCGTATCCAGGTACGCGGCGACGTCGTAAACGAAGGGGAAGACGTATTTTTCAAGCGTCTCCGGGCTTGACACACAGTCGGCGATAAAGGCCGTGCCGTCGGGCAGCATGTAGCCGCACTGGTCGAAGAAGTGCCCGGGCAGGGGCAGGACATGTACGTCCTTCGGAAATTCCGAGTCCGTCACGTCGAGGCAGGCGCACGGCTGGGCCATGAGGAACTTGTGCCGCAGGGGCTTGGGCGGGTACGCGCCGAAGAGGAAGCTGGGCTCGAGGATGGGCGAGCGGGTGAACTGCGCCTCTATGCCTGGCGCGAAGACCTTGCAGCCGGTCTGGCGCTGCAGGTACTGGCAGCCGCCAATGTGGTCGGCGTTCGAGTGCGTGACAAGCACGCCGCGGAGCTTCCAGCCCTGCTCGTCCAGCGCCTTGCGCGCCCGCCGCCCGGCGTCCTTGTCGGAGCCGGAGTCGATGAGGTATACCCCCTCGCCCGTGTCGTAGACGCCTATCTTGGCGGGACAGGAGATGTAGTAAGCCCTATCCGTTATCTTTATGAGTTCGTACACAGCGCGCTCCTTTCCCATCCGTCGGGGCGGGGCCTTGCCCCGCCTTGATACCTTATCCTGCGCCGCGTATCCAGGGGGGATGAAATCCCCCCTGGACATATTTTAGCCGAAGAACTTGTTGTGGATGGCCTGCACGGCCTGGTCGGCGTAGGCCTTATCTATGAGCACGCTGACCTTTATCTCGCTTGTGGAGATCATCTGGATGTTTATCTTCGCGTCGTAGAGCGCTTCGAACATGAGCGCGGCTATGCCGCTGGCGCTCATCATGCCGGCGCCCACGATGCTTACCTTGCAGACGTTGGTGTCCACGTTGATGTGGTCGAAGCCGATAGACTCCTGCAGCTCGCTGAGCGCGTCCGCCGCGCGGTCCGCGTCCTCGAAGGGGACGGTGAAGCTGATGTCGTTCGTGCCCTCCTTGCCGTAGCTCTGGAGGATAATGTCCACGTTTATCTTCGCGCGGGCCATGGTGTTGAACACGCGGAAGGCCATGCCGGGCTCGTCGGGGACGCCGACGACGACGAGGCGCGCCACGTTGTTGTCCTTCGCAATGCCGCTGATCTTCATCTCTTCCATTCTCTTTGCGACCTCCTTAACTTTTGTGCCGGGCTTCCGCACCATGCTGGAAAGCACCTCGATAATCACCCCGTACCGCTTTGCCAGCTCCACCGAGCGGTTCATGAGCACCTGCGCGCCCAGGCTGGCGAGCTCGAGCATCTCGTCGTAGGTTATCTCGTCGAGCTTGCGCGCTTCCGGCACCTTGCGCGGGTCCGCGGTGTAGACGCCCTCGACGTCGGTGTATATCTGGCATTTGTCCGCGTGCAGCACGGCCGCTATTGCGACGGCGGTGGTGTCCGAGCCGCCGCGGCCGAGCGTGGTTATGTCGTCGTTCTTGTCCACGCCCTGGAAGCCGGCCACGATAACTATGCGCCGCTTATCCAGCTCGCGCCTTATGCGCTCTGTTGAGACGCGGACTATGCGCGCGCTGCCGTAGTTGGTGTTCGTCTCCATGCCGACCTGCCAGCCTGTGAGCGAGACGACGGGCAGGCCCATGGCCTCGAGCGCCATCGCCATCAGCGCCACGCTCTGCTGCTCGCCCGTCGAGAGCAGTACGTCCATCTCCCGCTTGCTCGGGCGGGGGTTGAGCTCCCTCGCCTTAACTATTAGGTCGTCTGTGGTGTCGCCCTGGGCGGAGAGCACGACCACTATGTCGTGGCCCTCGGAATAGGTGTCGGCGATTATCCCGGCGACGTGCCGGACGCGGGCGGCGCTGGCGACGGAGCTGCCGCCGAATTTCTGTACTATAAGCATGAGGTAAATCCCCCCGAAATCAAATAACTGTCTCTACATTCTATGCCACCGCGCCTAAAAGGCCTCGCTAGAGTTTCGCCGCGAAGCGGCGAAAGAAATTGAAATCATTTTCGGCGGCGGCGTGTACGTCGCCGAAAATACTTCTCGCGAAGCGAGCGTCGAATTGCCCGCCTTTGGCGGACAACCGAGGCGCAGAGCGCAGCGCCGGTCTCCATCGCCCGAAGGGCGGGGAACCCTATTGGCTAAAAAGGCCGTCAAGGCCTTTTTAGCCAGACCTAGTCGAGCACGCGGTATTTGGCCAGCACGCTCATGCCGGCGGTCTTGGCCTTCAGCTCCTCGCCGGACATATAGCCCGTGACGAAGGCGTACTCGCCCGCCGGGGCGTTCGGCGCGTTGATGAACCTGACGCCCGTAAAGGCGGCGGCTATTTCCGCGAGCGGCGAGTTCGTGCGCACCATCCAGCGGCAGGATATCTTGTCCGGCGGCGTGACATAGCCGGGCTCCGAAGGCCACCAGCCCGTGTAGGCGCGCGTGCGCGGGTCGCGGACGCAGTCTATTATGTCCGCCGCCACGGCGCTCGCCGTAGGCAGGCTGCCCGCGCCCGGGCCGAAGAACATCGCCTCCCCCACGGCGTCGCCGCGCACGGCTATGCCGTTCATGACGCCGTCCACGTTGGCGAGCGGCGCGCTCTTGCTTATGAGGTGCGGCGCCACGAAGGCGGTGACGGAGTTGGGCCCCGTGCGCATCGCCCGGCCCAGGAGTTTTATCTTGTAGCCCAGCGCCCTGGCGCACTCTATGTCGGCCGGGGTTATCCTCGTTATCCCCTCGGCCGTAATGGCGGAGGGCGGGACGTTCTTGCCGAAGCAGAGGTCGGCGAGTATGCATATCTTGCGCCCGGCGTCGATGCCCTCCACGTCGGCTGTGGGGTCGGCCTCGGCGTAGCCCTTCTGCTGCGCTTCGCGCAGGGCCACCTCGAAGCTCTTGCCGAGCTGTATCATCTCCGTGAGGATATAGTTCGTCGTGCCGTTCAAAATGCCGCATACGGAGCTTATCTCGTTGGCGGCCAGGCACTGGCATATCGGGCGGAGTATGGGTATTCCGCCGCCGACGCTCGCCTCGAAGAGGAAGTTCACGCCCTTGCTCCGGGCGAGGGCCGTGAGCTCCAGGCCCTTTTCGGCCACGAGCTCCTTGTTGGAGGTGACGACGCTCTTGCCCGCCTCGAGGCAGCGGCGGTCGTATTCGTAGGCCAGAGTCGCGCCGCCTATGCACTCGGCCACGACCTGCACCTCGGGGTCGTTGGCGATAGTCTCTATGTCGTGGACTATCAGGTGTGCGAAGGGGTGCTCCGGCCTCGGCCTGCGGCAGAGGATGTATTTGAGCTCTATCTCGCTGCCCGCGCGGCGCGCAATGAGGTCGCGGTTCTTCGTCAGCACCTCGGCCGTGCCCCCGCCTACTACGCCTATGCCTAATATCGCAACTTTTACCATCGTATACCTCTCTCCCAGCTCAGCCGGCCAGGGCGTCGAAGCGTATGACGCCGTACAGCCCTCTCGCGTTGGTTATAAGCTCGTCCATGCTTACGGACATGTTCTCCGTTATGGCGGAAATCGTGACCAGGGCCGTGCCGTTCGTCGGTATGCTCTGGTTGATCGTGAGTATATTCGCGCCCGTGTCGGCAAAGATAGCTAACAGGGAGCTCAAAATGCCCTTCTTGTCGCGCAGCAGCGCGTTGAACGTGACTATGCTGCCGCGGCTCATGTCCCGGAAGGGCATGACGGAATCCTTGTACTTGTAGAACGCGCTGCGGGATATGCCCACGCGCTCCACCGCCTCCGCCACCGTCCTGACTTCGCCTGTCTCCAGCAGCTCGCGGGCCTCGGTGACCTTGATGAACACCTCGGGCAGGACGCCCGCCTCGACGAGATAGTATTTCGGCTTAGACTTTGCAGCCATCCAGGCACCTCCTGACGTCCTTTGTGGGCGGTCGATTGTATTTGCAGCGCGCACATTATTTATACCACAACGCCGCGCGCGAGGCAAGTGTAATAATCTGAAAAACGCGCATTGCCCGCGAGGGGCGGATACTGCAATTTGACGAAAGGGGAGCAGCAATGTTCGGAATCCTCATATCCATACTGGCCGGGGCGGCCATGAGCGTGCAGGGCGTTATGAACACTCGCCTCGGCGAGGGCATAGGGGCCTTCGAGGCCAACGCCTTCGTGCAGGCCACGGCGGCCGCGCTCGCGGCGGCGGCGCTCATATTCCACCGCGACGGGAGCTTTTCCGCCCTGGGCGGCGTGCCCTGGTACTACATGCTCGGCGGCGCGCTGGGCCTTGTCATAACCCTTACGGTGATGCTGGGTATGCGCGTGCTCACGCCCGCGACGGCCGTCAGCATAATACTGGTAAGCCAGCTCCTCACCGCCGGGGCCATAGACGCCCTGGGCCTCATGGGCGCCGAGCGCGTGCCGCTGACCTGGTCCAAGGCCGCCGGCGCCGCCCTGATGATAGCCGGCGTTATAATATTCAAGAGATAGCTCCGGCGCGGATGCAAAAACGCCCCGGCCGTTTGGCCGGGGCGCTGGCGCATAAAATGCGATAGAGGGGGCGGGGCCCCCTCTATAATCATTTCGCGTATTCGACGGCCTTGGTCTCGCGCAGGACGTGGACCTTTATCTGGCCGGGGTAGGTGAGCTCGCTCTCTATCTTCTTGGCGATGTCGCGCGCGAGCAGGACCATCTGGTCCTCGCTGACCTCGTCGGGCTTGACCATGACGCGGATCTCGCGGCCCGCCTGGATGGCGTAGCAGCTCTCGCTGCCGGGGAAGCTGCGGGTGACGGCCTCGAGCTTCTCCAGGCGCTTGACGTAGTTCTCGATGTTCTCGCGCCTGGCCCCGGGGCGGGAGGCGGAGATGGCGTCGGCGGCCTGCACCAGGCAGGCGATAACGGTGCGCGGCTCCACGTCGCCGTGGTGCGCCTCGATCGCGTGGATAACGTCCGGCGCCTCCTTGTACTTACGGGCGATGTCCACGCCGATGGTGACGTGGCTGCCCTCGACCTCGTGGTCTATGCTCTTGCCGAGGTCGTGCAGCAGGCCGGCGCGCTTGGCGGTCGTGACGTCTACGCCGAGCTCGGCGGCGAGCAGGCCGGCGATGTGGGCGACCTCTATGGAGTGGTTGAGGACGTTCTGGCCGTAGCTCGTGCGGTACTTCATGCGGCCGAGCAGGCGGATAATCTCCGGGTGCAGGCCGTGGATGTTCGTCTCGAACGCGGCGCGCTCGCCCTCGGCCTTTATCGTGGCGTTGACCTCGCGCTGGGCCTTGGCCACCATTTCCTCTATGCGGGCCGGGTGTATGCGCCCGTCCTGGATGAGCCTTTCAAGGGCTATGCGCGCTATCTCGCGCCTTACGGGGTCGAAGCTGGAGACGGTGATGGTCTCCGGCGTGTCGTCGATAATTAAATCGCAGCCGGTGAGGGTTTCGATGGAACGAATGTTGCGTCCCTCTCGTCCTATTATACGGCCCTTCATCTCGTCGTTGGGGAGTGGTACGACGGATACGGTTATCTCGCTGGCGTGGTCGGCGGCGCAGCGCTGGATGGCGGTGGCGATTATCTCGCGGGCGCGCTCGTCGGCCTCGTCCTTATACCTGGCCTCGACTTCGCGGACCTTCGCGGCCATCTCGTGCGTGACCTCGGTCTCGATATTGCTGATGAGGTACTGCTTGGCCTCCTCCTGCGTATAGCCGGAGATTTTCTCAAGCATCTCGAGCTGGCTCTTCTTGACGAGCTTGACCTCCTCCTGCAGGGCCTCCGCCTGGTTCAGCTTCTGGTTCAGGGCCTCGGTCTTCTTCTCGATGGCGTCCGTCTTGCGGTCGAGGTTCTCCTCCTTCTGCTGAAGGCGGCGCTCCTGCTTGCTGAGCTCGCTGCGGCGCTCCTTGACCTCGCGCTCGTATTCCGCGCGGCTCTTGTGTATCTCCTCGCGCGCTTCGACAAGCGCCTCGCGCTTCTTGTTCTCGGCGGCCTTGATGGACTCGTTGATTATGCGCTTGGCCTCGTCCTCCGCGCTGGATATCTCGCGCTCGGCGACCTTCTTGCGGTACACTATGCCCAGCAGGAACCCTATGACCAGCATCACGATCAGGCCGACCGCGACGCCGAGTATTTCCCAAATTGTCATGGTGTCGATATACGCCTCCCTTTCGTTGTGGAATAATGAAAACAGCATAACGGCTTGCGCCGTGTAAAAATTTAATATCAAAGGGGTTTTCCCCATAACCCCCGCAATATTATCATGTCATTTTACACCACGCAAAAGCGTTATGTCAAGCCCGTCGCCGGGCCGCGCGCGGCTTTTTTGCGCTCCCCGGCCTTGCGGCGCCCGCCGGCGCTTTCGCCCCGGCCCCGCCCTGGCCGGCGCGGCGGGGCGGGGATTTCACCGCCGCGGGGATAAAACGCCCTCTCCCTTATGGACAGGGGCGGCGAAAGCGTGTATAATATAAAGTTGTTTGTGCTTGGCGAACGGAGTGATACTGTTGTCCTATCTCACCTATATACTGCCCGTCCTTGCGGCGGCGTTCTGCATAACAGCCGCGCGGCGCTGGATGCCGCTCTTCTCCGACGGGCGCCTTCCCTCCGGCCCGGACGGCGGCGGCGCGGCGCGCCCCCGCTTCAGCTTCGAGTCCAGGAACGGGCGCATAACCGGCCTCGACGCCGTGCTTTGCATAGTAATCTCCGTCTGCTACGCCGCGACGGCTTTCGCCGGCCTCGGCGACACGTCCGCCCCGCAGAGCTGGTGCCGCTTCACCGCCCGCGGGCAGTACGCCCTCGTCGACCTCGGCGAAGAGGTGGACATCGGCATGATACGCTACTATACCGGCATACATACGGGCGAATACCGCCTGCAATTTTCCGACGACGGGAAGAGCTGGCGCGACGTCGGCACGATAGAGCAGCAGTATAACGACCTGCTCAAGTGGCAGGACTTCTCCCCCGCGGCCGAGGGCGTGGAGGACGCCTCGGCGCGCTATATACGCCTCACCGCCTCCGCCGAGCTGAACCTCGGCGAGATCGCCATATACGATACGGACAACGTGATGCTCGACGCGGCGGGCTTCAGCTTTGACGAGGGCACCGCGCCCCTGTTCGACGAGCAGGGCACCGTGCCGCTGCGCCCGGGTTATATGAACTCGAGCTACTTCGACGAGATCTACCACGCGCGCACGGCCCTGGAGCACATTGAGAACGTCTACCCCTATGAGATAACGCACCCGCCGCTGGGCAAGCTCATCATCGGCCTCGGCATACGCCTCTTCGGCATGACCCCCTTCGGCTGGCGCTTCATGGGCACGCTCTTCGGCGTGCTGATGCTGCCCATACTCTACGTCTTCCTCAAGCGCATGACCCGCTCGAGCGCCATCGCCGGCTGCGGCACGGTCATCTTCGCCTTCGACTTCATGCACTTCGTGCAGACCCGCATCGCCACTATCGACACCTACAGCGTCTTCTTCATCCTGCTCATGTACCTCTTCATGTGGCGCTTCGTGAGCACGGGCAGATGGCGGCACCTCGCGCTCTCGGGCGTCTTCTTCGGCCTCGGCGCGGCGAGCAAGTGGACCTGCATCTACGCCGGCGCGGGCCTCGCCGTCATATGGCTCGCCTACTGGATAACGCAGGGTCGCAAGCCGCGCTTCGCCGCGAGGTTCTTTGGCAACTGCGCCTTCTGCCTCGTCTTCTTCGTCGCGGCGCCGCTGGCCATATACTACGCGAGCTATTATTTCTACGGCACGGCGAGCGGGCTGGACGGCGGCATAGGCATGTACTTCACCCGGGATTACTTCGACATAGTCTGGGACAACCAGATATATATGTGGGAGTACCACTCCGACCTGGTGAGCACGCACCCCTACGCCTCGCGCTGGTACCAGTGGCTGGTGGACGCGCGGCCCATACTCTACTACCTCGAGTATTTCGAGGACGGCTCGACCAAGAGCGCCTTCGGCGCCTTCATGAACCCCGTCTTCTGCTGGACGGGCCTCATTGCGGTTATCGCCAACGCCCTGCTCATGATAAAGGAGCGCGACGGCAGGTCGGCCTTCATAGTCATAGGCTACCTCGCCCAGCTCCTGCCCTGGGTGCTCGTGACGCGCCTGACCTTCGCCTATCACTACTTCCCGAGCGAGGTCTTCCTCGTGCTGGCCCTGGGCAACGTCTGGGCGCGGCTGCGCGAGTACGCACAGCCGCATTGGCGGAGGAACATGTACGCGGTCACCGGCGTCTGCGCCGGGCTTTTCGTGGCCTTCTACCCCGTTCTGACCGGGCTGAGGGCCCCGCTCTGGTACACTCGCGGCTTCCTCAAGTGGTTCCCCAGCTGGCCCTTCTGACCCCCCGGCCAGCGGCCGTCCGGCGCGGCCCGCCCGCGCGCGGTGGCCGCGGGAAAACACAATTATTCCGGCCTTCCTATTTTGTCATATGTTTAAGGTGGTAAATTAACAGATGTTTTTAGCGGATTATCATGTTCACAGCGCCTGCTCCTTCGACGCCAAGGACCGCATGGCGGATATGGCGAAAGCCGAGCTGGCTCGCGGCGTCTCTGAGGCCTGCTTCACCGACCACGTCGATTTCGGCGACCAGGAGACGATGCAGATAGGGCCCGAGCGTTTCCAGCTGCCCAGGAGCCAGGTTCGGCAGTTCATCGACGCCATGGAGAAGGCCCCCGAGGGGATAGAGATACGCCTTGGCCTCGAGCTCGGCCAGGGCAACCACGACCCGGCGCGGGCGAAGCGGATCTACGCCATGCCGGAGTACGACTTCATCCTCGGCTCGCTGCACAACCTGCGCGGTGAGCGGGACTTCTACTACCTCAAGTACGAGAGCGAGGAGCAGTGCTACGAGCTCTACGACCGCTACCTCGAGGAGCTGATAGAGCTTGCCCAGCTGGGCTGCTTCGACTGCATGGCCCATATAGGCTACTGCCTGCGCTACATGCACAAGCAGGGCATTGACGCGGCGCTCAGCATGGAGCGGCACGGCGACCGCATAGACACGCTGCTGCGCGCGCTTATGGACAACGGCAAGGGCATAGAGCTCAACGTCGCCGACCTCGCGCCCGGCGGGCGCAAGGACCCGCTGCTCCTGCCCTTCCCCGGCGTGGACGTGCTGCGCCGCTACCGCGAGCTGGGCGGCGACATCATCACCGTCGGCTCCGACGCGCACAACACGCACGCCGCCGGCGTCGGGATACGCGAAGGCTACGAGCTCCTGGCCGGCATAGGCTTCAGGTACGTCGCCGTGTACAGGCGTCACAAGCCCGAGTTCAAGCGCATAGAACTCTGACCATAAATTATTAGGAGGAATCACCATGCTGGCTATCGGCTCCGACCACGGCGGTTACGCCCTCAAGCAAATTATCATGAAGCACCTCGAGGAAAAGGGCATAGAGTACAAGGATTTCGGCGCCTTTTCCGAGGAGAGCTGCGATTACCCCGACTACGGCGAGGCCGTCGGGCGCGCCGTGGCCTCCGGCGAGTGCGAGCGCGGCATAGTTATCTGCGGCACCGGCATAGGCATATCCCTCGCGGCCAACAAGGTGCGCGGGGTGCGCTGCGCGCTCTGCGGCGACTGCTACAGCGCGGAGATGGCCCGGGCGCACAACGACGCCAACATGCTCGCCCTCGGCGCGCGCGTCCTCGGCGAGGGCCTCGCGCTCAAGATCGTGGACACCTTCCTGGAGACGGGTTTTCTCGGCGGCCGTCACGCGCGCCGCGTCGCCAAGATAATGGCGATAGAGGGCAAGGACTGATATGGCGAAAAACAACGGCCCCGAGGTATACCGCGCCCGGCGGCGGAAGCTGAACGTGCTGGGCCTCGCCGTAGGCGCGCTGGCCGTGCTGCTGCTGCTCACCGTCGTGCTCTTCTTCGGGCTGCAAAAGTATATCGTCTTCGGCCACGACGGCATCTCGGTCGTACTGCCCGGCGCGGAGGCCGGGGACGGCGGCGGCTCCGGCGCCGAGGAGGAGCTCGAGCAGGCGGCTGCCGCGCTTGAGGTGACCGACCCGGACTATTCGGAGATAAGCGCCCGCGCCGGGGAGGGCCTGGAGGACTATATCGGCATCTTCGTCCCCGCCGCGGACGTCAGCACCTCCGGCGTCGGGCGCTATACCGAAGTCATGGAGCTTTATAACGCCAACGCCCTCGTGCTGGAGGTAAAGCCCGTCGGCGGCCAGCTCGTCTGGAGCAGCACGTCGCAGACGGCGCAGGCCTTTGGCCTCGGCGGCACGGTGGATTTGGCGCAGCTCGTGGCGGCGCTGCACGGCGAGGGCTACTACCTCGTCGCCCAGCTGAGCTGCTGCATCGACGGCCTCCTGGCCGAGCGCAGCCCCTCCAGCGCCCTGACGCTGAACACCGGCGTCCCGTTCTCCGACGCCGAGGGCGCCTGGCTGAACCCGTACAGCGAAACCGTCTCGCAGTACATCATAGAGCTCTGCGGGGAGCTCATAGGCATGGGCTTCGACGAGCTGCTGCTCAAGGGCCTGTCCATGCCCATCACCGACGCGCCTATAGGCTACACCGTCGAGCTCAGCAGCGAACCGGGCCCGGAGGCCGCCATATGCGGCCTGGCTATGACCATATCGAACGCCCTCGAGGGCTACGATACCCCCGTCGGCGTAATCCTCGACACCACCAGCCTGCGCGGCAACCTCGCGGGCCAGTCCGGCCAGAACGTGGAGCTCCTGGCCAAGCTCTTCGACCGGCTCTGCTCGGCCACGGACAGCGGCTGGCTCTCCGGCGTCGACAGGGACAGCATAGACCAGTATTTCGAGCTCGGCTCCCCCGAGCAGCGCTATGTGCCCATATGCACCTACGCGCCCGAGGGCTTCCCGAGCTGCATAGTCCGCGTCCCGGAGAATATCCTCCCCGCCGCGGACGGCGAATAGGCGCCGGCGGGCGTATAACCGGCGGCCCGGACCTTTGTCCGGGCCGCCGCCTTTTCGCGCGTACTTGACAGCCCCCGCGCCGGGTGCTATTCTCGTGTGGAAAACATATCTGAGGAGAAGCGAATGAAAACTGCCATAGTCACCGGAGGCAGCGGCGGCATAGGCCGCTGCACGGCCCTGGCCCTGCATAAGGCCGGATGCCGCGTGTTTGAACTTTCCCGCCACGGCCATTCCGCGGACGGGGTGGAGCACATCGGCTGCGACGTCACCGACGCCGGGGCGGTCAGGCGGGCGGTAGACGCCGCCGCGGCCCTCGCCGGGGGCATAGACATACTCGTCTGCAACGCCGGCTTCGGCATATCCGGCGCGGCGGAGTTCACCGACCCCGCCGATTCCCACGCCCAGCTCGAGCTCAACCTCTTCGGCGCCGACAACGCCGTCCGCGCCGTACTGCCGTACATGCGCGCCGGCGGCGGCGGGAGGATAGTCTGCATGAGCTCCATCGCCGGCATATTGCCCATACCCTTCCAGCTCTGGTATTCGGTCAGCAAGGCCGCGATAGACGCCTATGTCCTCGCGCTGCAAAACGAGGTCCGGCCCTACGGGGTCAGCGTCTGCGCCGTGCTGCCCGGCGACATCCGCTCCGGGTTCACCGCCGCGAGGCGCAAGGCCGCCGGGGGCGGCGTGTACACGGAAAGGCTCCGCCGCTCCGTCGCCAAGATGGAGCGCGACGAGGCCGCGGGCATGAGCCCCGAGACGGCGGGCGCCTACGTCGCCAAGGTGGCGCTCATGCGCCGCAGCGCGCCCTTGAAGGCGCTGGGCCTGCCCTATAAGGCGGCCGCGGCGGCGGCTAAATTCCTGCCCAGGAGGATATCCAATTACATCGTCGGCGCGCTCTACGCGCGCTGACAGGGAGGTACGCAATGGCACAGCAACGGAAGAGAAGGCGCCGTTCCGCCGCGGCGCCCAGGAGCGCGCTGGGCGCGGTCATATTCCTGATCGTCGCCGCCCTGTCCTGGGCGGGGAGCGAATTCGGCTGGTTCGGGAATGTAACTCTCGGCCCCAAGCCCACGCCCCTGCCCGGGGACGGGCTGTACGTCAGCTTCATCGACGTCGGGCAGGGCGACTCCGCCCTAGCCGTCTGCGAGGGCGAAACGCTGCTGATCGACGCGGGCGTGCCCGAGGCCGGGCCCGAGGTCGTGGACTACCTCGAGAGCGTGGGCGTGACTGAGCTCGACTACGTCGTGTGCACCCACGCGCACGAGGACCACTGCGGCGGGCTCGACTATGTGCTCGAGAGCTTCCCCGTGGGCACGCTCTTCGCGCCGTACACGGAGTTCGACGCCTCCGGGAGCTTCACGCACTTTGAAAATACGGCCGCGGAGCTCGGCATAGACATAACCGTGCCCGAGCCGGGGATGGAGTTCACCCTTGGCGCGGCGGCCTTTGAGTTCGTCGGCCCCGTCTCGGGCTGGGAGGGCGACGTGAACGACTCCAGCCTCGTCGTCCGCCTCGACTACGGAAGCGACAGCTTCCTCTTCACCGGCGACATCTCCTCCGGCCCGCTGGAGGACTGCGCCTACATCGGCGGCTACAGCCTCGACGTGGACGTGCTCAAGCTGGGCCACCACGGCAGCCGCACCTCGACGGACCAGGGGATACTCGACCTCACGACCCCGGAAGTCGCGGTCGCCTGCTGCGGGCTGGACAACTCCTACGGCCACCCGCACGACGAGGTGGTGGAGCTCTGCGAGGAAAACGGCGTGCTGCTCCTGCGCACCGACAGGGACGGGGACATAATGCTCCACTCAAACGGCGCGGAGATAAGGCGCGTGGACGCGGCGTAAAAAACAGGCCCGGCGGGTACCCGCCGGGCTTCCGTTTTTCAAGGCCGCGCGGAGCGGACGCGCAAAAAGGACCGGTCCGCGGACCGGCCCTCTTTGCGCGCTGAAATGGCTCGACGCCATTTCAGGCCGGGACTATTATCTCTTGCCCTTGTCGTAGGGTATGCCCTCGGCCTTGGGGGCGCGGGAGCTCTTGCTGGTGAAGGCGAGCACCACGAGGGTGATGATGTAGGGCAGCATACGGTAGAAATGCGGGCTGACGCCCAGGTCGGCGAGCATGAACACCCCGTCGCCGTTTATGTCCAGGCTGGCGTAGCTCGAGGCGATGCACTTGAAGAGGCCGAAGAGCAGCGCCGCCCCGGCGATGTTCAGCGGCTTCCAGTTGCCGAATATCATGACCGCGAGGGCGAGGAAGCCGAAGCCCGCCACGTCGCCCGTGGACATGCAGTTGGAGGTGGTCAGCGCGTAGACAAAGCCGCCCATGCCGGCCAGCGCGCCGGATATGGTGGTGCCTATGTAGCGCATCTTGTAGACGTTGATGCCCAGCGAGTCGGCCGCCTGCGGGTTCTCGCCGCAGGAGCGCAGGCGCAGCCCGAAGCGCGTCTTGTAGAGGATGATGGACAGGACTATGAAGAGGATAATGCAGATATAGGTCGCAATATAGGTCTTGTCCACGAAGGTCGCGCCGAGGAAGCCCATCTCCTCCGTCCGGCCGTAGCCGAACATGGCCTTCTTTATCATGAACCAGCTCGCCGCGTCGCCCTCGGCCATGGTTAGGGTGTTCTGGTTGGCGATGATGCGGATGAAGAAGAGCACGAGGGCCGGGGCCATCAGGTTCAGGGCCGTGCCGCCGATGGTCTGGTCGGCGCGCAGGTTAATGGAGGCGAAGCTCAAAAGCAGCGAGAATATCGCGCCCATGACCGCCGCGGCCAGCATGGCCAGCAGCTCGAGCCCCTGCAGGGCGAGGTAATTGTCCGCGGCCTTCGCGGCCATGAAGAAGTCCGTCTGCTGGACTATATTCACGAACAGCACGCCTATGAAGGCGCCGAAAATCATGATGCCTTCGAGGGCCAGGTTGATTATGCCGCTGCGCTCGGCGAAAACGCCCGCCAGCGCGACTATGAGCAGCGGGATGGCGTAGATAAGGGTCTGCTGGATAAGGAACGTCATTCCGCCTCGCCTCCCTTCTCAGCTCCGGCGCCCTCTGCGGGCGCGTCCGTTCCCGTTGGCGTCCCCGGCTCCGCCGCCTGGGCGGCCTCCGCCTTCGCGGCCTTGGCCTTCCTGCGCTTCCTGCCGCCGGAGATAAGCATCTTTATGACCAGCGAGAAGGCGCTCAGGTAGACGATAGTGGCGATGATGACGTCGGTGATGTACTCGTTGAAGGGCGTGAGGGCGGTGAGCTGTACGCCCGCGATGTCCAGCATCGACATGAATATGCCGGTGAAGATGACGCCAATGGGGTTGTTCGCCGCGAGCAGGGCCACGGGGATGCCGTTGAAGCCCGTGTCGGGCAGGCTCTGGTAGGTCTGCCAGAAGAACTCCGTATTGCCGGAGAGGTAATAAAGCGCAGCGCCCGCGCCGGAGAGCGCGCCCGCTATCGCCATGGAGAGGACGATGTTGCGCTTGTCCTTTATGCCCGCGTAGCGCGCAGCGTTCCGGTTGGAGCCGCAGGCCTTGAGCTGGTAGCCCAGCGTCGTCTTCGTCATGAGTATGTACATGAGCACGGCGATGACGACGGCGATTATTATGCCGCCGTTGACCTGGGAACCGGGGAAGATCTGGTCGAGGCCGAGCTTCGCCGTCTCCACGCCGTTAAAGGTGGTCTTGTATATGTAGCCGCTCTTGGTGCTTTCGACGATGTTCTTGAAGTTGCTCACGTCGAAGGCCCAGGTCACCGCGTTGGCGGCTATCCAGTTGGTCATGATGCTGGCCAGGACCTCGTTTATGTTCAGATAGGCCTTGACGAAGCCGGGGATCGCGCCCCAGATGGCGCCGGCGGCCGCGCCGCCCACGAAGGCGATGACCCAGACCAGGCCCGCGGGCACCACGTCCGTGGGTATGCCCAGCGCGAGCATGAGGCTGGCCATCGTGCCCATCAGGTACTGGCCGGGCGCGCCGATGTTGAAAAGGCCCGTCTTGTACGCCACCGCGACGGAGAGGCCCGTCATTATGAGCGGTGTGGCGCGGAAGAGCATGTTGCCTATGCTGGTCGGGTTGAAGCCGAAGCTCAGGTTGCCCGCGGCGTCGCGCCCCGTAGAGAGGATGCCGAAGAGCACCAGGCGTATGCCCTCCCAGGTGCTCCTGCCGGAGAGGCTGGAGCTGGTGAAGCCGACGATGAGGACTATGATGCTGCCGACGGCCATGCCGATGATTATGGAGAGGATGGACGCGAGCACGGTGCGCGTGCCGTCCTTGTTGTAGAGAGTGGTCAGCCGCTCTTTCATGCCTTGGCCTCCTTCCCCTGGCGCTTGGCGCCGGCCATGTAGAGGCCGAGCTCCTGGGCGGTCGTCTTCTTGGGGTCGAGCTCGCCGACAATCTCGCCCTCGTACATGACTAGTATGCGGTCGGAAAGGCTCATGCCCTCCTCGAGCTCCAGCGAGACGAGCAGCACGGCCTGGCCGGCGTCGCGCTCGGCCACGAGCTGCTTGTGTATGAACTCAATGGCGCCCACGTCGAGGCCGCGGGTGGGCTGCACCGCGACGACCAGGTCCTTCTTGCGGTCGAGCTCGCGGGCGATTATCGCCTTCTGCTGGTTGCCGCCGGACATGCTGCGCGCGACGGTGACCGGGCCCTGGCCGGAGCGCACGTCGTACTCGTCTATGAGGCGTTCGGCGTACTTGCGCACCTCGGCGTTGTTTATAAAGCCGGCGTGCTCGAAGGGCGGCTCGCGGAAGCGCTGGAGCACGAGGTTCT
Organism: uncultured Oscillospiraceae bacterium; assembly: GCA_944385795.1. GTDB lineage: Bacteria > Bacillota > Clostridia > Oscillospirales > Oscillospiraceae > Scatomorpha. The sequence goes on along the minus strand of CALWYP010000015.1, from coordinate 22,182 downwards.
GCTCGAGCGTGAAGTCGAGTATGAGGCCGTGCTTGTGCCTGTCCTCGGGTATGTGGCTCATGTTCTCGCCGCGCTTCCTGATATTCGCGTGGGTGATATCCTGGCCGCAGAGCTTTATCGTGCCGCCGGAGACCTTGTCGAGGCCGGTGAGGCCGCCGACAAGCTCGGTCTGGCCGTTGCCGTCTATGCCGGCGACGCAGACTATCTCGCCGCGGCGGACGTTGAAGCTCACGCCCTTGACCGCGTCGCGCTTGTGGACGTGGGAGGGCACCTTCAGGCCCTCGACCTCGAGCACCGTATCCGTGGGATGGGCCTCGCCCTTCTCTACGACGAGCTGGACGGGACGCCCGACCATCATGTTGCTGAGCTCCTGCTGGTTGGTGTCCTTCGTGTTGACCGTGCCGACGCACTTGCCCTTTCGCAGGACGGTCACGCGGTCGGAGACCTCCATGATCTCGTTGAGCTTGTGGGAAATGAAGAGGATGCTCTTGCCCTCGCGCGCGAACTCGTGCATCGTGGCCATGAGCTCCTCGATCTCCTGTGGGGTGAGGACGGCCGTGGGCTCGTCGAAAATCAGTATCTCGTTGTCGCGGTAGAGCATCTTCAGTATCTCGACGCGCTGCTGCATACCGACGGTGATGTCCTCGACCTTGGCGTCGAGGTCCACCTTGAGGCCGTAGCGCTCCGAAAGCTCCTCCACGCGCCTGCGGGCCTCCTTCTTCTGGATGAAGCCCAGCTTCGTCGTCTCCGCGCCGAGGATGATGTTGTCCAGCACCGTGAACACGTCTACCAGCTTGAAGTGCTGGTGGACCATGCCTATGTGCAGGGCCGTGGCGTCGTTGGGGTCCTTTATCTGGACCACCTCGCCGTTCTTCTTGATGATACCCTGCTCCGGCTTATATAGGCCGAAAAGCACGCTCATCAGCGTACTCTTGCCCGCGCCGTTCTCGCCGAGCAGGGCGTGGATCTCGCCCCGCCTGAGCTGCAGGGTTATGTCGTCGTTGGCGATAATGCCCGGAAACTCCTTGGTGATGTGGAGCATCTCTATGATGTAATCCGGCTGTGCAGCCACCGAACCGCCCCCCTTTACGTTGATTAGTCCCATTATACTTTAAATCCGGCAAAAAGACAAGAACATTGTAGAATCTGCCCAGTAAAAACGGCCGCCGGGCCCGCGGGCCCGGCTTGGGATAAAACGGCGGCGGAGCCCCGCCCGGCTCCTCCCGCGGGCGGGCGCGGCCGCCGGCCGTATAAAGAAAGAGGCCCGGCCATGGGGCCGGGCCTCTCATTAGGTTTTGATTAGATAACGGTGACGGTGAGGTTCGCAAGCTCGGCGGTGCCGGCGGCGTCCATGCCGGCGTCATCGGTCGGGTAGTTCGGGTCGACAACGAGGCTGCCGTCCTTGATGGCGTTGAGCAGCTCGGTGTACTCCTCGACGGTGAAGCTCTCGAAGCGCCAGCTCTCCTCGGCGGTGGGCAGGCCGACGGCGTCCTCATTGGCGCCGAGAGTGGTGGTCTTGCCGCCGATCTCGTCCCAGGTGCCGTCATAGCTGTGGGTCAGGGCCAGGATAGCGGCCTGGTCGATGCCCTTCATGGCGGAGGTGACGACGGTCTCGCTCTCGCTGCTCTGGTCGACGTCGACGCCGACGACATAGCCGTCAGCGGCGGAAGCCGCAGCGGAGATGGAGGCGAACATGTTGCCGCCGCAGGCGAACACGATCTCGGTGCCCTGGTTGTACCAGCCGGCGATCATGCTCTGCAGCTCGGGGCTGGCCTGGAAGGCGCCGCCGTACTGCCAGGAGTAGTTGCAGGTGACGTCAACGCCGAGCTCCTCGGCAGCCGCGGAAGCGCCCTGCAGGAAGCCGTAGCCGTAACGGCAGCAGGCCGGGTTGGTGCCGCCGCCGCCGCCGGAGAAGCCGAGCTTGGTGAAGCCGTCCTTGACGACGGCGTAGCCGGCGAGGTAGCCGCACTGCTCTTCGCTGAAGTTGATGCCGGCAACGTTGGTGAGGACGGGGCTGCCCTCGACGCCGGCTTCCTCAGTGATGGAGTAGCCGTCGATGAAGACGAAGTGGACGTCCGGGAACTCGATCGCGGCGCGGCGCAGGGCGGCCTCCTGGAGGTAGCCGGCGCACACGACGACCTTCGCGCCGCCGTTGACGGCGGCGGCCATGGCGTCGTAACGGTCATCGTCGGTGGCCTCGTCGCCGTTGGCGGGCTGGTAGTACTTGTAGGTCAGGTCGTTCTCGTAGGCGTAGGTCTTAACGCCGTTCCAGGTGCCCTCGTTGAAGGACTTGTCCTTGAGCTGGCCAACGTCGGTGACAAAGGCGACCTCGTAGGTGTCGGCCTCGATGGTGTCCCCAATGGTGTCGGGGTCGACGGCCTCGGGCTCTTCGGCCGGGGTGGTCTCCTCAGCAGGGGTGGTCTCCTCAGCGGGAGTGGTCTCCTCGCCCGCGGGGGTGGTCTCCTCGGTTTCGGCCTCGCCGCAGGCGGCGAGCGCGAAGACCATCACGAGCGCGAGAAGCAGAGCAAGAAACTTCTTCATTTCGTGTGTATCCTCCGTTTCAAATTTAGATTCGGAATACTCCAACGCTATCGCGTCTATGTGATTATATCACTCTTTCCTATCTCGTTCAAGTAAAATACGACAATATCCGCTGTTAAATTTCCGCGTCCAATTTGTGAACTTGAACGATTGGCCGGATTTTGTCCATCGGGGCGTGGCTTTGCCCCGCCCCGGTACCGCATCTTGCGCCGGTCGCGGCGCAGCCGCCTCGCCGTGCGAGGCGAGAGGGGCATCGCGGCATTTGCGCCGCGTATCTAGGTAGGGCGCAGTCCAACCTGGATTTTTAATCCATGGCGGCGGCCGTGTCGAGCGCTATCTCTATCATCTCGTTCATGGAGCTCTGCCTCTCCTCCGGCGTGAGCTCCTCGCTGCGGTACATGTGGTCGCTTATCGTGCACAGGCAGAGCGCGCGCTTGCCGCAGCGCGCGGCGTTCATATAGAGGCCCGCCGCCTCCATCTCGACGGCGAGGACGCCCATCTTCTTCCACTGGTCGGGCCCGTCGTTCCCGTCGTTGTAGAAGTTGTCCGAGCTCATGACGTTGCCGGCCTTGACCTCTATGCCGCGCGCGGCGGCGCATTTGGCGGCGGTGGTCAGGAGCTTCCAGTCGGCTATGGGCGCGAAGCTGCCCTTGAGTCCGAACTGGTGCGCGAAGTTGGAGTCCGTGCAGGCGCCGAGGGCGCAGACCACGTCGCGCAGCTGCAATTCGTCGGCTATGCCGCCGGCGGAGCCGACGCGGATAATGTTCTCTACGCCGTACTGGGTGTAGAGCTCCCAGGAGTAGATGCCTATGCTGGGTATGCCCATGCCGCTGGCCATGACGGAGACGCGCGCGCCCTTCCAGGTCCCGGTGTAGCCCTGCACGCCGCGGACGTTGTTGACCAGCACTGGGTTTTCAAGGAAGTTCTCGGCTATGTACTTCGAGCGCAGAGGGTCGCCCGGCATAAGCACGGTCTTGGCGAAGTCGCCTTTGTTTGCGCTGTTGTGAGGAGTGGGCATGTGATTACCTCCGTTATTTAAGATTAAGTATAAGATAACACGGCGCGCCCAAAAAGTAAATTCGCAATCGCCCGCGCGGCGGTTCTTATCCGCTTGACAGGGCGTATAAAGGCGGGTATAATGTGTATGGAAAGAGGCCCCTAAGCCTTAGCGACTTGGCCTCAGGTTAGAACGATGTTTTATCGGTTTGTTTCCGACAAAAGCCGTCACTTGCCCGAGTGGCGGCTTTTGCGTTTCTTGACGATTACAGTGATAGTGAAATCACCGAGATGTATCGTAAGGCGCATGAACCCACCTCCTTTCGGAGATGTGCCAAGCCGCTTGCAGTAGCATAGCTTTGGAGCCTCTTCCCCCACTTGCGTGGGGTTCAATTATATCAACCCCGGAGATTTCTGTCAATCTTCGGGCTTTTTCGTTTTTAAATTGCATCCCCCGCGCATGTGTGTTAGAATTGTCGGAAAGGGGGGCTCGACTATGGGGAAGGTAATGACCATAGGCATAGCCGGCGGCACCGGGAGCGGGAAGACCACCATCACCCGGCGCCTGCAGCAGCGCTTTGCCGACAACGTGAGCGTGATATACCACGACAACTACTACAAGGCGCACAACGACATGAGCTATGAGGAGCGCAGCAGGCTGAATTACGACTGCCCCGACGCCTTTGACACGGAGCTCATGGTGCGCGACCTGAAGTCGCTCCGCTCCGGGCGCAGCGTGCGCTGCCCCGTCTACGACTACACCGTCCACAACCGCTCGGATAAGACGGTGCTTGTGAACCCGTCCCCGGTGATAATAGTAGAGGGCATACTTATTTTGCAGGACCCCAGGCTCTGCGAGCTGCTGGATATAAAGATTTTTGTGGACACCGACGCCGACGTGCGCATACTCCGGCGCATAGTGCGCGACGTGCGCGACCGCGGGCGCAGCTTGCAGAGCGTCGTGGACCAGTACCTCACCACCGTCAAGCCCATGCACGAGATGTACGTCGAGCCCAGCAAGCGCAACGCGGACATAATCGTACCCGAGGGCGGCCACAACCTCGTGGCCATGGACATGCTGATAGAGCGCATAAACGCGCACGTCTCGGGGGTTGGAAATGGCTAAGCTCTACTTCAAATACGGCGCGATGGGCTCGAGCAAGAGCGCCCAGGCGCTTATAACCCAGTTCAACTACGAGGAGCTGGGCATGTCCGTCTGGCTTATAAAGCCGAGCGTGGACGACCGCGACGGCGCGGACGTCATAAAGAGCCGCGTCGGCCTACAGCGCAGGGCCGAAGTCATATACCCCGCGGACGACATCCGCGCGCGCTACGAGGCCGCGGGGAAGTTCGACGTCGTGATTGCCGACGAGGCGCAGTTCTTCACCCCCGAACAGATTGACGGCCTGCGCGAGATGGTCGACGAGCTCAACCTGCCCGTGCTCTGCTTCGGGCTGCGCACCGACTTCCTCACGCACATGTTCCCGGGCTCGCTCCGGCTCATGGAGCTGGCCGACTCGATCACCGAGATCAAGACCGTCTGCGAGTGCGGCTCCAAGGCCACGGTCAACGCCCGCATAGGCCCCGACGGGCGCATAGTCACCGCCGGCGAGCAGGTCTTCCTCGGCGGCAACGACAGCTACGTCGCCATGTGCCACAAGTGCTGGCGCAGGAAGATAAAGGAGCAGGAGCAGGCCCGCCGCAAAGCCTGACAAAGCCCCGGCAAGGCGCCTTGCCGGGGCTTTCCCTATTCTTTTGCGCCCACCTTTGCGAAGAAGCGGAAGGTAAGCGGCCAGACGGCCGCGGCGAAGAGCACGACGGCGAAGTAGCGCAGGGCGTCGGCGAAGCCGTTCTCGCCCAGCAGGGCGTAGAGCGGGGCCTTGAGCAACGCGCGCACGCCCATCACGAGCGCGAGGCCGAGCGCCGCTTTGAGCGCCTGCCCGGGCAGCGGGGCCCGCGTGGAGAAGCCTATGTACCTCCTGTCGAGGGCGAAGCCCAGCAGCATGGCCAGGCCGGCGCCGAGCAGCTTCCAGCCGTTTTCGCGCGCGCTGGCCAGGTTGGCCGCGTCCACGTCCGCCGGGAACGGCCAGAGCTCGGCATAGGCGACGTACAGGGCCGTCAGCGCGAGCATGGCGGCCAGTACCGCGTACATGCGCCGCGGCCGGCTGTCCAGATCGCGGAAGACCGGCCAGAGCGCGAGGGTCATAACCGTGCCGGAGACGAGCGATACGCCCACGTCCGCGGGCGTGTGCACGCCCAGATACATGCGCGAAAAGGCGATGAGGGCGATTATGAGCGAGCAGATTATCCGCCATGGCGTCCTGCGCGACCACATGCCGATGCAGCCGAAGCTGGCGAAGGCGTTCTGGGTGTGCCCGCTCGGGAAGGAATAGCCCGTCGCGGCGGCCCTCGCGCTCTCCACAATGCTGAAGTCCGGGTCCAGCACCCAGGGCCGCGGGACGCGGCAGCTTATCTTTAGGAACTGGTTGTACACGGTGCCTGCGAAGCCGGTCGTGAGTATGTAATAGCCCAGGGGCTTGCTGACGCACCAGAAAACCGTTATTGCGACGGCCATGTACACCGTCTCGCCGCCGAGCAGCGTAAAGGCAGACATCACGGCGTCCAGGACGCCGTTCCTTATGCCCTCCAGGGCGTATAAAAGTCCCATTACAGCACACCTATCCCTTCCAGCAGCAGTTTGACGCCTATGGCGCAGAGCACGCAGCCGCCGAGCACGCCCGCGGCCTTGCAGGAGATGCCGGGCACCCGGCTGCCGAGCACCCCGCCGGCAAAGCAGATGACGAAGGTCACCGCGGCTATGAGCAGCACTGAGGCCATGAGCGGCACGTCCATGAAGGCGAAGGAGACGCCCACGGCCAGGGCGTCCAGGCTCGTGGCTATGGCCATGACTATGAGCCGGCTGTGGCGCAGGCCCGTCTCGCGCCGCTCCTCCCCGCCCTTTACGGCCTCGGCTATCATCTTCACGCCTATGAAGGCCAGCAGGAAGAAGCTCACATAGGGCCCCCAGGCGCTGATCACGCCGCTGACCGCGCTGCCCAGCAGCCAGCCGATGAGCGGCATGAGGCCCTGGAAAAACCCGAAGTAGGCCGCGGTCAGCGCCGCGTGCCTGGGCCTGTAGCCGGGTATGGTCAGCCCGTTCGTGACCGACACGGCGAAGGCGTCCATTGACAAACCTACGCCTATGAGTAAAATATCAAGCATGGTATTGAACATAGTTTCGCTCCAGGGGTGATAAAGTGGACATGGAGAAATATATGCGCGAGGCCCTCGCTCTTGCGCGCGAGGCCGCGGCGGCGGGCGAGGCGCCCGTCGGCTGCGTCATATTCGCGCCCTCCGGCGAGATAGTAGGCCGCGGGCGCAACAGGCGCGAGGAGCGCCGCGACGCCACGGCCCACGCCGAGGTGGAGGCGATACGCTCCGCCTGCGCGCGGCTCGGGGCCTGGAACCTCTCGGGCTGCGGCATAGCCGTCACCCTCGAGCCCTGCCCCATGTGCGCCGGGGCCATAATAAACTCCCGCCTCAGCCCGGTCATATACGGCGCGAAGGAGCCCAACTCCGGCTCCGTAGGCAGCGTCATAAACCTCTTTGAGGAGCGCTACGGGCACAGGCCCGCCGTCTACGGCGGGGTGCTGGGCGAAGAGTGCGCGGCGCTGCTCTCGGAGTTCTTCCGGGCCCTGCGCTGACTTTACGCGGGCTTTACAAAGCCCGGTATTGCTAAAATAGCCCTGGCCTTGCGGCCAGGGTTATTTGTGACTTACCGTGTTATTTATTCCTTGACGGTCCCGTCAGGGTTGAACACCGGCAGCTTGCCCAGCGTGATGATGTCGCCGCGGTTGTAGGCGTCGCCCTCGGCCAGGACGGCCATCTTGCCGGCTATGACGCCTCCGGCGCGGGTGACCAGCTCCTCCATGGCGTGCAGACTCTCGCCCGTGGAGATGACGTCGTCAAGTATAAGCATCCTCTTGCCCTTCATGAGCTCCGCGTCGGCCTTGTCTATGACGAGCTTCTGGATGTGCATCGTCGTAATCGAGCGCACCTCGACCTCAAAGGTCCCGGACATGTAGGCCTTCGCACCCTTCCTGGCGACAAAGTACTTCTCCGCGCCGCTCTGGCGGGCCATCTCGTAGCAGAGGGGTATCGCCTTGGCCTCGGGCGCTATGAGGTAGTCGTACTCGGGCGCGCGCTTCAGGAGCTCCGCGGCGCAGTGTACCGTGAGCTCGACATCCCCGAACATCACAAAGGCGCCTATGTACAGGTCGTCCGTGACGCGGCAGAGCGGCAGCTCCCTTTGTAATCCGGCGATGTCCATCTCGTATGTCATTTTGGATTCCTCCTAAATTCCCAGTAGCGGCGCTTGCCGCCTTACAATTATACAATATTGCTCCGCAAAATCAAGTGAAAATTCTTTGCGCCCTTCAAAGGTGGCTGCCAGGCCCGAAAATCAGCGCGCTAATTCATTCAATAGTTTTAATTTTAACCAGTCAATATTTTGTCAAGTGGTAATATTGCACAAAGTCTGCCTAAATTTACACCCCATTTGGGCCGCTTTTTGGGCAGAAATGAATAAACCGTTAAATTGTGAATATGAAAGACTTGTAAACGGAATAGTTTTGGTGTAAAGTATAGGCACAGGGGACATAGGGATATTGTCCCTTAGGATAGGGAGTGCCGGCGCGGATGGAAATAGTCTACGCCGGTAAATTTAACTTTTGGGAGGGAAAACAAATGGAACAAGAACGCGGATCATGGGGAACTAACTTCGGCTTTCTCATGGCCGCCGTCGGTTCGGCGGTCGGCCTGGGCAACATCTGGGGCTTCCCGTACAAGATGGGCAACAACGGCGGCTTTGCATTCCTCATAGTCTACCTGCTGCTCGTCGTCTTCGTCGGCGCGGTCGTCATGCTCGGCGAGCTGGCGATTGGCCGTAAGACCGGCCTCGGCGCCGTCGGCGCCTACGGCCAGTTCAGCAATAAGCACAAATGGGTCGGCGGCATCGGCGTCGCGGCCGCCTTCTTCCTTCTGACCTTCTACAACGTCCTCGGCGGCCTTGTCATGCGCTACATGATGGGCTTCCTGCTCCAGCTCATGGGCGTCGACGGCTTCAACGGTCAGGAGATGAGCTTCTGGAACTACATACTGCATGACTACGGTTCGATGGTGTTCTTCCACATCGTCTTCGTCGTCTCCAACATCATCATCGTCATGGGCGGCATAGAGGCCGGCATAGAGAAGTTTACCACGGTTGCGATGCCCGCGCTCTTCTTCATGCTTCTCTTCGTCATCATCTACGTCGCCACCCAGCCCGGCGCTATCGAGGGCTACAAGTTCATGCTCACCCCGAACCTCGAGCCCCTGAGCACCGTCACCGGCTTCTTCAGCGTGGTCAAGACAGCGGCGGGCCAGATGTTCTTCTCGCTATCGCTAGGCATGGGCGCAATGATAACATACGGCTCGTACCTGAGCAAGGGCGAGGACCTGCAGAAGAACTCCTGGATAATCCCCGCCTGCGACACCCTCGTCGCCGTTATGGCCGCCTGCGCCGTGCTCCCCGGCTGCGCCGCCTTCGGCCTTGACTACGCCAGCGGCCCGAGCCTGCTGTTCAACACCATGCAGAACGTCTTCCTGAGCATGGGCACCTTCGGCAACCTCTTCGGCTTCCTCTTCTACTTCCTCGTCTTCATCGCGGCGGTCACCTCCTCGATCTCCCTCTTTGAGGTCATCGTCACCTGGAAGCTCGACCAGGCCCGCGAGAAGGGCAAGAAGGGCAACCGCGCCGTTATCATCTGCGTCGCCGCCGCCATCTCCTTCGCCATCGGCCTGCCCGTCGCGCTCGACGCTATCGGCGGCTGGTTCACCAGCAAGCCCGGCATCGTCCCCTCTCCGTACCAGCTCCTCGGCATGGAGTTCGGCGCTGAGGGCGTCCCGATGTTCATCGACGCCTGGCTCGACTTCTTCGACGTCCTCTCCGAGGGCATCCTTATGCCTCTGGGCGCGCTGATCATGACGGTCCTGATAGGCTGGGTCTACAAGACCAAGTTCGTCAAGGAGGAGTGCGAGATCTCCGGCCACAAGTACCGTCTGCCCAAGGTCTACGAGGCCTGCTTCAGGTTCATCACCCCGATAGGCGTCATGATCGTCCTCATCGGCCAGCTCATGGACTTCTTCCTTTAAAAAATCCAGGTGGGGCTTCGCCCCCCCTAGATACGCGGCATAAATGCCGCGATACCCCCCTCGCCTCGCACGGCGAGGCGGCCGCGCCGCCACGGCGCGGGCTACGGCATCCGCCCGGGGCAAAGCTCCGGGCGGATTTCTTTGCAATTTGGGACTTCCGTCCGCCCCGCGCGGCGCTGGCAAAAGGCCACTCTACTGCCCGTGGCACCCCCGGCGGTCGGGCCCGGCGGGCACGGCGGGGGCGAGGGCACCCGCCCCCGGCTCGGCCCCCTGCCGATCTCTTAACCCTGGGGGACCTTCGTCCCCCCTAGATACGCGGCATAAATGCCGCGATACCCCCCTCAGCTCGCACAGCGAGCTGGCCGCGCCGCCACGGCGCGGGCTACGGCATCCTCCCGAGGCTAAGCCCCGGGCGGATTTCTTTGCAATTTGGGACTTCGTGAAGGGCCGCCCGGCTCTCGCAGAAGGACATTCCTATGGACGTGGAAACCCCGCCGGTGGGGGCCGGCGGGGTTTTCCGGGTTGTGGCTAATCAGCCGAAGAGCGCGGGCAGGCGCGATTCGGCGGTCTGCGCGGGGGCGGCGGCGAAGGTCACTTCGATGTCGATGTACTCGCCTGAGCGGTAGACCGTGACGGTGCTCGTTTCGCCGGCGGCGTGGTAGCCCAGCTCCTCCTGCAGGTCGCTGCGGGAGTAGATATCGTAGCCGTCCACGCCGGTTATGATGTCGCCGACCTTGATGCCGGCGTCCGCGGCGGGCCCTCCGTCCACGACGGTGTAGACGTAGGCGCCGTAGGGCATGCCGTAGTAGCTTACGGCGCTCTGCTCAACGTCCTTGACGTTCACGCCGAGGTAGGCGGGTTCGGCGCCGGGGTCTATCTGGTGCCCGCCGTTGATTACGTCGTCGGCAATGCGCACGGCGTCGTCAATCGGGATTGCGAAGCCGATGCCCTGGGCGCCCTCTTCGTTCGGGCGCGCGGTGACTATGCCGACAACCTGGCCATATATGTTATAAACCGGGCCGCCCGAGTTGCCCTCGTTGACGGCGGCGGTGAGCTGGAACATGTTGCTCGTGCCCTCGCTCGTGGTGATGGTGCGGTCGGTGGCGCTGACCATGCCGTCGCTCATGGAGTAGTTGAGCTCGCCGAGCGGGTTGCCCACGGCGTACACCGTGTCGCCGACGCGCAGGTCGTCGCTGTCGCCCAGCGTGGCGGGGGTGAGGCCGCTCGCGTCTATCTTTATTATTGCGACGTCGTTGTTGCGCTCGCCGCCCACGAATTCCGCCGTGTACTCCTTGGTCTCGTAGCCGCTGTCGTCGGAGAACTTGACGGTTATGTCGTAGCCGCCCTCCTTGGCGTCCTCGATGACGTGGTAGTTCGTGAGGATATAGCCGTCCTCGCTTATGACGAAGCCGCTGCCCTCGACGCTGCCGGAGACGGGCATACCCCAGATGTTGGTGCCGGTTATCTCCGTGGAGATGCCGACGACCTGCTTGACCGCGAGGTCATAATATATGTCGCGGGCGCTCATCGCGCCCTCGCTCTGGTTGGCGACGGGCGAGCCGCTGGCCGGGGCGGGCTCCTGTGTGATCTGGGCCGTGGGCGACGGCTCGCCGCCGCCGTCGGAGAAGCCCTGGGCTATGGCGCCACCGGCGCAGCCGCCTATCAGCGCGCAGACCAGGCAGAGCGCCACTATCGCGCCCGCGGACATGCCGCGCCGGGCCTTTTTCGGCTTGCTCTCCTTCTCCTTGCGCTGCGGCGTCGGGGAATAGTAGCCGCCGGAGGCGCCGTCCTCGCTGGTGTAGTTGGCGTCGCGGTAGCAGGGCCCGGAGCCGGCGGAGTCCTGCTTCGCATCGAAGCTCTTGCCCGCGTCGGGCCTCACCATGCGGTAGGAGCCCTCTTCACCGGAGCCGCTTCCGTTTTCGCCCTTCGCGTTGTTTTCGTTGTTTTCGCTGTTCAGGTTGTTGTCCTCGTCATATGGATACATGGTTCTGACCTCCATGTCTTTGTTTTTACGGTCGTAATAATAAACGAGACATGTGAAGTTGTCGTGAACAAAGGCAAAACAGAATTTAAAATAAATTGGTCCGCTTTGTTACGTCCCGCGGCTCAGCCGGGGAGCCGCCTGGCCGCGGCGTACTCTATGTGCCCGCCCGCTAGAGGCAGGCTCCGCTCCGGCCCGGGGCCCGGATAGGCCCGGGCGCGTATGAGTTCGAGCTTTTCCGCCCCGGCGTAGACGCACTCGTAGCCATAGAAGGCGCGCAGTATCCTGTCCGCCTCTTCCGGGGCCATATCCGGCGTAACCGTCCAGTCGCGCTCCGTGGGCATGGCTATGTATTCGCCGCGGCCCTGCGGCCTCGCCCCGGCCAGCACGCCGGGCAGGTCTTCCGCGATGCGCCTCACCATGCCCGGAGCGAGGGCGTTCGCCCGGCGCATATAGCTCTCCAGCGTCTCGCCGGGGGCTATCTCAAAGTCCTCGCGCAGCAGTATGTCGCCCTCGTCGAAGCGCGCGCTCATGAGGTGGGCCGTCATCGCGCCCAGCCGGTCGCCGCGCAGCAGCATGACGGGCATGGGCCAGCCGCCGCGCCGCTCGGGCAGCGGCGCCGGATGGAAATTGATAAGCGGGAGCGGCCCGCCTGTGGGCACGAGGTAGTAGTAGCCCGCGCAGAGCGCGGCCTCGCAGCCGGCGGCGGCGCAGCGCTCCAGGTCTGCGCTTGTTATCCGCTCGAGCGTGTACGGCGCGCCCAGGGCCTTCGCGCGCGCTATGACGCCGGAGTTGAACTCCGTAACGTTGTCCGTCCGGCAGGTGAAGAGCTCCATAAGCTCCATGCCGCAGCCTAGCGCCGCGTCCAGCACCGGCAGCATCAGGTCTATCCCTATGTAGGCTATTTTCATGTTCTCGCCCCTCCTTTCGCCGCGCCCGGCGCGTTTCGCCGCAAACGCGCGGGCCTCGGGGTTATTATACCTGAGCGGCAAGGCGCTTGCAGCTTGCGCGGCGGCGCAGCCGCCGTAAAACCGCGAAGCGGTTTCCGCCAGGTATAACATCCTCGAGGCGCGTTTCGCCGCAAACGCACGGGCGCTCTGCGCCCGTCCGCGCATAGCGCGGGCCTCGGGGATATTATACCTGAGCGGCGGAGGAAAATGCAACACGCCCCGGGATTTCTCCCAGGGCGCGGCTTGTCGAAAAAGCCTCGCTTGAGTTTCGCCGCTTTGCGGCGAAATAGATTGTAATTAATTTTCGGCGGCGGCGTGTACGTCGCCGAAAATACTTTGCGCGAAGCGAGCGTCAAATTGTCCGCCCTTGGCGGACAACCGAGGCGCGGAGCGAAGCGCCGGTCCTCATCGGCCGCTTTACGGCCGGGGGACGCTGCTGTCTAAAAAGGCCTTCAAGGCCTTTTTAGACAGCCTGACGCCCCGGGATTTCTCCCGGGGCGCGGCTATGGATTCATCTGCTTTGGCGGGCTTTACGCCGCGTTTTCGGCGAGGGTTATTAGCGGCACGTCCTTCGCCCGGAGCCATTCGTTCGTGCGCTCGGAGTAGATTGTCGGCGAGACGTCTATGCTCGCCGGGTAGTTGGCGGCCTCCACTACATTGTATGTCAGTTCTATCCTTATGACGCAGTCGTAGCTGCTCTCGTAGTAGTCTTCGTCCAAATTGAAGTCGGCGAGGCCCAGCCTGGCCTCCCTGAGGTCGGGGTAGACGCACTCGTTATAGAATCTCGCGGCCTCGCGCGGCGTGAGCTCCAGCGCCTGCGCGTGCCCGGAGTCGTGCGCCTCCGTGTCGGGGTAGTACTCCACCCAGCCTCTCACAATGGCGGCGCTGCTGAGATAGGCCGGCGCGCCCGTGCGCTCCAATATGGCCTTGGGCCGGTTCATAAGGCCCTCCACGACCGACACCAGGGCCTTGTCGTTCACCGGCAGCTCGTAAGCGCGCCGCAGCTCCCCGCCGTCCTTGAGGCGGTAGTCGAAATCGACATATATGCAGCCGTAATCCCGGGCCAAGCTCTGATGTGGCTCCTTGCTCTGGATGAGGCTCTCATGGAGCCCGGTTATGATGTTCAGCTCCTCCGCGTCGGTGAAGACCACCTCGCCCTCGCCGGAGACGGAGAACGCCGCGCTCTCTATTTCGCCGGCGTCGGGCACGCGCTTTTCATAGCCCGTGACGTCGAGCTCCACGCCCAGGACGACGAGGGCGCACACGGCGCTGACCGCGAGCCAGCCCGCATAGCGCTTCCAGCCCCGGAAGACAGCGAAGCTCTTGTTCAATATCATCTCCGCGCCGAAGTAGCCGATGAAGGCCCCCGCGGCCGCGAGCAGGCAGAAGCGCAGCGCGTAGGCGAGCCCGTCCTCGTAGGCGTCGAAGAAGATTATGCTCTCGGCGGCCGAGCCGAGTATGAAGGCGGCGCAGAAGGCCACGACGTATTTGAAGACCGGCCTGAGCGGGGCAATGGCCACCGTGTCCCCCGCGTTCTCCATGCGCCGGCGGCGGTAGAGCGGCAGGGAGGCCGCGAGCAGCGCTGCGCCGAGCGCGCCGTAGGCTATGAGGTATTTCCAGCCAACGATCTGCCGCGCCGTGCGCAGGAGGCCGTCCGCCGCGGGCGCGCCTACATAGTCCACTTGCACATAGTTCAATATGGCGATGAAGGGCGAGAGCGCCGTGTGCCAGCCCGAGTAGCCGCCGGGCCAGCCGTAGGAGAAGCGGGCCGGTACCGTCCCCATAACCGTGCCCATCCAGGTCCCGGCCACGTTGAAGGCGATGACGAGCAGCGGCATCATGACGGCGCTGCCCGTGAGCATGGCGCAGAAGACGCCTATGCCGTAGAAGGCCAGCAGCTCCAGCGTCGCCGAGCCCAGCCAAACGAGGAAGCTCGAGGGGCTGGCTCCGCAGCCGAGGCACACCAGCGCGGAAACTGCGTATATGAGCAGGTTCACGGCCAGCAGGGGCGCGAGGCCCGCGGACATGCAGCTTAAATACATCCCCTCGCGGCGCAGCGGCAGCGCGGCGTAGAAGTTCGAGGCCTTCTCGGAGTAGAGATGCGAAAAGGCGAAGCCCGCCGCCGTCGCGGCGGTTATGGGGCAGAGCCAGCAGGCCGTGGTCTCCACGGCGTCGATAGGCGTCCAGGCGGCATGCTCCGCGCCAAAGGCCGCGGCGTCGGTGGCTATCCGCGCCGGGAGCGCCAAAAACCAAATAAGCAGGTAAATGCCCCAGATGGGCCAGAAGCGCCTGACCGTCTTCCAGAACACGCCGGCGTTAAAGTACGATTTCCCGGACTTCATGTCCCTCACCTCCCAGCTCGTAGATAAAGATTTCCTCCAGGTTCAGCGGCAGGGCCTCCATATACACCGGCGCGGCCTCCGCGCAAAGCTCCTGGGCGCGCCCGCTGGGGCCGCGCACTATGAGGGTCTTGAGCCTGCCCTCGCCGGAAGAGTGTATGACCTCGAGCCCGTCCGGCAGCTCCCCGCCCTCGGGCAGCACCAGCTGTATCTTGCAGATGTCCTCCTGCAGCTCGCTCAGATCCCGCTCCAGCAGCATTTTGCCGCCGTTTATGAAGCCCACGCGGTCGCACACGTCCTCCAGCTCGCGCAGGTTGTGCGAGGAGACGAGCACGGTGGAGCCGCGCTCGGCCACGTCCGAGAGGAGCAGCGACCAGACCTGGCGGCGCATAACCGGGTCGAGCCCGTCTACCGGCTCGTCCAGCACCAGCACGTCCGGCTTCAGCGCCAGGGCCAGCCAGAAGGCCGCCTGCTTCTTCATGCCGCGCGAAAAGCGGCGTATCGGCGCCTTCCTGTCCAGAGGGAAGGCCCCGGCGAGCTTCTCAAAGCGCTCCCCGTCAAAGCCGGGGTACACCGACCTGTAAAAGCGCATCATGCCGTCTATGTCGGCCTGCGGGAAGCTGTAGGCGTCGTCGGGTATCCAGGCCATCCGCGACTTCACGGCGGGGTTCTCGTATATGGGCTCCCCGTCCGCGCTTATCTCGCCGGCGTCCGGCCTCAGCACGCCCATGACGCAGCGTATCGCCGTCGTCTTGCCCGCGCCGTTCGGGCCCACCAGCCCGTACACCGCGCCGGACGGCACGCTCATCGTAAGAGAGTCGAGCGCCGCCCGCTTCCCAAAGCGCTTGGTCACGTCCTTCAGTTCAATTATCATCGCTCTCTCCCTCCTTCTTTACGAGCCTCGCGGCCAGCTCCTGCGCCGTCACTCCTAGATACATCAGCTCCTCGGCCGCGTCGTCGAACTTCGCCAGCAGGGCCCCAACCCTCTCGCCGTTGCCTCCGTCCCGCAAACGCGCAAAGCTGCCCTTGCCGGGTACGGAGACAATGTAGCCCTCGTGCTCCAGTTCGCGGTACGCCCTCTGTATGGTGTTAGGATTAATTACCAGGCGCGAGGCGAGCTCGCGCACGCTGGGCAGCTTCTCGTCCGGGGGCAGCGCGCCAGACACGATAAGCCGCCTGAGCGCGTCCTTGACCTGCTCGTATATCGGCCGCGAATCCCTGAAATCAATGCTTATCACCGTCTCACCTCTTTCTGCTAAACTGTATTATCTGTTCTAGTACAGTTAGTATACACCGGCCTCCCGCGCCTGTCAACAGTTATCGCAAAAAAATCAAATAGAGCCCGCGCGGGCCGTCCTTGACTTGCGCGGGGCAAAAATATATAATATTCAGGCAGTATACATGGAGGGCTTTGCGATGTATGTACTGGGCATAGGCGCGGCGAACGTGGACGTCCACGGCATATCCCGCGCGGCTATAGTCATGCGCGACTCGAACCCCGGCCATCTGCGCACGAGCGCGGGCGGGGTCACGCGCAACGTCATGGAAAACCTGGCCCGCATGGGCGTCGGCGCGCGCATGGTCTCCGCCCTTGGCTGCGACCTCTTCGGGGAGCTGGTGCGGCGGGAGAGCGAGGCCGCGGGGCTGGACATGTCCGGCTGCCTTATGCTGCCCGGCGTCACGTCCAGCGCCTACGTCTCCATCCTGGACGAGAGGGCGGACATGCTTGTGGCCATGTCGGACATGAGCGTGCTCGAGCACGTCACGCCCGAGGTCATAGACTCCAAGCGCCCGCTGATTCTCGGCGCGGCGGCCGTGGTCTGCGACCCCTGCCTGCCGGCGGCGGCGCTCGAGCGGATCCTGGACGCCGCCGGGGACGTGCCCGTCTTCCTCGACCCGGTCAGCACCGCCTACGCGCACCGCGCCGCGCCCTTAGCGGGGCGTTTTTACGGCCTCAAGCCCAACAGCCTTGAGCTCGGCATACTCGCGGGCATGGACACGGACAGCGACCTGGGCGTGGAGCGCGCGGCCGCCGCGCTCATAGATCGCGGCGCGAAGTGCGTCGCCGTGAGCCTCGGCGAGCGCGGCTGCTACTATGCGGACGCCGCGGGGAACCGCTTCTGCCGCGCGCTGCGGCCCGTGAGCGAGATGCGGAACGCCACCGGCGCGGGGGACGCCTTCCTCGCCGGGCTGGTATTCGGCTTTGTGCGCGGCTACGGCCCCGAGCAGGCCGTGGACTGCGCCCTCGCGGCGGGGCATATCGCCGTGGAGAGCGACGACACGATAAGCCGCGAGATGAGCGAACTTCTGCTCAAATACACCATAAAAAACTACTCAAACAACCCATAAGGAGCGAGAACAATGACGAATCTTCAAAAGTATCTGGACATCCAGCCCGAGGTCCGCTCCGCGCTCGAAGCGGGCAGGCCCGTCGTGGCCCTGGAGAGCACCATACTCAGCCACGGTATGCCCTATCCCGAGAACCTTGACTTCGCCGCGCGCGTCGAGCAGGTCGTGCGCGAAAACGGCGCCGTGCCCGCCACGATGGCCATTATCGGCGGCAAGCTAAAGGTCGGCCTGGGCGAAGCCGACCTGCAGGTCATGTGCGAGGCCCGCAGCGTGGGCAAGGTCTCCCGCCGCGACGTCCCCGTCTACATAGCCAACGGCCACACCGGCGCGACCACCGTCGCCACCACCATGCTCATGGCCCAGATGGCCGGCATCCGCGTCTTCGCCACCGGCGGCATCGGCGGCGTGCACCGCCACGGCGAGGTGACCATGGACGTCAGCGCCGACCTCCAGGAGCTGGCGCACACCTCCGTCGCTGTCGTCTGCGCCGGCGCGAAGCAGATCCTCGACATAGGCCGCACCCTCGAGTACCTTGAGACGATGGGCGTGCCCGTGCTCGGCATGGGCACGGACGACTTCCCCGCCTTCTACTGCCGCCGCAGCGGGCACAAGCTCGACTACGCCTGCGCCAACCCCGCCGAAGCCGCGGCCATACTGCGCGCCAAGTGGGAGCTCGGCCTCACGGGCGGCGTGCTGATAGCCAACCCCATCCCCGAGGAGTACGGGCTCGACTTTGACGAGATGGAGAAGGTCATCTCCGTCGCCCTCGACGCCGCCGACGCCGCCGGCGTGCACGGCAAGGACATAACCCCCTTCCTGCTCGCCAAGGTCAAGGACCTCACCGGCGGCGAGAGCCTTGCGAGCAACATCCAGCTCGCGCTCAACAACGCCCGCTGCGCCGCGCAGATTGCCGTCGAATACGCGAAGTAAACCGCTCAAAACATAAAAATCCCGCTCAATAGAGCGGGATTTTAGTTTATTCGGTTCAAATCTGCGGCGGCTCGTCCGGCTCGGAGGCTCCGTAGCCCCAGAGGTCGGCGCGCAGCGTTACGCTCTTTACGGACATGCCGCCGTACATCGGGTCGCCGCCCTCGACCACCGCGAGCAGCTCCCCGCCTATAAGCCCGGCGAGCTCCGCCTCGACCGCCGCCAGGCGGCCGCTCTCCTCCTCGAACCAGAAGGAGACGGGCGCGGCGTCTTCAGAGCCATAGCCCAGCGCGGCCGCGGGCAGGAGGCCGTCGTAGCGCGTGCAGGCGGCGCCCTGGACGCTGGCGTCCGCGCCGGCCTCGCTCAGCCCTTCGGCCTTCTCGAGGTAGACGCCGAGCATGGCCGCGGCGGAACCGGCCTCACCTTCGCCCCGGGGCGGCTCTTCGGCCGTCCAGCTCGCGCGCCCGTCATCCGAGCGGTAGAGGGTACCGCCGCTGTAAACAAAGTAGACGGTGTAGGCCTGGAAGTTGCTGTCGGAGCAGAGCGACACGCTTCCGCTGCTGCGCTCCCCGTCCGTGTCCATACTGCTCAGCACGGTGAACTCATAGCCCACGGCGGGCGAATCCCCGCTCCGGAGCTCGTATTCCATCTCAAGCGAGAGCTGTATGTGCAGGTTCTCCGCGGAGGCGAGCAGTTCCCCGCCCCTTTCGGCCGCGCCCTCAAAGCCGCCGCAGCCGGCGAGGCCCAGGGCCAGCGCCGCCGCGGCCGCGGCCGCGGCAAACTTACGCGCCCTGGCCGGCTTCATGCTGTTCGTCCTGCAGGCGCTCATTGCGCGCCTTCACAACCTTGAGGCGCACGAACTCCTCGCGTTCCTTCTCCTCAAGGGCGTCGGATATGCGGAAGATTTCGGCGTCCAGGCCGGGAATGACGATGTTTTTAAGGGCGTTGGCGCGTTTTTGCGCCTTCTTTATCGCGTAGGCCAGGCGGTAGATGCTGTTCTCCGTCTCGGCCAGGTCGCGTATGAGGTCCTTGACCTCCTGGAACTTGAAATATGCGTCGTCGAGCTCGCTCGTGGTGAACGAAAGCCCGTAGGGCGGGCCGGCCGGGGTCTCGCTCTTAACCGAGACGTAGGGCAGCTCGACGCCCATGACGCTGCGCGTGCGCAGCGAGTAGCCGTTGTCCACAGGTACGCTCTCCGCGGCGAGCCGCGCGCTGCCGCCCATGGCTATCTCCGCTATGCGCATCGAGGCGTAGGCCTCGGCGAAGGTGGCGTCTATGCGCCGCTGAAGCTCGCGCGCGTCGTCGATCAGGGCCATGAGCTCGCGTATTAATATGTTGCGCTTGCGGTCCATAAGGTCGTAGCCCGTGGAGGCCAGGGTCCTGGAGCGCTTGGCTGCGTTTAGATTTCCCTTTGTTGGCGCTGTCTGCGGCAATATTCACCCCTCCTTCCGGCTGGATTGCTCCGCTCAGGCCCCGGCGGAGCCGGTATAATGCTGGTCGAGCACCTTGTCGCTCACGCGGGAGAGCTCCTCGCGCGGGAGTATGCTCAGAAGCTCCCAGCCCATATCCAGCGTCTGGTCCAGGCTGCGCGGCTCGTACATGCCCTGGTTTATGAAGCGGCGCTCAAACTCGTCGCCGAACTTGAGGTAGAGCTTGTCGCGGGTGGAGAGCTCGTCCTCGCCGATGACGGTGGCGAGGCTGCGCGCGCCGGAGACCTCGGAATACGAGGCGAAGAGCTGGTTGGAGAGGTCGGGGTGGTCGTCGCGGGTGAAGCCCTTGCCGGTGCCGTCCTTCATAAGCCTGCTCAGGCTGGGCAGTATGCTGACGGGCGGGTAGACGCCCTTGCGGGCCAGCTCCTGCGAGAGGACTATCTGCCCCTCGGTGATGTAGCCGGTGAGGTCGGGTATCGGGTGGGATATGTCGTCGCCGGGCATCGTGAGTATGGGCATGAGCGTGACTGAGCCGGGCTTGCCGTGTATCAGGCCCGCGCGCTCATAGAGGCTGGCGAGGTCGGAGTACATGTAGCTCGGGTAGCCCTTACGCGAAGGGATCTCGCCCTTGGAGCTGGAGAACTCGCGCAGGGCCTCGCAGTAGAAGGTCATGTCGGTCATGACGACGAGGACGTGATAGCCCCTGTCGAAGGCCAGGTATTCGGCGGCGGTCAGCGCGCACCTCGGCGCGAGGATACGCTCAATTATCGGGTCGGAGGCCATGTTCAGGAACATGACCGTGCGGCCCAGGGCGCCGGACTCGGAAAAGTCGCGCCGGAAGAAGTCCGCCGTGTCGTTCTTGATGCCCATGGCGCAGAAGACGATGACGAACTTCGCGTCGTCGCCCTGGCCGATGACGTGCGCCTGGCGCACGATCTGGGCGGCGAGCTCGTTGTGGGCGAGGCCCGCGCCGGAGAAAATGGGCAGCTTCTGCCCGCGTATCAGCGAGCAGGTGGCGTCGATGGAGCTGATGCCCGTGAGTATGCAGCTCTTGGGGTATTCGCGGCTGACCGGGTTTATGGCCGGGCCGTTTATGTCGCGCCGCTCGTCGGCGTATATCTCGCCCAGGCCGTCGATGGGCCTGCCCGTGCCGTCGAACACGCGGCCGAGCAGCTCCTCGGAGAGGGCGATGGTCATCGGCTTGCCCAGGAACTGGGTGCCGGTGTGCTTGAGGTCTATGCCCGAGGTGCCCTCGAAGACCTCCAGCACCACGCGCTTGCCGTCGATCAGTATGACGCGGCCGTGGCGGCGGGAGCCGTCGCGGAGGGTTATCTCGGCCAGCTCGTCGTAGGAGACGCCCTCGACGTCGTCGAGCGCTATGAGCGAGCCGTTTATCTCGGCAAGGCCGGTATATTCTATGCGCATGCGCCCACCTCCTTATGTGTTCGCGCGGCGCACCCTGCCGAGCGCGTCGTCGACCTGTTTTTCAAATTCCCCGGCCGGCTTGCCTTCGCCGAGGCCGAACTTCATGCGCTCGAGCACGGAGAAGATGCCCGTCTCCATGAGCAGGCGCAGCGGGATGCC
The DNA here is from genome assembly GCA_944385795.1 of uncultured Oscillospiraceae bacterium. Taxonomy (GTDB): domain Bacteria; phylum Bacillota; class Clostridia; order Oscillospirales; family Oscillospiraceae; genus Scatomorpha. The sequence goes on along the minus strand of CALWYP010000015.1, from coordinate 893 downwards.
GGCGGCGACCAGCGTGCGCGCGCCGTCGTAGAGGCGCAGCACTATGCGCAGCATGCTCATCTGGTTGGCCGGGGTCATATAGGTGTCGTGCTCATGGAAGGCGTTCTGCTGCAGGAAGCCCTCGCGGATGACCTTCGCCGTCTCTATGACGAGCTTCTGGTCGTCGGGCAGGATGTCGGAGCCTATGAGCTTGACTATCTCCATGAGCGAGCTCTCCTCGTTGAGCAGGGCGACAATGCGCTCGCGCAGCTCGGGGAAGTCCTCGCCGAAGTTCTTCTTGTACCAGGGCAGGAGGTCGTTATAGTACTCCGTATAGCTGGTGGTCCAGTTGATGCTGGGGAAGTGGCGCGCGTAGGCGAGCGAGCGGTCGAGCGCCCAGAAGCACCTGACGAAGCGCTGCGTATTCTGCGTGACGGGCTCGGAGAAGTCGCCGCCCTGGGGGCTGACGGCGCCGATGACGGTGACGGAGCCCTGGCCGCCGCCGAGGGCGTCCACATATCCGGCGCGCTCATAGAAGCCGGCGAGCCGGCTGGGGAGGTAGGCCGGGAAGCTCTCCTCGGCGGGCATCTCCTCAAGGCGTCCGGATATCTCGCGCAGGGCCTCGGCCCAGCGGGAGGTGGAGTCGGCCATGAGCGCGACGTGGTAGCCCATGTCGCGGTAGTACTCGGCTATGGTCATGCCCGTGTATATGGACGCCTCGCGCGCCGCGACGGGCATGTTGGAGGTGTTGGCTATGAGTATGGTGCGCTCCATGAGCGGACGCCCGGAGCGCGGGTCCTTCAGCTCGCGGAACTCATCGAGCACCTGGGTCATCTCGTTGCCGCGCTCGCCGCAGCCGAGGTAGACTATCATGTCCGCGTCGGACCACTTGGCGAGCTGGTGCTGCACGACGG
>CALWYP010000014.1 GCA_944385795.1 uncultured Oscillospiraceae bacterium | reverse complement strand
CTCCCTGCCCCTCGAGCAGAACATAGAGCTCACCCGCGAGGTCGTCAAGTACGCGCACGCGCTCGGCGTCAGCGTCGAGGGCGAGCTGGGCGTCCTGGGCGGCCAGGAGGACCACGTCTTCGCCGAGACCAGCACCTACACCAACCCCCTCGACGCGGTCGAGTTCATCGAGAAGACCGGCGTCGACGCCCTCGCCATCTCCTACGGCACCCAGCACGGCGCGAGCAAGGGCAAGAACGCCAAGCTCCGCCGCGAGATAGCCATTGCGATAAAGGAATGCATCAACCGCCTGGGCATCTTCTGCGCCCTCGTCAGCCACGGCAGCTCCACCGTCCCCCAGTACATCGTGAAGGAGATAAATGACCTCGGCGGCGATATCCAGAACGCCTACGGCATCCCCGTAAACGAGCTCGTGGCCGCCATCCCCTGCGGCATCCGCAAGATAAACGTGGACACCGATATCCGCCTCGCCGTCACCCGCAACATGAAGGAGCTCTTCGCCAACCGCCCCGAGCTGCGCGAGAGCAAGTCCATAGGCGGCGTATACCAGCTGCTCGAGGAGAAGAAGTCCGCCTTCGACCCGCGCGTCTTCTTCCCGCCCATCATGGACACCGTGCTGACCGGCAACATCCCCGACAACGACGTCGCCGTCCTCATGGAGCGCGTCGAGCAGGGCGTCAAGGAGGCCGTCGGCAGCCTCATCGTCAACTTCGGCTCCTACGGCAGGGCCCCGCTCGTCGAGCTCAAGAGCCTCGAGGACATGAAGGCCTTCTACGCGAAGTGAGGTAAAATATGAAGCATCTGTATCTGAATCTCAAGCGCTTTGACGTGCCTGTGGAGTTCGGCGGCGTCAACCGCGTCGCGCCTGTCGCGGACTGGGGCGCCTTCATCGTGGGCAGCACCCAGGACGCGCTGGCCAAGTACGATCCCGCCGAGGCCGAGTTCGCCCAGTTCTTCCCCGAGGCGCACATCCTCGGCGCGGCCGCGGCGAGGAAGCCGGGGGGCGCCGTACAGGTCGGCTGCCAGGGCGTGCACCGCGCGGACACCGCCGTGGGCGGCAATTTCGGTGCCTTCACCACGCTGCGCCCCGCGGCCGCGGCCAAGGCCCTCGGCTGCGATTACGTCATAATCGGCCACTGCGAGGAGCGCAACTTCTATAACGACACCTTTGCCGAGGCCGGCGTGAAGGACCCGGCCGCGACCAACCGCATACTCAACCAGGAGATACTCCGGGCCACGGAGCGCGGCCTGAAGGTCCTCTACTGCATCGGCGAGAAGAGCGAGGAGCAGCCCCAGTGGCAGGAGGTCCTCGGCAGGCAGCTCGACGAGGGCCTCGCGGGCGTGGACAAGGGCCGCGTCGTCATAGGTTACGAGCCGGTCTGGAGCATAGGCCCGGGCAAGACCCCGGCCGGCAAGGACTATATCGCCATGATAGCCAAGTTCGTCAAGGAGCGCACCGGCGGCATGGACGTTGTCTACGGCGGCGGCCTCAAGACCGACAACGCCGAGATGCTCTCCAGCATACCCGAAATCGACGGCGGCCTCATCGCCCTCACCCGTTTCTCGGGCGAGATAGGCTGGTACCCCGACGAATACCTGGAGATAATCCGCATCTACCTTGGAAAGTGAGGAACAAACATGAAGCTGGATTTTGAATACGGCAACGGCCTTATGAGCGCCGAGCTCCCCGACAGCACCGACGTGTTTATCCCCGGGACGACGGTCCCCGACCCTCCCTGCCTGCCCCAGGATTGGGACAGCCTCTATAACGCCACGCTCGAGAGCATACGCCACCCGCTGGGTATGCCGCCGCTGCGCGAGCTCGCCGGCCCGGGCAAGAGCGTCGTCTTCGTCATCCCCGACATAGTCAAGGGCGGCACCCAGGCCACCAGCCACCGCAAGGTGAGCATCAGGGCCTGCCTCGACGAGCTCTACGCCGCCGGCGTGGAGAAGAAGGACATACTCCTGCTCATCTCCAACGGCCTCCACCCCCGCGCCACCGTGCCCGAGATGAAGAAGATACTCGGCGAGGAGCTCTTCAACGAGTTCTACTACTCCGGCCAGCTCACCAGCCACGACAGCGAGGACTACGAGCACATGGTCGACCTCGGCAGGACCGGGGCGGGCGACCCCGTGCTGATGAACAAGTACGTCTTCGACTGCGACATCCCCATACTCATAGGCCACACCCAGGGCAACCCCTACGGCGGCTACTCCGGCGGCTATAAGCACTGCGCCACCGGCATCACCCACTGGAAGAGCATAGCGAGCCATCACGTCCCCAAGGTCATGCACCGCGCCGACTTCGTGCCCGTCTCCGGCCACAGCCTGATGCGCACCAAGTTCGACCAGATAGGCATGCACATGGAGGAGAAGATGGGCCACCCCTTCTTCTGCTGCGACGCCGTGCTGGACACCTATTCCCGCCAGATAGCCATTTTCAGCGGCTACGCCAAGGTCATGCAGCCGGCGAGCTGGGAGGTCGCCAACAGGCGCACCTACGTCCCCTACGCCAAGGAGAAGTACGACATCATGGTCTTCGGTATGCCCATTGACTTCCACTACGGCAACGGCATGGGCACCAACCCGATACAGATGATGCAGGCCCTCTCCGCCCAGGTCATACGCCACAAGCGCGTCATGAAGGAGAACTGCGTAATAATCTGCTCGAGCATCTGCAACGGCTATTTCCACGACGAGCGCTGGCCCTACCTGCGCGAGCTCTATGAGCTCTTCCAGCACGACTATATGCAGGTCCTGCCCGACATGGACCGTTACGGCGAGTATTTCGCCACCAATGAGGAATACATCCGCAAGTACCGCTTCACGAACGCCTTCCACCCCTTCCACGGCTTCTCCATGATGAGCTGCGGCCACATCGCCGAGATGAACACCGCCGCCATCTACATCGTGGGCGCGCAGGAGCCGGGCATCGCCCGCGGCATGGGTCTCAAGACCCGCGCCACCTTCGAGGAGGCCCTCGCCGACGCCATGCGCAAGTTCACCGGCCCGAATCCGAGGATTCTGGCCCTGCCCCAGACCTTCAAGCTCGGCGCCGTCCACCTGTGCATGGCGGACGACGACCTCAGCAACGTGTAAGGAGGCGCGCTATGCTTAAAGGCAACATGTTAATAGCCCAGGGCGGCGGCCCGACCCCCGTGATAAACAGCTCCCTGCTGGGCGCGGTGCGCGAGGCAAAGCGCCACCCCGAGGCGATTGAAACCATCTACGGCGCGCGCTACGGCGCCGAGGGCATACTCGCCGGCGACCTCATCGACCTCGGCGCGGTGCCCACGGAGCAGCTTGACCTGCTCGCCCGCACCCCCGCGAGCGCGATAGGCTCCTGCCGCCGCAAGCTCACGGACGCGGACTATCCCGACGTGCTCGAGTGCTTCAAGAAGTTCAATATCCGCTACTTCTTCTATAACGGCGGCAACGACTCCATGGACACCTGCAACAAGGTCTACGAGCTGGCCAAGGCCGCCGGCTATGAGCTGAGGGTCATCGGCATCCCCAAGACCATAGACAACGACCTCGCGGTCACCGACCACTGCCCCGGCTTCGGCAGCGCCGCCAAGTACGCCGCCGCGAGCGCGCTCGAGCTCGCGCAGGACGTCGCCGCGCTCCCGATACACGTCGTCGTAATGGAGATGATGGGCCGCAACGCCGGCTGGATTACCGCCGCGAGCGCCCTGTTCACCGGGCTCATGCCCTGCGAGCACCTGGTCTACCTGCCCGAGACGGACTTCGATAAGGACGAGTTCCTGGCCGCAGTCAAAGAGAAGTGGGCCAAGGGCCGCGGCCTGCTGGTCACGGTTTCCGAGGGCATACACTACGCCGGCGGCGTGCCCGTCGCGGACAGCGGCATAGTCGACGGCTTCGGGCACAAGGTGCCCGGCGGCGCCGCCCAGACCCTCTCCGACATGATAATGAACGAGCTGGGCCTCAAGTCCCGCAGCGAGAAGCCGGGCCTCCTCGGCCGCACCAGCGTCGCGCTCATGAGCGGGACCGACCGCGACGAGGCGGAGCTCGCCGGCGCCACGGCCGTCAAATCCGCCGTGGAGGGCGAGAGCGGCTGGATGGTCGGCTTCAAGACCGAACGCGAGCCGGAGTACAGGAGCGAGACTATCCTCATCCCGCTGGCCGAGGTTGCGAACGCGGAGAAGACCTTCCCGCTCGAGTGGATAACCCCGGGCGGCGTGACGGACGAGTTCCGCAGCTACTGCCTGCCGCTTATCGGCGAATACGACAGCCGCTTTGTGAACCTGCGCTGACATGGGCCTCGCAGTAGTCTATTTCCTCATCTGCCTTGCGGCCACGACCGTGGGCGGCATCAGCGGCGTCGGGGGCGGCGTCATAATAAAACCCGTCCTCGACGCCGTCTCCGGCATGGGCACGGCGGCCGTGAGCTTCCTATCCGGCTGCACCGTGCTGGCCATGACCATAACGAGCATGATCCGCTCGCGCGGCGGCTCCGTCAAGGTGGAGAAGCGGCGCGGCACGCTGCTCGCAGTGGGCGCGGCCGTGGGCGGCATACTCGGCAAGGAGCTCTTCGAGCTGGTGCGCGCCTCGGGCGGGGCGGCGGTGGACGTTTCGCAGCAGAGCATGATGATCCTGCTCACCGCGGGCGTCTTCGTCTACACGCTCAAGAAGGACGGCATAAGGACGCGCAGCGTCGGCAACGCGGCGGCCTGCGTGCTCATAGGCCTTGTGCTCGGCCTGCTCTCGGCCTTCCTGGGCATAGGCGGCGGGCCGATAAACCTCGCCGTGCTGAGCTTCTTCTTCTCGATGGACTCCAAGACCGCGGCGCTCAACTCGCTCTATGTGATACTCTTCTCGCAGGCGGCGAGCTTCATGAACTCCGTAGTGCGCAACACCGTGCCGGGCTTCGACTGGTTCGTGCTCATAGCGATGTGCGTGGGCGGCGTGCTCGGCGGCATCCTGGGCAGGAGCATCAGCGCCCGGCTGACGAACAAGGGCGTGGACAGGCTTTTCCTCGGCCTGATGGCCGTGATCACGCTCATAAGCTGCTACAACCTGGTAATGTGCTTTGTCTGACATGTACTGTGATATCCATAACGGCGCGCTCTCCGCGCGGATAAGCTCCCGCGGGGCGCAGCTCGTCTCGCTCAAACTCGGCGGCGAGGAATATGTCTGGCCGGGCGGCCCCGAATGGGGCTGGCAGGCGCCCGTCTGCTGCCCCTGGTGCGGGGCTATGGAGGGCGGCGCCTTCATCCACGGCGGCGTCCGCTACGCCGCCCCGCGCCACGGCTTCGTGCGCGAGGCGGAGCATACGCTGCTCGAGAGCGGCCAGGCGCGCGCGGTTTTCGCGCTGGACGTCCCCGGGGGCGACGCGCGCTGGCCCTGGCCCTTCGCGCTCCGGGCGGAGTACCGCCTCGGCGCGGGCTCGCTGGAGCTGCGCTATTCCATTGCGAACACGGGCGCTGAGGCCATGCCCATACAGCTTGGCTTCCACCCGGGCTTTATCGCCCCGGCGGGCAGCGCGATACGCGCGGAGAAGCCAGAGCTGCCCGGAGGCGCGGGGCTGCTCGCCCTGACGCCCGGCCTCTTTGACGCCGGCAGCATCGACCTCGCCGGCCCGGGGTCGGGCTGGTTCAGGCTCGAGAGGGGGGACGGCCGCGCCGTCACGGTGGACGCGCGGGGCTATCCCTACGTCCTGCTCTGGGGCGCGCCGGGCGCGACGCCCTTCGCCTGCATCGAGCCCTGGAGCGGCTATCCCGGCCCGGGCGGGCCCTCCGAGCGGCCGGGCGCGGAAATGCTGGGGCCCGGCGGCGTCTTCACGAGGGCGCTGAAGCTCGAAATAGAATAAAAATTGCCGGAGCATACTCCGGCAATTTTATTTTGCTTTTTTGGCTTTAAAAACCCGACACGGCGTCCAGCAGCTCGAAAAACAGCGCCTCCGTCTCTTCGGGCGTATCCAGGGCGAAAATGCGCGTATAGTCTTCGGTCTCGACGGCTATGAACGGAGGCTGCTCCGGGTTCAGGCTCAGCCGCACGTTCTCGTAGCCCTCGACGGCAAAGCGGCCCTCGACGAGGTTGGGCAGGCCCGTGCCGGCGACGCGGCGGGCGGGCGGAAGCTCCTCGAGCAGGCCGACGGCGTCTATATCGTCTATCGCTATCTCATACTTCTCAAAGCCGTGGCTGAAATAGAGCGCGCCGTCCTCAATCCTCCCCTCGAAGGGCGAGCTGAAGCCCAGCGCGAGGGCGACGCAGAGCACGGCGACGCCCACGAGTACCGCGGCGGTGACGGCCATGAAAATTTTCCCCGCCGGGCGGCCGACGTTGACGCCCATGCCGGAGCCGGTGCGGTCGTTTACGAAGAAGTGCCGGTCGTTCGGGTTGTTGTAGAACATGCCCCAAATCCACAGGTCGTCCTCGTCCACATAGCCCGGCTCGTCCGCGGTGAGCCGCTCCTGCGCGCGGCGGACGGAGAACTCGGCGGCGAGGCAGAAGCCAATCAGCACGAATATATACGCCGCCGTCAGCACCATGGTCCAGAGCGCGCTGTCCATAAGCAGCCAGAACGCGAGGGCGAAGAGGGCGGTCAGATAGCTTGTGGCTAGCAGCATCTTGCCCCAGTTGTAGCGCCGCACGCGCGTGAGGGCGGCGTTCTTGCCGCTGTCGGGCCCGGCGACGTCGCCGCGCTGGCGGAATATGAGCGGGTAGAGGAAAAGGCACAGCAGGCACACCAGGGCTATGCCGCCCGAGACGATTACGCCCGCGAGCGCCATGTCCGGGCTGTCGGAGAGGAGGGCCAGGACGCAGGGTATAAGCGCTATCAGCACCGGCGGCGCGAAGGCGAGCTGCTTCACGCGCCTGGGCTCCTCGGCGGCGGCCTTTAAATCGACGACGACCGCGCCTGTATACGGCACGCTCCAGCCCTCGGCGCGCTTGAGCGCGGCGAGGGAGCGGTTCGCGCGCACATAGAAGAAATAGGGCACGAAAAGCGCAATTATCAGCAGCGCGACGCTCCACATTATGAACCGCCCCATGTCCATAAAGGCCATGGCGAGGAAAAGCGCCGCGAATACGCCGCAGCTTATCCAGACGGAGCGCTTGAAGCGCCGCGCGATTGCGAGCACGCGCCCGTCGCCCTGCGCCGCGAGCGGCAGCGTCACGCCGAGGACGATGTTCTTCTTAGGCTTCGCCTCGTTCGTCAGCAGGACAGCCACGAGCGCCAGGCAGGGCAGCATGATTATTATCCAGAATACGCTAAAAGCCGTCTCACCCATTGTTCCCACCTCCATTATTATAGGCCTCGCGGCAGAGCGCGGCGAATTCGTCCTCGCCCATGCCTGCGAGCCGCGCCTCCGCCGCTATGACCTTCAGCGCGGCGGAGTATTTCCCGCTCAGCGCCGGGCCGCCCGGCGAGCCGGACACGACCGTCCCGCCGCGGCGGTCGGCCGTGATGTAGCCCTCCTGCTTCAGAAGGGCGTAGGCCTTGTTTACCGTCATCATGTTTACGCCGCACTGCCCGGCCAGGGCCCGTATCGTCGGCAGCTTCTCACCCGGCGCGAGCTCGCCCCCGGCTATGCCCAGCACGACCTGGTCGCGTATCTGCATGTAGATTGGCGTCTTGGACGCCATGTCCAGGGAAAGTAACATTTTGACGCCTCCTTTGTATTAGTTATTATAATGCAAACAATGCAAACTGTCAACATAAATCCGCCCTGAATTGCATTTTAAAAAATTTTTCGTTACAAAATCGTTACAACCCATTGACTTCCTGTATCTGTTGTGTTACTATTACCACAGTCCCGCACGGCACTTGGTGCCGCCTCCGCCCCCACGCGGAGTGAAACATCTCAGAGAATACTTTAGGAAAAGGAGAATCAGTATGACAAAGCGCATAATTTCGGCGCTGCTCGCAGTGCTGCTCATAGCGTCGCTCGGTACCGTGGGAGTACTGGCGGACGATGAGACTCCTAACACTGTTACGCAGGCTACTGAAACGTCTGCTCCGGCTGCTGGGGCCGGGGAAGGCGAAACTGAAGAAGAAGAGAGTACCGAGCCCGTCACGATGTATGTGTCGGAGGACGGCAAGGCCACCGAGCGCGCGGCAAATGCCGACTTCGAGTGGCTGACCAACGCCATAAACGCCGCCAAGGACGGCGACACCATCGTCATCCAGCGCGACATGACCAAGACGATAGACAACCTTTCGCCCTTTTCGGGCGCTATATACGTCAACAAGGCCATCACCATCGACGGCGGCGGCCACACCATAAAGGCCGGCGGCAGCAGCGGCGATCAGGATGTCGCTCTGATTAGGGTTGGCGTCGGCGGCGTCACCATTAAGGACCTCATCGTTGACGGCGCTGCCGAGGCCGCCTACGGCATAGAGGTTCTCCCCGACACAGGGGTTGAAGATCCGGTTGACGTCAACCTTGAGGACATAACCGTCAAGAACTGCAAAGAGAACGGCCTGTACATAGACGCCCTAGACGCGGGCTCCAAGGTCGAGATCGACGGCATAACGGGCGAGCTCAACGGTATAGAAGGCGAAAATACCAAGGCCGACATCTACGTCAACGCCAACTCGGAGACCGAGGTCACCATAAAGGACGCCGACCTTGACAGCGGCAAGACCACCGGCACGGGCGAGAGCACTGAATACGAATACGCTCCCTCCGTCGTTGTTTCCAGCGTGAACGACGGCAAGACCACCGTCACCATCGAGAGCGGCTCCTTCAACGAAGTCAAGCTGTTCTATGCCGAAAACGCGAATGAGGGCTTCGAGGGCGCCATCGTCATAAACGGCGGTACCTTCAAGAACGTCATAGCCGGCGACGGCGACGACAGCCTTACCATCAACGGCGGCGATATCGAAACCCTCAAGAGGACTTCCACCGGCGTCAACATAAGCGCCTCCGACTGCTCTATCGACAAGATAGTCGACAATTATGACGTTGCGTATCAGCTCGACAGGCTCGCTGCTAACGGCTTCTACCTCACCAACGTCACCATGCAGAAGCTGGCCGAGGACGGCAAGACCTACGTTGACGAGACTGTCAACACCGTCGTCGCCACCATCACCGGCAAGGACGGCGAGGTCACCCCGTACCTGAGCCTCAAGGCCGCGATTGCCGCCTGCGGCGACAACAAGGCCATCGAACTTGCGCAGGACGTGGAGATTACCGACTGCATCGAAATTAACGGCAAGTCCGTCACCATCGACGGCAACGGCCATAAGATTACCGCGAAGCCGGCCCAGGACTCCCAGGCCATCTCTGTCGGCGCTGACGAGGAGCTTATCCTTGAGGACGTCGACGTCGAGATACGCGGCGAGCAGGGCAAGAACATGGACGGCGTAGACGTCTATGGCACCCTCACCCTCGACAAGGGCGCCAAGGTTTCCGTGAGCAATGTGCGCAGCGCCTTTGTAATGCAGGGCGGCGACAAGTCCGCCGTCAACGTCAAGGGCGGCGCCGGAATCAGGGTTTACAACATCACCGGCAACGCCTCCAACGGCGGCGACTGGACCGTCGACGGCGGCAGCATCAGCCTTGAGCGCTGCGACAGCTTTGGCCTGAGCGTCAACACCCTCAAGACCAAGGGCGACAGCAGCATAAGCGCTAAAGAGACCGGCCTCGGCGCTATCTACGCCATAAAGTCCATTGAGCTCGGCGACGGCGCCACGGTCAGCATCGACAACTGCGGCCAGGATCTCCCGAGGACGAGGCCCGAAGGCGCGGCAAATTACTACGGCGACTGCTTCGCCCCCATCCAGATCCGCGTCAATTACATGGACGACCCCGGCGTTGTGACCGGCGCTTACATCGAGATCGCCGAAGGCGCCGAGGTGAGCATAGTCAACTGCAAGGACAGCTCCGCGCAGGCCAAGCCCATCAACGCCATATACGTCCCCGAGGACGTCAAGTACACCAACGAGGGCGCTCTGAACGCCGCCCAGGGCGTTATGACCCCGGAAGAGGCGGGCAAGGCCATCGTCATCTACAAGAACGCCGACGGCGACGTCCTCTACGTCGAGAGCGCCGTGAAGAACAACCAGTATACTGTTCAGAGCCTCGGCATTGAAGGCGCCGAATGGAGCGTTAACGACACTAGCACTACCCGCAACGGCGGCGACAAACTCGACATCACCAGCTATAACACCGTAGTCCTCACGCTCACCACCCCGGACGTGAAGAGCTATCAGATTAAGTACACCGCGCCTGCGGGCACGGTCATGATCCCCAGCGAGGCCAATGAAGGCAGCAAAGTCACCGTCACCCCTGTGGCCGGTTACATGATCACCGCCATGACCGTCAGGAACGATATGACCGGCGAGAGCGTCCCCGTCAGCGGCGGCAGCTTCAGGATGCCTTCCAGCAGCGTCACCGTCACCGTGACCACCGCGCCCACGACCACGCCCGAGCCCGATGAGCCCGAGGAAGAGGTCTACGACATCCGCTACAGCTACTCCAGCGTCTACGGCACCGTTACCGGCCTTCGTGAGGCCGAGGCCGGAGACATTGTCAACGTCACCGTCAGCCCGAAGACCGGCTACGTCGTCGACGAGATTTACGTCAGCTCCTCCCTCGGCAGCAGCAACCTCTACCTGAAGAACGAGTACACCAGCTACTCCGTCTACTCCTTCGTGATGCCCGCCTCCGACGCTACCGTCTACGTCAGCTTCCGCCTTGAGGACGGCTTCCCGATCAACATCAAGAAGAACGTCAACACCCGCGGCACCGTCACCTTCGAGGTTGAGGGCGACGACGACGTGGACTTCGCCGAGGAAGGCGACGACGTCGACTTCTTCGTCGACCCGAAGGACGGCTATGTCGTCACCGAGATTGAGGTCACCTACCTGAACTCCAGCAATAGGGTGCGCGACGTCGACTTCGAGCGCGTCCGCGACGGCGAGTACACCTTCGAGATGCCTGAGGGCGAGGTCACCATCGAGGTCACCTTTGAAGAGGGCTACGAGATTGAGATCGAGTCCGTCAAGTACGGCGAGATTTGGACCGACCCTGAGGACGGCGCGGCCGAGGACGACACTGTCCGCGTCTACTACGAGGCCGACACCGGCTACAAGCTGAACAAGATCACCGTCAAGACCGGCCGGAACTTCACCGAGACCGTCAACGTTAAGACCTATTCCAGCACCGTCAACTACGTCACCTTCACCATGCCCGACGACGAGGTGCGCATAAGCGCCGAGTTTGTCAGCAACAGTATGCCGTTCAACGACGTGAGCCGCAGCCAGTGGTTCTACGACTCCGTGTTCTACGTCTGGAGCAACGGCATGATGGAAGGCACCGAGACTAACGTATTCTCCCCGAACGGCACGATGACCCGCGCCATGTTCTGGGCCGTCCTCGGCCGCATCGACGGCGAGGATATAACCGGCACCAACTGGATTAACGACGCCCGCGACTGGGCCGTCAAGTCCGGCGTGTCGGACGGCACCAACCCCTACGGCCTTGTCACCCGCGAAGAGATGGTCACCATGCTCTGGCGCTATGACGGCAGCCACACCGGCTCCGCCAGCCTCAGCGGCTTCACCGACAGCTCCAGCGTCGCCAGCTACGCCACCGAGGCCATGCGCTGGGCAATCGGCAACGACATCATCGAGGGCATGACCGCCACGACGATCGCCCCGAAGGGCACCGCCACCCGCGCCCAGTGCGCCGCGATTTTCATGCGCTACGCTGAGATGTAAATCGCGGGACTACATAGAACACACCCGGTCTAACCGGGTGTGTTTTTTCAAACGCATAAGGGCCGGGACTGATGTCCCGGCCCTTGGCCGTGCGAATTTCAGGCCCTTTCTTCGCGCCTGCGCAAAAACCCCGGCGTCGTGGCGGCGAACAGCACGGAGGTCGCAATCGCGGCCGTGCCGTCGGCCACCGGTTCGCAGAAAAAGGTCTGCTCCGCGCCGAAGAGGGCGGGCAGGGCGAAGATGCACGCGAGGAACAGGCTCTTGCGGAAGAGCGAGCAGCCCATGGCGAAGCGCACGCGCCCGAGCGCCGTGGACTCGTCGACGAGGGTGTACTGCACCGCAAGCGGGATTATCATGGCCGTGAAGACCTGGATGTAGCCGACGCTGCGCGCGGCGATTTCCGCGTCCTTGGTGAAGAGCCGCACGAAAAGCGGCGCGGCGGCCGTGTGCGCCGCGAGGGTCATGAGCGCGCAGAAGGCGAGGCAGAGCAGGGCGATATAGGCTATCGCCTTTTTTATCCGTTCCACCCGGCCCGCGCCGTAGTTGAAGCTCACCACCGGCTGGGCGCCCGTAGTTATGCCGCCCATGGGCAGGCTTATGAGCAGGAACCAGCTCTGGACGATCGTGGCGCAGGTGACGAGCACGTCGCCCTCCCCGGGCCCGCCGTAGCGCTGCAGGACCGCGTTGAGGATTATGAGAATCACGCTGTCCGTGCTCATTATGATGAAGGTCGGCAGGCCGAAGGCCGCGATGCGCCGCATGAGCCGCAGGGAGAAGCCGCGCAGCCTCAGCCGGACCTGGGCCTTCCTGCGCAGCAGGCAGTAGAGCACCAGCGCCGCCGAGGCCATCTGCGAGATGACGGTCGCCACGGCCGCGCCGGCCACGCCCATGTCCAGGACGAAGATGAATACCGGGTCGAGGGCTATGTTCAGCACCGCGCCGAGCACCACCGTCAGCATACCCAGCCCGGAGTAGCCCTGGGCTATCAGGTAGCTGTTGAGCCCCGTGGCCAGCAGCGCGAAAATAGTGCCCGAGACGTAGACCGTGAGGTAGGCGTCCGCGTAGGCGAAGGTGTCCGCGCTCGCCCCGAACCACATGAGCAGCCTGTCCTTCATGACGAGGGACAGCGCCGTCAGCAGCGCCGCCAGCGCGCAGAGCAGCAGGAAGCCGTTCGCCGCCACGCGCTCGGCCTCGTCGCGGCGGCCTTCGCCGAGGCGCATGGCCAGGATCGGCGCGCCGCCCAGCCCCACGAGCGAGGCGAAGGAGCTCAGGAGCGTGACTATGGGCCCGCAGACGCCGACGCCGGCCAGCGCCAGCGTGCCTGAATCCGGGATGTTGCCTATATAGATGCGGTCGACGATGCTGTACAATACGCTCACCAGCTGGGCGAGCATCGTCGGTATGGCCAGCCGGCAGACGAGGGGGAAGAGCCGGCCGCGGCCGAGATCGTTTGAGCTGCGCATTTTATCTACCTCCAACCGGGCGATTATACGCCGGTTTTGCCCGGAGGTAAAGGGGTTTCGGCGTTAAATTTGCGCCGGGCCGCAGAGCTGTGCAAAAGCGGCGAAGCAGTTCGCCGCAGGCTCGGGGCGCGTGGGGCAGTATGCACAGAAAAAACCCCGCAGACGCGCCAAAATTGTGAGCGGGAAAAGGGGATATGTGCTTTACTCGGGCTGAAATTGTGGTAAAATATGATTAGTCAAATAATTCACTACCGTTTTTTCAATAAGGAAGGAGCTTACAAATGTCTAACCGCATCATGCTTAACCAGACCTCTTACCACGGCGCCGGCGCCGTCCGCGAGATCCCCGGCGAGGTGAAGGCCCGCGGCTTCAAGAAGGCGCTCGTCGTCTGCGGCCCGAGCATACTCAAGCACGGCGTTGTGGCCAACGTCACCGACCAGCTCGACGCCGAGGGCATGGCCTATGAGATTTACTCCGATATCAAGGCCAACCCGACCATAGAGAACGTCCAGGCCGGCGTGGCCGCGTTCAAGGCCGCCGGTGCGGACTACATCATCGCCATCGGCGGCGGCAGCCCCATGGACACCGCCAAGGCCATCGGCATAATCGTCGCCAACCCCGAGTTCGCGGACGTCCGCTCCCTCGAGGGCGTCGCCCCCACCAAGAACCCCTGCGCGCCTATAATCGCCGTGCCCACCACCGCCGGCACCGCCGCCGAGGCCACGATTAACTACGTCATCACCGACGTGGAGCGCCGCCGCAAGTTCGTCTGCGTCGACGCGCACGACATGCCCATCGTCGCCGTCGTCGACCCCGAGATGATGAGCTCCATGCCCAAGGGCCTTACCGCCAGCACCGGCATGGACGCCCTGACCCACGCGATCGAGGGCTATACCACCAAGGCCGCCTGGGAGATGACCGATATGTTCCATCTCAAGGCCATCGAGCTCATAAGCAAGAACCTCCGCGGCGCCGTCGCCGGCACCCCCGACGGCCGCGAGGGCATGGCCCTCGGCCAGTATATCGCCGGCATGGGCTTCAGCAACGTCGGCCTCGGCATCGCCCACAGCATGGCCCACACCCTCGGCGCCGTCTACGACACGCCGCACGGCGTCGCCTGCGCGATGATGCTGCCCATAGTCATGGAGTATAACGCCGAGTACACCGGCGAGCGCTACCGCGAGATCGCCCGCGCCATGGGCGTCCAGGGCGTGGACGCCATGAGCCAGACCGAGTACCGCGCCGCCGCCATCGACGCCGTCCGCCAGCTCAGCGAGGACGTCGGCATCCCCGGCAAGCTCGACGCCCTCAAGGAAGAGGACCTGCCCTTCCTCGCCCAGAGCGCCTATGACGACGCCTGCCGCCCGGGCAACCCGCGCGACACCAGCGTTGAGGACCTCACCGGGCTCTTCCGCAAGCTCATGTAATAATGCGATACAGGTGGGGGGACGACGTCCCCCCACCTGTATTCCTACCCCGGCACAGGGATAACTATCCCCGCGCACAGCGGAATATAAAGCGCCGCCCCAGGCTTTGTCTCGGGGCGGCGCTTTTGCAATTATCCTGCTCCGGCGAAGACCAGCGTCACGGCGTAGGCGGCGTCGTGGTCGGCGAGGCTTTCGGGCGCGAAAAAGCTGGAGACGTCGTGGACGGCGCTCCCGCCCGAAGCGGTTCCGGGCCCGGCTTCGTCGTAGACCTGCAAAGCGACGGGGATGTTCTCGCCGCTCAGGGCCTCAATGGGCCCGCCGGCGGTCCATGAGTAGCTGGTGTTGGCCGTCTTGGCCTCGCCGTCCTTCCAGCGCCCGCCTCCGCCGTTGCCGAGAAGCTGTATCGACCAGCCCTCGGCGAAGCAGCCCTCCAGGCAGAGTATGAACGAGCCTTCCCCTCCGGGCAGGGCGCAGGCGGCGGGCGGGCTCAGGAGCTCCCAGGCCCCGTCCTCAAGCGAGTAGACGCGCACCTGTACGGCCGCCGCGCCATCGCTCTCATAGTCGTAGAGCTTCACCTGGCCGCCGAAAGAGCGGCTTAGGGCGTCGAAAACTTCCTTGGCCTCGCCGGAGAGCTCGCGCTGGACGACGGTAACGCCCACGGGCTCCGCCTCTTCCAGCACCTTGAGCGGCGCGGTGGCCGCGGGCCCGGCCTCCTGCGCGCCGCAGGCGGCGAGAGGCAGCGCGAGGGCGAGCGCGAGTATGAGCGGGAGCAGTTTTTTCATGCTGCGGCCTCCTTTCCCGGCTTGCGCGGGCGCTTCGGGGCGCTGCCGCCCAGGCGCGGCTTATAGCTTGCAAATATGACGCTGTGAATCTGGAGTATGTTCCCCAAAGGGCGGCTTTTTACCTGAAGAGCCTGCCCAGCGCCGGGACCCTGCCCAAGAGGGCGGAGACGCCCAGCGAGGCTAGGTAGACCGCCGCGCCGCGCAGGGGGATGGCGGCCCAGAGCGGCATGGAGACGGGCTCCCACACGCCCAGGTGCTGGGGTATGAGTATCAGCATGGGGTGGAGGAGGTACACGCCGAGGGTGCAGCGCGCGGCGTAGGAGAGCGCGGCCGACGGGGCGCGCTTTATCCGCAGGCAGAAGGCCGTGAAGGCGGCGGCGGCGAGGGCGGCGCCGGGCCCGGTGTAGCTCAGGGGGAGCTCGTTGAGCCCGTCCCGGTTCATCCGCACGGCGAGCCAGACGGTGAAGGCCTCGCCCGCAAGGCCGAGGGCATACAGCGCCCCGGCGGAGGCGGCGGAGAGCGGGAAGCGGCGGAGATAGCCGCCGAGCAGGTAAAAGAAGATGAAGCCGAGCATGAGCGGCGCGTGAGCGTTTTCCGCAATCAGCATAAGCGTGGGGAAACGCCCCGTGGCGTCCAGCGTGTTCAGGACGCAGCCGAGGCCGAAGGCCGCCAGGAGCGCATAGGCGTAGAGCCCACGGGAGGCGCCGCGGCAGAAGGCGCCGAGCAGCGGCGTGAGCGCGTAGAGCAGCACGGTCGTGTAGATATACCACATGTGCACGGGCTCGGTGACCAGATAGCGCGCAAGCGCCCCGGGCCCCTCCCAGGCGCGCGCGCCGGAGGCGAGGTTGTAGGCGTAATATATCGCGGACCAGGCGAGCATGAGCGCGAGCAGCCGCGCCGAGCTCTTAATAAGCGAGCGCGGGGAGCGCTCGCCCGCTAGCATGAAATAGCCGCTGAGTATTACGAAAACGGGCACCCCGAAGCGCGAGAGCGCGTTAAAGGCGACGCCCGTGGGCCAGGACGTGCCCGAGGCGTGTATCATGACGACGAAGAACGCCGCCGCAAGGCGCGCAATGTCCGCCGGGGCGCTGCGCGCGGCCGATTTGCCCATGCCCTCACCTCCGTTTCAGGGCCGCGGAATAAGCCTTACCTGTCCTTGCCGAGCCTGTAGATGCGGAAGGTGAAATAGAGCTCTATGGCCCCGTCGGCGGCCAGCAGCGCGCCGAAGGTGCGCAGCACCCCCTCCGCGGCCGCGTAGGGCTGGGCGACGAGCGTGACGCCGAAAATGATGATGACGGCCGCCACGCAGGCGAGCATACTCCAGCGCGCGAAGCCTATGCGGCGCAGTTCCAGCGCGCGGCCAAGCTTGCCCGCACCGTCGATCAGCAGCACTATGCCCAGCAGGAGCGGTATGACGCTGAGGACGGCCTTGGGCGCTATCAGGCAGAACGCGCCCAGGGCGGCGAAGGCTATGCCCATGGGCATGGTGAAGCGGGAGACGTCGTCCTCGCCGCGGCGGATGAAATAGAATAGCAGGCAGAACGCGCCGTAGGCGAGGGCGCAGACCCCGATACCCGTGCATATCAGCTTCGCGCTCGCGCCCGGGTGCAGCGTGACCACAAGCCCCGCGGCGATATAGGCTACGGCCGATATGAGCTGGCTTACAACTTCCTTCTTGTTCATGGCGCGCCTCCCAGGCAGTTTGATAAGCCGATTATACCATCGCGCCCGCCCTAAAGCAATCTTGATAATTTGCCCCGGCCGCGATAAAATACAGGTGGGCCCGGCATGGCGCGAGGCGGCGCCGGGCGAAACGACTTCACTGGAGGCTGACCAATGGAGATAATCTGGCACGGCCACGCCTGCTTTTCGCTTGTGAGCGGAGGCTATACCCTGCTCATAGACCCGTACCGCCCCGGCACGGCCGCCGGCTTCCCGGCGCTGGACGCCGAGGCCGACGCCGTCGTGTGCAGCCACGGCCACGACGGGCACGGGGCCGTGGGCTCGGTGAGGCTCCGCCGCCGCGGCGTGGCGAGCCCGTTCGTGATAGAGGAGATGGCCACGGCGCACGACGTCATGGGCGGGCGGCTGCGCGGCGGCAACACGGTACATATAATCCGCGCCGAGGGCCTGAAAATAGTCCACCTCGGCGACCTGGGCCGCCGCCTGACGCCGGAGGAGGCCGGACGCATATCTGGCGCCGACGCGCTGATGGCGCCCATAGGCGGCATACTCACGCTCGAGCCCTACCCGGTCTATGAGCTCTGCCGCGCGGCGTCGCCGCGGCTCATAATCCCCATGCACTATTACGCCGCAAAGGGCAGCCGCCGGCTGCGCAGGCCCGAGGAGTTCCTGAGCCTCTTTGAACCCGGCGAGGTGGAGCTGCTGCGCACGGACCGCCTGACGCTGCCGAGCCCCGGGGCGCTGGTGCGGCTGCTGAGCGCGGCGGGGGGAGCCGAGTGATGGATACCGTGCTGCTGGTGCTCGAGATTATAGGCACCCTGGCCTTCGCGGCCTCGGGGGCTTTTACCGCCGTGCGCCGTGACATGGACGTCTTCGGCGTAATAATCCTCGGCCTCACCACAGCCGTGGGCGGCGGGGTCATACGCGACATAGTGCTGGGGCTGACGCCGCCGCGCACCTTCCAGCTCCCGGTCGACGCCATCGTCGCCAGAGCCGCCAGCGCGCTGGTGTTCGTCATCGCCCGGGGCGGCTGGACGGAGAAGAACTCCGGGCCCTATGCCGTCGCCATGCTGGTCATGGACAGCCTCGGCCTCGGCGCCTTCACCGTCTCCGGCATAGGCACGGCCATGGAGACGGGGGAAAACTACGGGGCCTTCCTGCTGGTTTTCGTGGGCGTGGTCACCGGCGTGGGCGGCGGGGTGCTGCGCGACGTCATGGCGGGCGAGACGCCCTATATTTTCCGCAAGCACATTTACGCGAGCGCCAGCATACTCGGCGCGGTGCTCTGCGTGCTGCTGCGCCCGGCAGGGGACGCGCTGGCCATAGCCCTCGGCATGGCGGCGGTCGTCGTCACGCGCCTGCTCGCGGCGGCCTTCAAATGGAACCTGCCCCACGCCGGGCGCGGCGCAGGGACCGGCGATAAGGAGGGGCTATAATGGAATACCGCTGTGTGGGAGATAAGATAGCCGTCCGGCTGGACGAGGGCGAGGACCTCGTGGCTAAGCTGCTCTCGCTCGTCAGGGACGAGGGGATAGGCTTCGCCGTGGTGAACACCGGCTGCGGCACGGTTTCCCGCGTCTTCCTGGGCACATACGACCCGGACAAGCGCGAAAACTATGAGAACAACTACTGCGACGTTTACGACCTGGCCGCCCTCTCCGGCGTGCTGGGCGGGGCCGGGGAGCCCTGGGCGGATTTGCGCGCGGTCATTGCGAACGTGCGCCTTCACAGCGATATCAGAGGCTTCGGCGAGAACGTTACCGACCGCGAGCCGGGCGTGGCCTACGGCGGGAAGCTCAAGAGCGCCAGGGTGCGCGTGGGCTGCGCCGTCGTGCTCGAGCGGCTGGAGCTGGCCGCCCATCTCGCCGGATACCTGCCGCCAGACCCCGCGCCGCCGGGCCGCCTCGGCAAGGCGCTGAAGGGCTTCGTGGGCTACAGCGAGCCGGAGGAGCCCACCGTGAAGCTGGAATTCGACTAAATTTCACATTTTCCCGCTTGTACTTTGCGCGGCGGCGTGTTATCATATGTCTTCCGCCCGGAAAGGCGGAACCTGACTGGAGGAAGGACCTTGTACTACGCCGTATCCGCCTCGGCCGCCGTTATAATCGCCGCCATGCTCGCCCTGAACGGGGAGCTCACGGCCGTGTACGGCCAATATCCGGCCACGCTCATTATCCACATAGCGGGGCTCGCCGCCGTGAGCGCGGCCGCGCTTATAAAGCGGGAGAACCCCTTCAAGGCCGCGAAGGGCCTGCCCCCGGCCCTCTTCACGGGCGGGGTGATAAACTATTTCAACACCTTTTTCAATACGATAGCCCTGGGGCGGATAAGCGTCACGGCCATACTCGCGCTGAGCCTGCTCGGCCAGGCCGCCACGAGCCTGGCCGTGGACCGCTTCGGCCTGCTGGGTATGCCGAAGCGCCGCCTTGGGGCGCCGGAGTTCGCCGGGCTCGCCGTGACGGCGCTGGGTATTGCGGCGCTGCTGCGCGGCGAGGCTTCCGCGCCCATAGCGCCCGTAGCCGTGAGCCTGCTCTCCGGCGCGGCCTGCGTAGGCACGCGGCAGGTGACGGCCCAGCTATCCGAGCGGACGAGCCTGCTCACGGGCGCATGGTACAGCTATTTCACCGGCACGCTCTGCGCCGTAATAGGCGCGGCCGCGGCGGCCGCCTTCGGCCAGGCCGGGGGCTTTGCCGCGGGCGTCTCGCCGCGGGCCTGGATCTACCTCGGCGGCGCGCTGGGCGCGGCGGCGGTGTACCTGCAGAACATAGCCGTCAGGCATATGTCCTCCTTCGCCATGACGCTTATCCTCTTCGCCGGGCAGGTGCTCGGCGGCGTGGTTATCGACGCGGCCTTCTATGGCTCCTTCAGCGCGCAGAAGCTCGCCGGCGGCGCGCTGGCCTTCGCCGGGCTCGCGCTCAACGCCCTGGCCTCGCGCAGGCCGGCCAAGGCGGGTTAAACGCCGAACTTGACGTCCGGCAGCCGCCTTTGCAGCGCCTCATAGGCCGCGGCGGCGTGCTTTTCGTCTATGGTCTTCGCCTGGCAGAGCTCCCGGCCGCCGAGGCAGAACACCAGCCAGAAGGTGTCGAAATTGTCCACGCCGCCGCAGTGCCTCGCCGCGCAGAGCATAGCCCGGCGGAAGACCTGGTCGAAGCCCGCGTAGGGCAGGCAGTACTGCCTGAACCCCTCGCGGAAATAAAACGCCTTTTCCCCTACGCGGTAGGGGCCGAACTTCCCGGCCGAGGCGAAGTCGGCGGCGTATTCGCCGCTCTCGACGCGCGCCCCGCCCGGGGCGTAAAACTTGACGGCCATATGAGCCCTCCTAACAATAATAAGAATTATTCTTATAATTGAAACTATATCACATCGCCTGCGTCAAAGCAAGCGGAAATTTTAGAACTGAGAACGTCTGTGGAATAGAGGGGAAAGATGAAAAAGCTGATATCCGCTTTTTTTGACAAGCGGTTTTTGAAGTTCTGCGCCGTGGGCGTGGTAAATACGCTCGTGGGCACTGCGGTCATGTACGGCCTGTATAATCTCGCCCACTGCGGCTATTGGTTCTCCAGCGCGATGAACTACGTCGTAGGCAGCGTGGTGAGCTATTTCCTGAACAAATACTTCACCTTCAACGTCAAAAAGCGCAGCTGGCGGGAGATAGCGCGCTTCACGGCCAACATACTTTTCTGCTACCTCATAGCCTACGGCGTGGCCAAGCCGCTGGCGCGCATGGTATTCAGCGCCCTTTCCGAGAGCGCGCGCGACAACCTGGCCATGCTGGCCGGCATGGTCTTCTTCGTGCCGCTCAACTACCTCGGGCAGCGCTTTTTCGCCTTCAGGGGTGGAGAAAAAGAGGAAAAATAACTTGACAAACGCCCCCTTGCCTGATATTATATTTGGGCGCTCCAAAGACAGCAGGCGGCGCCGGAGAAAGTGGGCGGCCATTGACGGCCGCGTCCCCGCGTGAGTTCCGGTGCGGAAGACCTGCCGAGGACGGCTTTCAGTTATGAATGCTTTCTGCCTCCGTGTCCTGCGACGCGGAGGCTTTTTTGAGCGCGAAGACACTTTCGGAGGTGAAGAAAAAGCAATGCCGAATGCAAAAGTTCTTAGCGAGAAGAAGGCCATAGTCGAGGCCCTTGCCGAGCGTTTCCAGAACGCCAGCGCGGGCGTGTTCGTCGATTACCGCGGCATCACCGTGGCCGAGGACACCGCGCTTCGCCGCGAGCTCGTGCAGAGCGGGGTTGAGTACAGCGTCGTGAAGAACACGCTTACCCGCTTCGCGCTGGACAAGGCCGGCCTCAGCGGCCTGGACGATGTCCTCAGCGGCACGACCAGCCTCGCCACCAGCGCCGGGGATCCCATCGCCCCCATCCGCATAGTCAACGACTACGCCAAGAAGCTGGGCGACCGCTTCAACATCAAGGCCGCGTTCATGGACGGCAAGGTGCTCGCCGCCAGCGACATCGAAGAGATAGCCGCCCTGCCGAGCAAGGACGCCCTGTACGCGAAGGTCCTTGGCACTATGCTCGCCCCGATCACCAGCCTCGCCGTCTGCCTGGGCCAGATCCTGGAGCAGAAGGGCGGCTCCGTCGAGAGCGCCGAGCCCGCCGCCGAGTAAGGCAGCGGAAGCAGCCGGGCGCAGAGCCGGGACACGCGCGGACGTAAGTAGCGCATTGTCCGCGGCGACACGCCGAACAGCCTGCCAGTAGACGTATCAAGGCAGGTCACCGGGCGCAGAGCCGGGACACGCGCGGACGTAAGTAGCGCATTGTCCGCGGCGACACGCCGAACAGCCTGCCGGTAGACGTATCAAGGCAGGTCACCGGGCGCAGGGCCGGGACACGCGCGGACGTAAGTAGCGCATTGTCCGCGGCGACACGCCGCCCGCCGCCGAGTAAGGCAGCGGAAGCAGCCGGGCGCAGGGCCCGGGAAAAAAGACTTAATTAAACTATTAGGAGGAAACTATAATGAGCGAAAAGATTGCCGCCCTTATCGAAGAGATCAAGAATCTCAGCGTTCTGGAGCTCAGCGAGCTCGTCCACGCCCTTGAGGAGACCTTCGGCGTCTCCGCCGCCGCTGTCGCCGCCCCCGCCGCCGGCGCCGCCGCCGCCGCTCCCGCCGAGGAGGAGAAGACCGAGTTCGACGTCGTCATGAAGAGCTTCGGCAGCGAGAAGATCAAGGTCATCAAGGAAGTCCGCGCCATCACCGGCCTGGGCCTCGCCGAGGCCAAGGCCCTCGTCGAGAAGGCCCCCACCAAGATCAAGGAGCAGGTCTCCAAGGACGAGGCCGAGGCCCTCAAGAAGCAGCTCGAGGCCGTCGGCGCCGAGGTCGAGCTTGCCTAAGCGTTTTAAAATTAAAAGGCCAGCCGCGCGGCTGGCCTTTTTTACGTCAAAACCGGATAAGCGCCCCCGCAGAACGCGGGGGCGCTTTCATATCCAGCCGGGCTGCCTTGAGCGAGCCTTCAGGGCTGGCGGTAAATGCCATGGCCCTTCAGGCTTGCCCGCGCTAGGCGTTGGCGGCGGCTCCGGGCGAGGGCGGCGTTATGCCGGCTAGGGGCGATTCGTAACTTTCCCAGGGGGTCGTGAAGACGTCCGGGAGGCGCGTTATGCTGAGCGCGGAGCCGTCCAGGCCCATGTAGTAGAGCGCGCCGGAATCGAGCCGGGTGTTGTGCAGCCCGGCTGAGCTGGCGCCGGTGTAGACATAGAGCGGCGTGCCCTGCTCGTCCACGCGCAGGACGTATTCCGCCGTGTGTATATAATACTCCGTGTCCTGCGTTATCTCGACGACGTACACGTCGTACTGCCCGCCGCCGCAGCGGAGGAGCCTCAGCCCGCCCATGCCGGCGTGCTCGCAGGAGGCCTCGAAGGGTATTGTGAGCGTCCTGCCGTCGGGATGCGTGACGTCGAGGGTCATGGTGTGCGTCAAAATGCCGTCCCCGGCGAAGTGCGGCTCCCAGAGCGTGCCGTCGGCGAGGCGGTAGGCCTCGGAGCTCTCGGGCGCGGCGCCGGGATCTTCGAGGTCAAAGGCCCGGTAATACCCGCCCTCCTCGACATAGAGCTCGCTCCCGTTCGCGCTCAGGCCCGCAACGGCCTCGCTGCTCAGGCGCTCCATGAAAGGCAGGCTCTGCGCCCGCCCCTCCGCGTCCACGGCGGCGAAGGCGGGCAGGCGGCTTGCCTGCTCGACGCCGAAGACGTACACATTCCCGTCCTCGGCCGCCATGCGTATGGCGTAGAGGCCGGTGATATCCAGGTCAATCCGCCGCGCGAGCTCGCCGCCGGAGTAGACATAGACGCTGTTGTCGGCGGTGTTGAGGATATAGATGTCGCCGCCGTCCACGTCGAAGTCCGCCGGGCCCATTGTCTGGCCGGCGGCGTCGGTATAGGCGGGCATGAGCTCATCGCCCGTCATATCCTCCTCGCTCACCCACTCGACGGACAGCTCCAGGACGGTTTCGGCGGAGTCGATCTCACTTGGCGGCCAGGGCGCCTCGCTCGGCTCCTCCGGGCTCTCCTCGGGCGGCTGGGCCGTCGCGGCCGGCGTTGTTACCGGCGTCTCGCTCACTCCGCAGGCGGCAAGCGCGAGAAAGGCGAGCGCGAGTAAGATACAAAACAGCTTTTTCATCTTATCCCTCCTTTGTCAGTTAGACGCGCCGCAGGCCAAAAGGTTGCGGCATAAGGCAAAACGCCCCTGAAAATTCAGAGGCGTTTTGGGTTTACATAATCATCCAAGCTCCTTGAGCGAGCCCTCGAGGCTGGCGATGAGGGCCCTGGCCTTTTCGGCGCGCTCGCGCTCGGCGTTGACGACGGCCTCGGGGGCGCGGGAGACGAAGTTTTCGTTGGCGAGCTTCTTCTCCTGGGCCTCGAGCTGCTTTTTCGCCTTTTCGAGCTCCTTTGCGAGCCTGGCGCGCTCGGCCTCGAGGTCCACGAGCTCCGCCATGGGCATGAGCACGCGGGCGGAGTGCGTCGTGACGGTGACCATTCCCGGCGCGGCCTCATAGCCGGGCGCGACGACCTCGACCTCGCTCGCGCCGGCGAGGCGCTCAAAGTACACGGAGCCGGCAGCGAAGGTGTCCGCCTCCGCAGTGGCGACAATGCACTTGGCCTTGCGGCCGGGCGCGACGTTCATGTCGGCGCGGCGGCTCCTCACGGCGCGTATGGCGTCCATGACGAGCTCGAAGGCGCGCTCCTCGGCCGGGAAGGCCAGGGCCGGGTCGTACTTCGGGTAGGGCGCGATGATAAGCGCCTCGCACTCGTGCGGCAGGGCCTGGTAAATCTCCTCGGTGATGTAGGGCATGAAGGGGTGCAGGAGCTCGAGTATGCGCGTGAGGGTGTAGAGCAGCACGCGCTCGGCGTTTTCCTTCGCCTGGGCGTCGGAGCCGTTCAGGCGGGCCTTCGTGAGCTCGATGTACCAGTCGCAGAAGGTGTCCCAGATGAAGTCGTATATCTTCTGGGCGGCGATGCCGAGCTCGTACTTGTCGAGGTTCTCGCGCACCTCCTTGACAAGCGTGTTGAGCTTGCTGAGCACCCACTTGTCGGGCAGCTCGAGGGTGTCCGGCAGCCTGTTGTCCTCTATCGTGAGGTTCATCATCACGAAGCGGCTGGCGTTCCAGAGCTTGTTTGCGAAGTTGCGCATGGCCTCGCAGCGCTCGACGTAGAAGCGCATGTCGTTGCCGGGGCTGTTGCCGGTGATGATGTTGAAGCGCAGGGCGTCCGCGCCGAAGCGCTCTATCATGTCTATGGGGTCGACGCCGTTGCCCGCGGACTTCGACATCTTCTTGCCCTGCGGGTCGCGGATGAGGCCGTGTATCAGCACGGTGTGGAAGGGCGGCTTGTGCGTCTGCTCGCAGGCGGAGAAAATCATGCGGGC
>CALWYP010000013.1 GCA_944385795.1 uncultured Oscillospiraceae bacterium | reverse complement strand
GCCTTCTCCTTGCCGGGAAGGTACTTCAGGGTGATGCGGATGACGCCCTGGGTGCCGTCGTCGATGAGCTGGAAGGAGCGGATGTAGCCCTCCTCGAGCAGGATCTCGGCAATGGCCTTCTTCATCTTGGAAGCGGGAACGTCCACGGTCTCATGCTTCGCGCTGCCGGCGTTGCGGATGCGGGTCAGCATGTCGGCGATGGGGTCAGTGATCTGCATTGTTTTTCCTCCTGTTTTAGAGTTACCGCACTTTGCGGTTTACCGGCGAGGTTCCGGGGCAATAGGCGCCACGTGAGATAGCGCCGATTGGCAGCGGCCTTTCGCCGGGCGCTGGGGCAATCTATGCTCAGGCGGGGTTGGCCCCCGCCGTCACATACATAAGTCGGGGCCGGTATCAGCACTTCACGCGTCCAAAGGAATTTTTCGATAGACGATGCGCGCGGAGGGAAGCTGTATTAATATACAGCGACCGACGCTCGCGAAGTATATTGGAAAACTACCGGGACGCGGCGTCTGCAGGAATTTTTCGATAGACAATGCCTGCGGAGGGAAGCTGTATTAATATACAGCAACCGACGCTCGCGAAGTATATCGGAAAATTACCAGGACGCCTTTTTGACGCCGGGGATCTGGCCCTTATAAGCCAGCTCCCTGAAGCAGATGCGGCAGATGCCGTAGTCACGCAGGTAGGCGTGGGGGCGGCCGCAGATCTTGCAGCGGTTGTAGCGGCGGGTGGAGAACTTCGCCGGGCGCTGCTGCTTGAGAATCATAGACTTCTTAGCCATGCTTATTACTCCTCCCTCACGCGGTGTAGAACGGGGCGCCCATCAGGCGAAGGAGCTCGCGGGCTTCCTCGTCGGTGGCGGCCGTGGTGCAGATGGCGATGTTCATGCCGCGCAGCTTCTCGATTTTGTCGTAGTCGATCTCGGGGAAGATTATCTGCTCCTTAAGACCGAGGGAGTAGTTGCCGCGGCCGTCGAAGGCGTCGGGGCTGATGCCGCGGAAGTCGCGGACACGGGGCAGCGCCACGTTGAACAGCCTGTTCAGGAAGTCCCACATGCGCTCGTGACGCAGGGTGACCTTGACGCCGACGTGCATGCCCTCGCGCAGCTTGAAGTTGGCGACGCTCTTGCGGGCGACGGTGGCGACGGCCTTCTGGCCGGTGATCGCGGTGATATCCTTGATGACCGCGTCGAGGGCCTTGGCGTTATCCTTGCAGTCGCCGCAGCCGACGGAGACGACTATCTTGTCGATGCGGGGGATCTGCATGGAGGACTTGTACTGGAACTTCTGCATCAGGGCGGGGGCAACCTCTTTGACGTAAAGCTCTTTCATCTGGTTCATGCTCTCACCCTCCTTACAGCTCGGCGCCGCAGTGCTTGCAGACGCGAACCTTCTTGCCGTCCGCGCCGATCTTGTGGGCAACGCGGGTGGGCTTGTTGCACTTCGGGCAGACCACCATGACCTTGCAGGCGTAGATGGGGGTCTCGATCTTGACTATGCTGCTCTCCTGGCCCTGCTTGCGGGCCTTCTGGTGCTTGGTGGCAACGGACACGCCCTTGACGATGACCTTGCCCTCGGCGGGCATGGCGGTGAGGACTTCGCCCTGCTTGCCCTTATCCCTGCCGGAGAGGACAACAACCTTATCGTTCTTCTTAATGTTCAACTTCGCGCCCTCCTCATATAACCTCGGGAGCGAGGGACAGGATCTTCATATACTCCCTGTCACGCAGCTCGCGGGCGACGGGCCCGAAAATACGGGTGCCGGTCGGGTTGCGGTCGTCCTTTATAAGGACGGCGGCGTTCTCGTCGAAGCGCACGTAGGTGCCGTCGGCGCGGCGGACGGGCTTCGCGGTGCGGACGACGACGGCCTTGACCACGTCGCCCTTCTTGACCTGACCGCCGGGGGCGGCCTTGCGGACGGAGGCGACTATCACGTCGCCGATGCTCGCGTATTTACGCTTGGAGCCGCCTAAAACACGAATGCACTTGATTTCCTTGGCGCCGGTGTTGTCGGCGACCTTGAGATAACTTTCCTGCTGTATCATATGGGCGCCTCCTTACTTGGCCTTCTCGATGATCTCGACCACGCGCCAGCGCTTGTCCTTGGAAAGCGGGCGGGTCTCCATCACGCGCACCCTGTCGCCTATGCCGCACTCGTTGTTCTCGTCGTGCGCCTTCAGGCGGTAGGTACGGCCGATAATCTTCTTATACTGCTTATGCGCGACGCGGTCCTCAACGATGACGACCACGGTCTTGTCCATCTTGTCGGACACGACCTTGCCGACGCGGGTCTTGCGGGAAGTGGTCCTAACTTCACTCATTCTCTTCTACCTCCTCAGCGCCCGAGCTGCTTCTCGCGGATGACGGTCTTTACGCGGGCGATGTCACGCCTGGTCGCGCTGATCCGGGTGGGATTGTCAAGATGGTTGGTGGCATGCTGCATACGGAGCATGAAAAGGTCCTTCTTGAGATCGGCGAGCTTAGCCTCGAGCTCGGTCTCGGACATGGAGCGTATTTCGTTTGCCTTCATCTCATTCACCACCGTTCTCGGTATCCGCCTTGCTGACTATGCGGGTCTTGCAGGGCAGCTTGTGGCTGGCGAGGCGCAGAGCCTCGCGAGCGGTCTCTTCCGGTACGCCGGCTATCTCGAAGAGCACACGGCCCGGCTTGACAACCGCGACCCAGTACTCCGGGGAGCCCTTACCGGAGCCCATGCGGGTCTCGGCAGGCTTCTTGGTGACCGGCTTGTCGGGGAATATCTTTATCCAGACCTGGCCGCCGCGGCGGGTATAGCGGGTCATGGCTATACGGGCAGCCTCTATCTGGTTGGAGGTTATCCAGCAGGGCTCCTGAGCCTGGAGCCCGAATTCACCGTAGTTGACAACATTGCCGCGGGAGGCCTTGCCCTTCATGCGGCCGCGCTGCACCCTGCGGTATTTGACTCTCTTGGGCATCAGCATCAGTTGCTGCCTCCTTCCTTAGTCTCCGTACGAGGAGCGCCGGACTGCGCACCGGCGGGACGGGGCCCGCGGTTGTAGCCGCCCTGGCGGTTGTCGCGATTGTAGCCGCCCTGGCGGTTATCGCGGTTGTCGCGGTTGTAGCCGCCGCCCTGGCGGCCCCTGCCGCCGCCCCTGCGGTCGTCGCGGCGGTCGCGGCGGCGATCGTCACGCTTGGACATGTCCATGGTGCGCGGGGTGGTGCGGAGGGTCTGGCTGAGGACCTCGCCCTTGTATATCCAGACCTTGACGCCGATGCGGCCGTAGGTAGTGGCGGCCTCGGCAAAGCCGTAGTCGATGTCGGCGCGGAGGGTCTGCAGAGGGATGGTGCCCTCGTGGTAGCACTCGCTGCGGGCGATCTCGGCGCCGCCCAGACGGCCGGCGACCATGACCTTGATGCCCTTGGCGCCCATGCGCATGGCGCGGCCGATCGCGTTCTTCATCGCGCGGCGGAAGCCGATGCGGCGCTCAAGCTGGTCGGCGATGTTCTCGGCGACGAGCTGGGCGTTGGTGTCCGGGGTGCGGACCTCAACGATGGAGAGGGCGACGGGCTTGCCGATCATCCTGGCGACGGAGGCCTGCAGGCGCTCGATCTCAGCGCCGCCCTTGCCGATGACCTTGCCGGGCCTGGAGCAGTGGATGAAGATGCGGACCTTGTTGCTGTCGCGCTCAATCTCGATGTTGGGAACGCCAGCGCCGTACAGGGTCTTTTTCAGGTACTTGCGGATTTCGTAATCCTCAACGATAAGGTCGCCGACCTTCTCGTCCCTGGCGTACCAGCGGGAATCCCAGTTCTTAATGACGCCGACACGAAGGCCGTGCGGATTTACTTTCTGTCCCATGTGTTCCCGCCTCCTTATTCCTTCTCAGCCACGACGACAGTGATGTGGCTGGTGCGCTTATTAATGCGGTACATGCGGCCGTGAGCCCTCGGCTGGCCCCTCTTGAGGATGGGGCCGGCGTCCACGAAAGCCTGCTGCACGTAGAGCTTCTCGGGATCCATCTCAAAGTTGTTCTCGGCGTTGGCGACGGCGCTCTTGAGAACCTTTATTACGGGCTCGCAGCCGGCCTTCGGAGTGTTGGCCATGAGGGCCTCGGCGAAGGCGGCGTCCTTGCCGCGTATCATGTCGCAGATTATCTGAATCTTGCGGGGAGCGATGCGGACGAACTTGGCCTGGGCCCGCGCGGTTTTGATTTCTTCCATGTTGTCTCCCCCTT
>CALWYP010000012.1 GCA_944385795.1 uncultured Oscillospiraceae bacterium | reverse complement strand
CCGCGTGGGCACCGTGTCCTCCGGCGACGAGGTCATCGGCAAGCTGATCGCCGAGGCCATGGAGAAGGTCTCCCACGACGGCGTCATCACCGTGGAGGAGTCCAAGACTGCCGAGACCTACTCCGAGGTGGTGGAGGGTATGCAGCTGGACCGTGGCTACATCACCCCCTATATGGTCACTGATACCGAGAAGATGGAGGCTGTCATCGACGACGCCTATATCCTCATCACCGATAAGAAGATCTCCGTGATCTCCGACATCCTGCCCCTGCTGGAGCAGCTGGTCCAGGCCGGCAAGAAGCTGCTGATCATCGCCGAGGACGTGGAGGGCGAGGCCCTTGCCACCATCAGCCTCAACAAGCTGCGCGGCACCTTCACCTGCGTCTGCGTCAAGGCCCCCGGCTTCGGCGACCGCCGCAAGGAGATGCTGCAGGATATCGCCATCCTCACCGGCGGCCAGGTCATCTCCTCCGAGCTCGGCATGGAGCTGAAGGAAGCCACCGTCGCCGACCTCGGCCGCGCCCGCCAGGTCAAGGTGACCAAGGAGAACACCATCATCGTCGACGGCGCCGGCGACAGCGCCGCGATAAAGGACCGCGTGCACCAGATTAACAACCAGATCGCCGTCACCACCAGCGACTACGACAAGGAAAAGCTCCAGGAGCGCCTCGCCAAGCTCTCCGGCGGCGTCGCCGTCATCAAGGCCGGCGCGGCTACCGAGACCGAGATGAAGGAGAAGAAGCCCCGCATCGAGGACGCCCTGAACGCCACCCGCGCCGCCGTTGAGGAAGGCATAGTGGCCGGCGGCGGCAGCGCCTACGTCATGGCCGGCAAGGCCGCGGCCAAGCTCGCCGCCACCCTGAGCGGCGACGAGAAGACCGGCGCCGACATCGTCGCCAAGGCCCTGCTCGCCCCGATAGTCCAGATCGCCGCCAACGCCGGCGTCGAGGGCGCCGTCGTCCTCGAGAAGGTCGCCAGCGGCGAGAGCGCCAACTACGGCTACGACGCCGCGAACGGCAAGTACGGCGACATGATTGAAATGGGCATCGTGGACCCGACCAAGGTCTGCCGCAGCGCCCTTGAGAACGCCGCGAGCGTCTCCGCCATGGTCCTCACCACCGAGAGCCTCGTCGCGGACATCCCGGAGAAGGCCCCGCCGCCCCGGCGAACCCGGACATGGGCGCGATGTACTGATCCGGCCCGGCTTCAAGCCCTGAGGCGCCCCGGCCCGCGGCCGGGCGCCCGGACACAGCGCATAGCTCCCGCCAGCCTTCGGGCTGGCGGGATTTTTGCGCGCGGCGCGGGAAACGGCGGTTGAAGAAAAATGATTTTTGAGGTATACTAACCTCTGCTCGGCCGGGCCGGGAGGGAGGAGTGAAAGCTATGTCCAAACACAGCGGTACATGGGGCGCGTCCACGCTCAAGCGCCGGGGGTGGACGGACGAGCTTATGCGCGCCCTCCTGCCAAAGCCCGGTTATTTCCGCCCGCCCGGCTCCTCCGGTGCGCTGCGCGTGTGGAAGAAGGCGGACGTGCTGCGCGCCGAGGGGACGCCGGAGTTCGCATCCCGGCGCGGCCAGGCCGCGCAGGGCGGGGAGGCCAAGCGGCCGGCCGAGAGGGACGCCTGGGCCAAGACGGCGGCGGCCCTGCTCGCCGACAGCTGGGAGGAGGAGGCGCACGCCGCCGGCCCGGCCGACGCCCTCGCCGCGCATTGGCACTCGGCGATACTGCGCCGCCTGCCCGCCTCGGGCAGGAACATGCCGCGCGACAACCAGGCCGCGGCCTGGATAGGGGAGTTCCTGGCCCTGGAGGGACGGGGCAGGAGCGCGGCGGTGCCGGAGCTGATGAAGCACTTTTTGCGCGCCGGCGGATGGCTGGGCGCTCACGCGGGCACCGAGCTGGCCGGCAGGGTCAGGCGCGGCTACGCCCGCGCGCTGCTCGGCTGCGCCGGGCGGGTGCTCGAGGAGTTCCAATCCCAGCACCCGGAGGCCGACCTCGCGGCCTTCCTGGCCGCGCCGGGCTTCCCGGAGCGCCAGCTTATGGCCGACGGCCTGGGCGCGGTCTGGTCGGTCTGGTATGTGCCCCAGGCCATACGCAGCAGCCTGCAGCTGCTCATCGCGCTCAACCCCAAGGACGAGTACCCAGCCGCGCGGGCCATGCGCCGCCACTTCGTTATACACATAGGCGGCACGAACACGGGCAAGACCTACGCGGGCTTCCAGCGGCTCATGCGCGCGGAGACGGGGGTGTATCTCGCGCCGCTGCGCCTGCTCGCCCTCGAGGCCCAGGAGACCCTGCTCGACTGCGGGGTCAACTGCTCGCTCACGACGGGCGAGGAGGAGGACGTGCGCGAGGGCGATACCCACCTGGCGGCCACGGCGGAGAAGCTCGACCTGGAGCGGCGCTTCGACGCCGCCGTGATAGACGAGTGCCAGATGATAGCCGACGCCCAGCGCGGCTACGCCTGGACGCGGGCGATACTTGGCGTGCTGGCCCCTGAGGTGCACCTGTGCGCGGCGCCCGAGGCGAAGAATATACTGATACGGCTCATAGAGAGCTGCGAGGACACATGGGAGCTCGTGGAGCACGAGCGCTCCACGCCGCTGGTCTGTATGGCCCGCACGACAGACTACCGGCACGTCCAGCCCGGCGACGCGCTGATAACCTTTTCAAAGGTCGGCGTGCTGAGCGTGGCCGAGGACTTGAGGCAGAGCGGCAAGGAGCCGGCGATAATCTACGGCGCGCTGCCATACGCCACCCGCCGGCGGCAGATGGAGGGCTTTTTAAACGGCGACATGGAATACGTCGTCTCCACCGACGCCATAGGCATGGGCCTAAACCTGCCCATAAGGCGGATTATCTTCATGGAGACGGAGAAGTACGACGGCGTCGAGCGCCGGGCGCTCAAGAGCGAGGAGATAAAGCAGATAGCCGGGCGCGCCGGGCGGCGGGGCATGTACCCGCGGGGCTACGTCGGCGCGACGGAGAACCTGGAGCTCATACGCGCCGGGCTGGAGGCCGTTGTGCCGCCGATACAGTACGCCGTGGCCGGCTTTTCCGACCTGGTGCTGAAGGTGGACTTCGACCTGCTGGAGGTGCTCACGGAGTGGAACCGTATGCCCACCGCAGAGCCCTACAGGAAGCTCGACATCACGCGCTATATCACGCTGATAAGCAAGCTGCGCGAGCAGGGCTTCACGCTCGCCAAGGAGCAGGAGCTGCGCGCGGCGAACATCCCCTTCGACGAGACGGAGGACGCCCTGCGCGAGCTCTTCTTCCAGCTCCTGCGGCGCTGGCAGGCGGGGGAGGAGATAGAGCTGCCCGCGCTCGCAAGCGAGCAGCCGACGCTGCCCGAGCTGGAGCAGTACTACCGCAAGCTCGACCTCTACTTCTCCTTCGCAAAGGCCTTCGACTGCGCCGTGGACATCGACGCGCTGGAGGAGCGCCGCGCCCGTGTGGCGGAGGAGATAAACGAGATACTTCTGCACAGGCTGAAAAACAACATCCGCTTCTGCGACATCTGCGGCCGGCCCCTGCCCCTGCACCACCACGGCCGGCTCTGCGAGCGCTGCTACGCCAAAAAGCAGCGCCGCAAGGAGAGGAAAAGCCGCGGCAAATATACGGACACATGAGCGAAACTGCCCATGTGTCCTTTTTTATTGGTTTATGGCCAGGGATGAGAAAAAAGCGGTTGCATTTTTCCGGGCCAGTGATATAATGCGTCCTTGCGCGATAGATGCGGCGCGCCGCGCGCCCGGCGGCCGCTTTTTCGAGGTGGAAAGATGAAAAAAGACCTGACGATAGATATGTGTTCCGGCCCGCTCGCGGGCAAGCTGCTGGTATTCGCCATACCGCTCATGCTCTCCGGCATATTGCAGCTCCTCTTCAACGCGGCGGACATCATTGTCGTGGGCCAGTTCGCCGGGGACCAGGCCATGGCGGCCGTCGGCTCCACGAGCTCGCTCAACAACCTCATAGTCAACCTCTTCCTCGGCGTGTCCGCCGGAGGCAGCGTCGTCGTGGCGCAGTACTTCGGCATGAGGGCCTGGAAGGACGTGCATGAGACGGTGCATACGGCGATATTTATGGCCACCGTCCTGGGCGTGGCCATGGTGTTCATAGGCCTTCTGCTCGCGCGGCCCATGCTCGCGCTCATGGGTACGACCAGCGACGTCATCGGCCAGGCCGTGCTCTATATGCGCATAGTCTTCCTGGGTATGCCGGCGCTCATGCTCTACGACTTCGGCGCGGGGATACTCCGCGCGATAGGCGACACCCGCCGCCCGCTTATCTACCTCTTCTGCGGCGGGGTGGTGAACGTTTTCTTCAACCTCTTTTTCGTCATTGTCTGCCACCTGGGCGTGGCGGGCGTCGCAATAGGCACGGTCATGAGCCAGGTGATATCCGCCGTGCTGACCATACGCTGCCTCATGCGCAGCGGCACGGCCTGCCGCCTGGAGCTGCGCGAGCTGCGCATAGAGCGCCAGAAGCTCTTCC
The DNA here is from genome assembly GCA_944385795.1 of uncultured Oscillospiraceae bacterium. GTDB lineage: Bacteria > Bacillota > Clostridia > Oscillospirales > Oscillospiraceae > Scatomorpha. The sequence continues at coordinate 26,996 of CALWYP010000012.1, read as the reverse complement.
GCATACTGCGCGTGGGCCTCGCCGTGGGGCTGCAGAGCACGGTCTTCAACATCTCCAACGTGCTCGTCCAGTCGGCGGTGAACTCCTTCGACGACTCGGTCCTCGTCGCCGGAAACACGGCCTCCAGCAATATTGAGGGCTTCGTCTTTACGGCCATGCAGGCCTTCTACCAGGCCTCGCTGACCTTTACCAGCCAGAACGCCGGCGCGCACAAGGCCGGGCGCATACTGCCCATACTCGGCTGGAACCTGCTCTTCGTCACGGTTACCGGCCTCGCCCTGGGCGGCGCGGCGACGCTGCTGGGCACGCCGCTGCTGCACATATATTCCCCGAGCGAAGGCGTCGTCTCCTACGGCCTCATCAGGCTCAGGATTATCTGCATGACCTACTTCCTGGACGGCGTTATGGACGTGGTCTGCGGCTCCATACGCGGCCTGGGCCCGAGCGTTACGCCGACGGTGACGAGCTTCCTCGGCGCCTGCGGGCTGCGCATAATCTGGATTTACACCGTTTTCGCCATGGACCGCTCGCTCAGCACGCTGTACCTCTCGTACCCCATAAGCTGGGCCGTGACCGCGATGGCGAACATAATCTGCTTCGCCGTCTTCTTCCACAGGTGGAAAAAGCGCGTCGGGCTGTCCCAGGCGAAGGCCGGGGAGGGCGCCGCGCCCCAGGCTTGACAATGGAAGCGCCGCACTTTTCGTGCGGCGCTTCCAGCTCGTTTACTTGATTATTTTGTAGTAGCCCTCTTTGCGCGCGGCCGGGACGGGCGGCTCGCAGTCGGGATAGCCGAGTATGCAGTTGCCGACGCCGATCCAGTCGCCCTCGACGCCCCATTTGGCCAGGAGCTCGCGGCCCTCGGGGGTCTCAAAGGTCTCGTAGGCGCGGTTGACCCAGCAGGAGCCGAGGCCCAGCGCGTGCGCGGCGTTCATCAGGTTGCCCATGACGAGGGAGGCGTCCTGCACGCCGTTGCGGTTGCCGGCCTGGGCGAAGACGACGATGACGGTGGGCGCGCCGTAGAAGCAATCGCCGTCGCGGCCGGCGATTTCGCCGTTCATGGCGCTCAGGCGGGCTACGTCCTCCTTGTCCTGCACGGCCACCATGAGCGGGCTCTGCTTGCCCATGGCGGTCGGGGCGTACATGCCGGCCTTCAGCACGGCGGCGAGCTCTTCGTCGCTTATCTGCTCTGCTTTGTATTTCCTCACGCTGCGGCGCGTGAGCAGGTTTTCATATGCTTCGTTCATAAAGCACCTCCGGAATAGATCTGAATATATTGTACACTAACTTGCCCGGAAGTTCAACTTTCATGTGCGAACTTGACATGGGAAAAGCGCGATGGTAACATTGCTGCGAGGTGAAACAGATGAGGAAGAGCGTACCGGACGGCGGATACTGCCGCGCCGATTTCGCCTTGCGCATAAAGGACCGGGAGTGCGAGCCGTATTTCAGGCCCGGGGATATAGTCTATCTCGAGCGGGTGGGCGCGCTTTCCGACGGCGACGTGGCGCTGCTCTTCGACGGCCGCAGCGCCGTTATACGGCAGTACTGCGAGGACTGGGCGGGCAACGCCTGCCTGCTTACGCTCAACCGCGCCATGGCGGAGAGGGACATCATCCTGCCTGCGTCCGAGGGGCGGCCCGTCTGCTGCTTCGGCCGGGTGATTATGGAGGAATATCCGCCCATGCCTGAGCGCTGAGATAGGAACAAGCCGCCCGCCGGGCGGCTTGTTTATTTGCTTTTTTCAGCCCAGCTTGAAGAGGAAGCCGCTCTCGGGAGGCAGGCTCAGCTTGACAAGGCCCTGGGCCACGGTGATTTCCTCGCCCGTGAGCACGCACTCGCCGCGCGAGTAGCCCGCGCGGCGGAGCGCATCGAGCTCGGCGCCGGTGAGGCCGGCGTTGTCCAGCCAGAGGTCGCAGACAACCTCGCGCTTCCCGGCGGCGCGGTTCACAACGGCGAGGTAGGCGCCGTCTTCGGCCTCTTCGCCGAGGGCGTCCCGGCCGCCGGTGACGCAGCGGAGTATGCACAGCACGTCGGGGTTGGGCGCGGTGAAGGCGGCGGAGCCCACGGAGAGGGCGTCGCTGCCCTTCCTCGCCGCGCCGAGCGCGCGGTACCAGTCCACCAGCGGGCGCGCGCCGGCGCTGAACGGGGCGCGGTTAAAGGGGTCGAGCATACCGTTCATGCCTGTCTCGTCTCCGTAATAGACGCTGGGCACGCGCGGGGCGGCGAACTGCACGAGGGCGGCGAGGCGCTGCATGGCCGCGCCGCGCTCGTCCTGGCTGTCCGAGACGATGAAGCGCGCCTGCTGCTCGCGGGACATGCTGCGCGCGTCCAGGCGCGTGGCCAGGGCGGTGCGCGCCCTCTCCACGTCGTGGGAGGAGAGCAGGTTCATAAGCGCGAAGTACATGGGCTGCGGGTAATATAGCCTCTGGCCTATCAGGAAGCCCTTGAGCGCCCAGGCGTCGCTGCGGAAGCAGAAGAAGTCGAGCACAGCGTTCCTGAAGGGGTAGTTCATAACGGTGTCCAGCGCGTCGCCCAGGGCGTATTTGCGCCTGGCGCCGTAGCTGAATTTGGTCACCGCGTCCTCCCAGACCTCGCCGAGCACGACGGAGCCGGGCTTTTCGGCCTTGGCGGCGGCGCGTATCTTGGCCAGCGTGTCGTCGGGGAGCTCGTCGGCCACGTCGAGCCTCCAGCCGTCCGCGCCACGGCGCAGCCAGGTCTTGACCACGCTGTCCGGGCCGGTTATGACGAGGTTTTCCCACACGGGGTCGTGCTCGTTCACCTCCGGAAGGTCGGGGAAGTTCCACCAGCACTTATACTCCTCCGGCCACTTGCTGAAGCTGTACCAGGAGTAGAAGGGGCTGCGGGGGCCGGCGTTGTACGCCCCGTCGGAGCGGTAGTGGTTGTCCCGGTTGAAATATATGCTGTCCGCGCCGGTGTGGGAGAAGACGCCGTCGAGCATGATATGTATGCCGCGCTCCCTGGCCGCGGCGCACAGGCTCTCAAAGTCCTCGAGCGTGCCGAGGATCTGGTCGGGCTGCATGTAGTCGCCGGCGTCGTAGCGGTGGTTGCTGCGCGCCTCGACAATGGGGTTGAGGTATATTACGCCGACGCCGAGAGAGGCTATATAGTCGAGATGCTCCTCTATGCCCTTAAAGGTGCCGCCGAAGAAGTCGAGCGGGAAGTAGAAGCCCTCGGCGCTGTTCGGCTGCCAGTCCACGCTCTCGTCCCAGCTCTCGTGGTATTTGACCTGGCGGCCCATGGCTATATGCCGCCGGACGCCGTTCAGGGCTGTGCCGCTCCCGTCGCGGGCGAAGCGGTCGGGGAAAATCTGATACATTATACTGCGGCGGAACCACTCGGGCGTGGCGAAGCCGCGGCGGTAGACTGTTAGGCGGAAGCCGTCGCCCCGGGTGCTCATGAGCTGGCCGAAGCGCCCGCCGTAGGCGGCCGAGAGCCAGAGTTCGGCCCCGTCGGAGAGGGTGAGGCGGAAGTTGTACCAGAGCGCGGCGGGCTCGTCCGGGGCGCTTATCTCCGCGCACCAGTCGCCGCCCTCGGGGCGCATATCCCAGCGCTTTTCAAAGCCGCCGTCCCCGGTCAGGATGAGCTCGGCGCTTTTTACGTCGCTCCGCCCGTCGGAGAAGGCCAGGCGCAGCGGCGCGCCGGTGGGCACGGAGCCTATCGGGGAGTGGAAGCGCTCCCTCGCCGGGTCGTGGGTGATGAAGGGTGTAAGTTCGGAAACTCTCATAATTCGACGAACCTGGCCGGCTCAAGCGTGTACAGCGCGCGCAGCGGCCCCGCCAGCTCCTCCTTTGTACAATATACGCGCGAGCAGAGCGCGGCGGCGAGCATGGTGAGGTCGGCCTCGTCGTCGCGGACTATGGCGTACTCGCCTATGCGCTGCCAGTCCCCGGGCCAGGCGTCCCAGAGCCGGGAGCAGAGCCGGTCGTTGACAACCTTTATCAGCGTGGCGTCGCGCTGCTGCAGCGCCGCGACGGCGCCCAGGGGCACAGGTGTGTCGGCGGCCGGGGCCTCAAGGCGCAGGGTGAAGCAGTCGCGCACTATTGCGCAGGCCTCCTCCCAGGAGGAGCGGCAGTCGTCCAGCAGCCGGCGCAGCAGCTCGCAGAGCACTATGCAGCCCGGGCCGCCGGTGAGCTCGCGGCGGAAGGTGACGGGCAGCCTGCGCCAGTCGCCGTCCTCCAGCGCCCAGTTCACCTCCGCCGCGGCGCGGAAGTACGCGCTGGAAAGCGGGGAAACGGCGCCGGAATTGAGCCGCATGGCCAGCTCCAGGCAGCGGGCGAGCTCGTTATAGCCGGCCTTGACGTCGCCGGCGCGCTCCGGCTCCGGGGCCTCGGCGCGTATCTCGTCACCCTCGCCCTCGGCGACGACGGCGGTGCGGCCGGTATAGGAGGCCTCGAGCCCGCGCTCTGTCCAGTACTCCCGGACGTCGCCGCCGAAATACACTATCGTCTTTCTCTTTCTCCCCATAGGCGGCCCTCACAGCATGTCTATATACAGACGGGCGTAGTCCCCGGCGGAGCGCGCGAAGCTGAAATCCTCGCTCATGGCGCTGCGCTGGAGGGCGAGCCAGGCGTCGGGATGGTTGCGGTAGACGTCGACCGCCATCTCGACCGTGGCCTTCATCTCATGGGCGTTGAAGTTGGCGAAGGAGAAGCCGTTGCCCTCGCCGGTGTACTGGTTGTAGGGCTTGACGGTGTCCTTCAGGCCGCCCGTCTCGCGCACTATGGGCAGCGTGCCGTAGCGCATGGCTATCATCTGCGAGAGGCCGCAGGGCTCGAAGCGGCTGGGCATGAGCAGCATGTCGGCGCCGGCGTAGACACGGTGGCTGAGCTCCTCGTTGTAGCCTATGTAGGAGCAGAGGCGGCCGCGGTGGCGCGTTTCGGCGTCGCGCATGAAGTCCTCGTACTTCCTGTCGCCCGTGCCGAGTAGCAGGAAGCAGATGTCGGAGCCCATCATCTCGTCGAGCACGCGCTCGACAAGGTCGAAGCCCTTCTGGCCGGTCATGCGCGTGACCATGGCCACGAGCGGGACGCCCTCGCCGCCGCGCAGGCCCATCTCCGCCATCAGGGCCTCCTTGCACACCTGCTTGCCCTTCAGATGGCCCTTGTCGAACTTCTTGGCTATGAGCGGGTCGGAGAAGGGGTTGAAGGCCTTGGTGTCGATGCCGTTTATGATGCCGGAGAGCTGGTGGCGGCGGGCGTTGAGTATGCCGTCAAGGCCCTCGCCGTAGTAGGGCGTGCAGATCTCCTCGGCATAGCTCGGGCTGACGGTGCTCAGGCGGTCGGCGAAGACGCAGCCGCCCTTGAGGAAGGCGCCGCAGCCGTTGAGCTCGATAAACTCGCTTGTGAAATACTTGTCCTCCACGCGCAGCATGTCGCGGAAGAAGTCGAAGCCGAACTTGCCCTGGTAGGCGATGTTGTGTATCGTGAGCAGGGTCTTCATGCGGCCGTGGACGTAGTTGCCGTACTGCGTGCGCAGGAGCACGGGTATCATGGCCGTGTGCCAGTCGTTGCAGTGGAGCACGTCGGGGAAGAAGCCGAGGTTGGGTATCGCGTCGAGCACGGCGCGGGTGAAGAAGGCGTACTGCTCGCCCTCGGCCCCGCCGCCGCGGTATATGCGGTCGCCGAAATAGAACTCGTTGTCTACGAGGTAGATGGTGACGCCGTCGAGCACCAGCCGCTCGATGCCGACGTACTGGCTGCGCCAGCCGAGGTCGACGCTGAAGCTGAACATGTGCTCCACCTGGCCGGCGTAGCGGTCCTTTACGCAGCGGTGGTAGGGGGTTATGACCCGGGCGTCTATGCCGAGCTCGGCGAGGCTCTTGGGCAGGGTGCCGACGACGTCGGCGAGGCCGCCGGTCTTGGAGATGGGGGCGCACTCGGCGCTTACGAGCAGCACGCTGGGCAGGCGGTCGCGGCCCTTCTCGGCCAGGGCCTGCTGGAATTCGCGTTTCATTATGTATCAAATCCTTTCTCTTCCGGCGCCGAAGCGCCCTCCGGGGCGGCGCGCGCCCCGGACGGATCCGCCAAGGCTTATTTCTTGGCCCTGGGCTTGTGCGCGCCCGCCTTCTGGGGCGCCGCCTTCTTGCGCGCGGGCACCGGCTTCGTGGCGGTGAAGCGGAAGAAGACGCAGCTCATGGGCGGGAGGGTTATCTCGGCGGAGTAGTCAAAGTCCATGAAGGCGCGCTTGTGGGCGCGTATCTCCTGGCCGTTGGAGACGCCCTTGCCGCCGTACTTCGGGTCGTCGGAGTTGAGGATCTCGCGCAGGACGCCGGGCTTCGGCAGGCCTATCACAAAGTTGTCGTACTTCACGGGGGTGAAGTTCACGGCGAAGACTATGTAGGAGCCGCGGGACATGCGCATGAAGGCCACGGAGGAGCGAGAGGCGTCGTCCACGTTCAGCCACTGGAAGCCGTCCCAGCCGTCGTCCACCCGCCAGAGGGCGGGGGTGCTCTCATATATGCGGCCCAGGTCGCGGAAGTAGCGGCGCATGGAGTCGTGCGACGGGTACTCCATCAGGCCCCAATCCAGCTGCTGGGTGTAGTTCCACTCTATGACCTGGCCGAATTCGCCGCCCATAAAGGTCAGCTTTTTGCCGGGATGGGCGAACTGGTAGCCGTAGAGCGCGCGCAGGGAGGCGAATTTCGTGTCGTAATCGCCCCACATCTTGCCGAGCATGCTGGCCTTGCCGTGGACGACCTCGTCGTGGGAGAAGGCGAGCACAAAGTTCTCCGAGAAAGCGTACATCATGGAGAAGGTCAGGCGGTTGTGGTTGTTGGAGCGGAAGTAGGGGTCCATGGCCATGTAGTCAAGGGTGTCGTGCATGAAGCCCATGTCCCACTTGAAGCTGAAGCCGAGGCCGCCGACGTCGGGCGGGCGGGAGACCAGCGGGAAGGCCGTGCTCTCCTCGGCGATGCTGACCGCGCCGGGGTAGGCGCTCAGCACCGTGGAGTTGAGCTTGCGCAGGAAGTCCACGGCGCCGTAATTGATGTTGCCGCCGTCCTTGTTCGGCGTCCATTCGCCGCCGCGGCGGCCGTAGTCGAGATAGAGCATGCTGCTCACGGCGTCGACGCGGATGCCGTCGATGTGGTACTTGTCGAAGAAGAACATGGCGGAGCTTATGAGGAAGCTCTGCACCTGCGGCTTGCCGTAGTCGAAAATCATGGTGCCCCAGTCGGGGTGCTCGGCCATGCGCGTCTCGCTGCACTCAAAGCAGGGCGTGCCGTCGAAGAGCCTCAGGCCGTGCTCGTCGCGGGGGAAGTGCGCGGGCACGAAGTCCATGATGACGCCTATCCCGGCGCTGTGGAGCTTGTCCACAAAGTACATGAAGTCCTGCGGCGTGCCGTAGCGGCTCGTGGGCGCGAAGTAACCCGTCACCTGATAGCCCCAGGAGCCGTCGAAGGGGTACTCCGTTATGGGCATGAGCTCGACGTGGGTGAAGCGCATCTTGCGGCAGTAGTCGGCGAGCTGGTCGGCCACCTCGCGGTAGTTGGGGAAGACCTCGTCGTCGCGCTTGCGCCAGGAGCCCATGTGCATTTCATAGATGTTCATAGGCGAGTGGAGGGCGTCGTAGCCGCGGCGGGCGCTCATGTATTCGCCGTCGGACCACTCGTAGCCTTCGATGTCCCAGACCTTGCTGCCCGTGGCCGGGCCGGTCTCGGCGTGGAGCGCGAAGGGGTCGGCCTTGAGCACGGCCCGGCCGTCCGCGCCGACGACGCGGAACTTGTAGATGTCGCCGTTCTTTACGTTTGGCAGGAAGGCGCACCAGACGCCGTCTTCACGCTTGTACATGGGCGCGGCGGCGCCGTCCCAGCCGTTGAAGTCGCCCACGACGCTCACCTCGCGGGCGTTGGGGGCCCAGACTACGAAGCGGTGCATTCCGAGCTCCGGGATGTATTTGCAGGCGAAGGCGTCGTATGCGCGCTGTGCGCTGCCGGTGTTGAACAGCCACACGTCGTCGTTGGAGACGTATTTGCCTGCCAGTTCTCTCTGATCCATTTGCATAGCCTCCTGTCTTGCGGGGCATTGCAGCCTCCGGCGCGCCGCCGCGGCGCGTTCCCTCTGCCGGCGGCTGCTGGAGCGGCCCGACTCTTGATTACATTATACAATTTTTGCGAAACGAATTAAAGCATTTTTTCGCTTAAAGCGGTTTGATTTTCAAATTTCCTTATATTATAATTAAAACAGGCGGTTGCCCGCCGAATTCCCGGTATTAGGGGGCTAAAAAATGACGAATACTAAGCTGCCGTTTGTAAATAAGGCGCAGTTGGACGCCCTTTGCGCAAAATTCCCCACGCCTTTTCACCTCTACGACGCCAGGGGCATAGCCGAAAACGCCCGCCGCGTGAACGCCGCCTTCGCCTGGAACAAGGGCTACAGGGAGTATTTTGCGGTCAAGGCTACGCCTACCCCCGCCATCATGGAGCTCCTGAGGGCCGAGGGCTGCGGTATGGACTGCTCCTCCCTCACCGAGCTGATGCTCTGCGAGAAGCTGGGCATACGCGGCGAGGAGATAATGTTCTCGTCCAACGACACCCCCGCCGAGGAGTTCGCCCTCGCGGCCAAGCTCGGCGCCATCATCAATTTCGACGATATCAGCCACATACCTTATTATATTGAACACGTCGGCCCAATCCCGGAGACCGTCTGCTGCCGCTTCAACCCGGGCGGGAAGTTCTCGATTGCAAACCGCATCATGGACAACCCCGGCGAGGCCAAGTACGGCATGACGCGCGAGCAGATAGGCGAGGCCTTCCGTATGCTCAAGGGCGCCGGGGCGAAGCGCTTCGGCATCCACGCCTTCCTGGCCTCCAACACCACAAGCGAGGCCTATTACCCCGAGCTCGCCGCGCAGCTTTTCCGCCTGGCCGTCGAGCTCCGCCGCGAGACGGGCGCGGACATAGACTTCATAAACCTCTCCGGCGGCGTGGGCATACCCTACCGCCCGGGCGAGCCCATGCCCGACATCGCCGTGATAGGCGAGGGGGTAAAGCGAGCCTTCGACGACATACTTGTCCCCGCGGGCATGGGCGGCGTGAGGATTTTCACCGAGATGGGCCGCTACATGCTAGCGCCCTACGGCTGCCTGGTGACAAAGGTGCTGCATATGAAACACATATATAAGGACTATGTCGGCGTGGACGCCTCCGCCTGCGACCTCATGCGCCCGGCCATGTACGGGGCCTACCACCATATAACCGTCGCGGGGAAGGAGGAGGCCGAGTGCGGCCGCCTATACGACGTGACGGGCTCCCTCTGCGAGAACAACGACAAGTTCGCCGTGGACCGTATGCTGCCCGAGGTCAATATAGGCGACACGCTAGTCATACACGACACCGGCGCGCACGGCCGCGCCATGGGCTATAACTACAACGGCCGGCTGAGGAGCGCCGAGGTGCTGCTCATGCCGGACGGGGAGGGCAGGCTCATCCGCCGCGCCGAGACGCCCGAGGACTATTTCGCCACGCTGGACTTCTGACGGCGCCGGGAGGGGGCAAGCCGGATGAAAATGGAGAAGAAAACCTTCAGGACATACGACGGCGCCGAGCTCGCGTACTTTGACAGCGGCGCCGGGGACCTGACCGCCGTCCTGCTCGCGGGCTACGGCGCCCCCGCGATAAGCTGGTGCCAGAGCGTGAAGGCGCTCAACCGCGCGGGCATACGCGCCGTGGCGCTGGACCGCCGCTGCCACGGCCTGAGCGAGGTCACGCGCAAGGGCATGGACATGCTCAGCCACGGCCGGGACGTGCACGCCCTCTTCGAGGCCCTCGGCCTGGACGGCGTCGTGCTCGTGGGCCATTCCCAGGGCGCGAGCGCGGCCTGGGCCTACGTCTCCCAGTTCGGGGACGGGCGGCTCCGCGGCGTAGTGAGCGCCGACCAGACGCCCAAGATAATTAACGGCGACGGCTGGGATTTCGGCCAGTACGGCCTGACGCGGGAGACGCGGCCGGCCTTCTTCGACAACCGGCCCCCGGCCGCGCCGGAGCGGAGGCCTCTGGACAAGGGGCTTGAGCTCTACCTCGCGCTCCACGCCCGCGGCTATCCCAAGTTCGACCGCGAGCTCACCAAGCCGCTCCTGCTGGACCACGCGGACGCGGACTGGCGCGCCGCCATCGCCGGCCTGAGCGTCCCCGCGCTCTTTATCGCCGGGGGAGAGAGCCCCTTCTGGCCGCCGGAGCACGCCGCGGCCGCGGCCGCCCTTGCCCCGAAGGGCGAGAGCCTGGTGATGCCCGGCTGCGGCCACGCCGTCAACTGGGAGCGCCCCAGGGAATTCAACCGCGCCCTGCTCGGTTTCATACGCAGGCTCTGACGCAAATACCCGGATAAAAAACGAACTTCCCGAGGCTTAAGCCCCGGGAAGTTTTTGCTTAACCGCCGATGGCGTTTTATGGAAACGGGGAGATAGGGCGAGCGGAAGGCTATGCCGCCGGGCATAAGTGCGGCGCTGAGGCATATCTGCGCGGCGGCTGTGTAAGCCGCGCCGGTCCCGGGCCAGGCAAAGCGGAGATACGCCCCTATTTTAAATAAACGGGCTTATTCGCCCCCGCGCGCCTTCCAGGGGAAGTCCTGCCAGAGCCCGCCCTGGGCGCGGTGCATCTCCTCGGTCGCCATCATCCAGAGCTCCGCCGTGTCGCCGGAGGGGTAAAACTCCGTAAATTCGCCGCCGACAAAGGTGTAGAAGCGGGAGACGTCGGTGCACATGCCGTAGGTGGGCAGCTGCTTGATAGGTATGTCGAAGCTGTAGGCGCCGCCGCGCTTTACGCCCGTGAAGTGCAGGCCCGCGGCGTCGAGCCTGAGCTCGCCCTCGCCGCATATTTCGCTCGTGTCCTGGGCCTTCAGGTACTCGCGCTCCGGCAGGCAGCCTATCTGGACGCGCTCCGTGAGCGCGTAGCCGGGCCGGCGGACCAGGCCGCGGACGTGCTCGCGCTGCAGGTCGAACCAGGCGCGAGGCGTCTCGGGGACCACGCTGTCCCCGTCGGGGATGAGGTCGTAGTACTCGTTCAGGTGCGCGGAATTCCCGCAGGCCTTGCAGCGTATCGTGTCGCCGGAGCTCTCCATCTGCAGGTCCGCCCCGCACCTGGGGCAGTGGAAGAGCAGCTGGTGCATGTTCTCCGCCAGGCGGCCCTTGGCGTCGAACTTCACGCGCGCCGTCTTGTTCCACTCGTAATCGTCGTGGTAGAGCTTTTCGTCGAGGGCGGCCTGTATCTCGTCCGCGGTCATGGCCTCGAGCTGCCCGGGGGTAAAGAGTACGCCGGCGACGACGTCCACGCGGCCTATCCTGTCTTCCAGGTTGTATTTCGGCGCGGTGAGATAGCCGCCGGATATCTTGGTGTAGAGCACGGGCACGCCGAGGTGCTTGAGCAGGTGCCCGCTGCCCAGCGCGCAGGGCTGGTTCGCGCCGGATATGGAGCTCATGCCCTCGGGCAGGAGGATTATGCGCCCGCCGGAGCGGATTATCTTTATAATCTGCCTTATCGAGTAGGGCTGATGCACAAAGTTCTTCTTGGGCACGACCTGGGCCAGGCGCAGTATCATCGCCAGATGGCTGCGGAAGAACTCGTTGTAGCCCACGACAAAGTTGAAGCTGTCCGGCAGGAAGGCCGGGGCCGTGAACACATAGTCCATGCGCGAGGCGTGGTTCGACACCACCACATAGCTCTTGCCCAGGTACGGCCTGATGTCGTCGGCATAGCTGAAATGCGCGTTATATTTTTTCACAAGCATCCCCTGCACCACGACCTTTGCGAGCAGGCGGTAGAGCAGCGGGGACACGGGGCGCAGGCTGCGCCCTTCAAGCTCCTGCTGGAGCGTGGGTTTGCCCATTGCGGTCACTCCTTGACTTTTCTCCAGACAATTATACTGGATATTTCAAGAATTGCAAGCATTTGTGGCGAATGATGTCCGTGCTGCCTCGGACATCCTAAACGTTACAAACGTTTTGTGCAACAACTATAAATAATTTTATAAAACAATCAACTAATTTGTGCTCATTGGTTGATTTTTGCGAATGAATCATGTAAAATAAAAATACGGTCCGGGAAACCCGGCCCGAACCTGAAGTCTGGGAGTGATAAGACCTATGAAGGACCTGTTTTGGCTGGGCGTTGTGGGCGCGCTTGTGGCGCTGCTCTTCGCCTATACTCAGGCAAAGCGCGTGCGGAGCTTCTCCGAGGGCACGCCGCTCATGCAGAAGATAGCCGCGGCGATACGCAAAGGCGCGAACGCCTATCTAAAGCGGCAGTACAAGACCGTGGCGATAATATTTATCGTTATAGCCGCGGTGCTTGCCGTGCTGGCTTATGTGCCGTGGATAGACGGCGAGGGGCTTGTGAACAAGTTCGTCCCCTTCGCCTTCCTGACGGGCGGCTTTTACTCGTGCATGGCCGGCTTCGTCGGTATGCGCATAGCCACGACGGCGAACGCGCGCACCGCCAACGCCGCGAACGAGAGCCTCAACCGCGGGCTGCGTGTCGCCATATCTTCCGGGTCCGTCATGGGCTTTACAGTTGTCGGCCTGGGTATACTGGACGTCTCCGTCTGGTTCCTGGTGCTTGAGTACGGCTTCGGCTGCGACGCGGACACCATTGCCAACACGATGGTCATGTTCGGCATGGGCGCGAGCTGCGCCGCGCTCTTCGCGCGCGTGGGCGGCGGCATATTCACCAAGGCGGCCGACGTCGGCGCCGACCTCGTCGGCAAGGTGGAGGCCGGCATACCCGAGGACGACCCGCGCAACCCCGCCACTATAGCGGACAACGTCGGCGACAACGTCGGCGACGTCGCGGGCATGGGCGCCGACCTCTATGAGAGCTATGTCGGCTCCATCCTCGCCACCTTCGCCATAGGCGCCAGCGCGGGCTACGGCTGGAACGGCATGTTCCTCCCGCTCGCAATAGCGGTCGTAGGCGTCGTCTGCTCGCTCATCGGCTCTTTCATGATAAAGACCGGCGAGAAGGCCAGCCAGCGCGAGCTGCTCAAGAGTATGCGCACGGGCACTTATTTCGCCGCCGCGCTCTGCGCCGTGCTCTGCGTGCCGCTGACCTGGTACGTCATGCACGACGTCGAGGGCGCCAGCTGGATAGGCATCCTCGTCTCCATATTCTGCGGCCTCGCCGCCGGCTGCGCCATCGGCTACGTCACGGAGTACTACACCTCCGACACCTATAAGCCGACGCAGAACCTCGCCGACGCGACGGAGACCGGCGCGGCCACGACCATAATCGGCGGCATCTCCCTCGGCATGATAAGCACGGCCGCGCCCATACTCATAGTCGGCGTCGCCGTCATCGTCAGCTTCCTAGCCTCCGGCGGCACGCTGACCACGGCGAGCGCGGAGTATGAGATCTGCTTCAATAACGGCCTCTACGGCATAGGCATCTCCGCCATAGGCATGCTCGCCACCCTGGGCATCACCCTGGCCACAGACGCCTACGGCCCCGTGGCCGACAACGCCGGCGGCATTGCGGAGATGAGCGGCCTGGGCGAAGAGGTGCGCGAGCGCACGGACGCGCTCGACTCCCTCGGCAACACCACCGCCGCCACGGGCAAGGGCTTCGCCATCGGCTCCGCCGCGCTCACGGCCCTCGCGCTGCTGGTGAGCTACGTCGAGGTGGGCGAAAAGGCGCTTGGCGGCGCGATGGACCTCTCGGTCACGAACCCCGCCGTGCTGGTCGGCCTCTTCGTCGGCACCATGCTGGTCTTCATCTTCGGCGCGCTGACAATGAGCGCCGTGCAGAAGGCGGCCCAGCACATCGTCGTCGAGGTCCGCCGCCAGTTCCGCGAGATAGCGGGCATCATGGAGGGCGAAACGGAGCCGGACTATGAGCGCTGCGTCGACCTGTGCACCTCCGGCGCGCTCCGCGCCATGGTCGTGCCGGCCCTGCTGGCGGTCGTCGTACCCATAGCCACGGGCCTGGTCCTCGGCGTGGAGGGCGTCGTGGGCCTGCTGGCCGGCACCACCACCTGCGGCTTCGGCATGGCCGTGTTCATGTCGAACTCTGGCGGCGCCTGGGATAACGCCAAGAAGTACATAGAGTCCGGCCACCACGGCGGCAAGGGCAGCGAGTGCCACAAGGCCGGCGTCATAGGCGACACGGTCGGCGACCCCTTCAAGGACACCTCGGGCCCGAGCCTGAACATACTTATAAAGCTCTGCTCGACCGTCTCTATCGTCTTCTCCGCCGTCATTGCGAACGTACACCTGTTTTAACCCGGCCTGAAAAGGCCCGGGAGCCGTTCCAGCGCCGGTATGGCCCGCCCTTCGGGCGGCGAAACCCAGCGAGGCGTTTAAAATACAGATTCCGCCCCGGAGCGATCCGGGGCGGAATTTTGCCTTTAGTATGCGGCTATGCCTCCGTCGGCGCGCGGCTCGGTAGCGCCGCAGAGGACGCCGTCCTCGTCGCGGAGTATGATCTGGCCGCGGCCGAAATTGATGCTGTCGCCGGTGGAGAGGATATGCCCGCGCCTGCCGAGGCTCTCCGCGGCGCCCGGGTCGAAGGCCGGCTCGAGCTCTATGTCCTTCCCGCCCGTCCACTGCCAGCGCGGCATGTCCAGGGCCTCCTGCGGGTTCATGCCCAGGTCGAGCAGGTTTATCATGACCTGGACGTGGCCCTGCGGCTGCATAAACGCGCCCATGACGCCGAAGGGGACGAGGGGCCGGCCCTCCTTCGTGAGGAAGCCGGGGATTATCGTGTGGTAGGGCCGCTTGCCGGGGGCCATGCAGTTGGGGCTCGCCGGGTCGAGGCTGAAGTTGCAGCCGCGGTCGTGCAGGGCTATGCCCGTGCCGGGCACCACCACGCCGGAGCCGAAGTTCTGGTAGTTGGACTGTATCCAGCTGACCATGTTCCCCTCGCTGTCGGCGGTGCAGAAGTAGACGGTGCCGCCGCAGTCCGGCGAGCCGGGCTCGGGCATGAGCGCCTCCTTGCCGATAAGGGCGCGCCTGGAGGCTAGATAGCCGGCGTCCAGGAAGGCCTCGGGCGCGAACTCCATCGCGCCGCGCTCGGCTATGTAGCGCTTGCCGTCGGCGTAGGCGAGCTTCATCGCCTCGATGGCGCGGTGGACGCTCCCGGCGGAGCCGTCGAGGCGGGGCATGCCGGCCAGTATGCCCAGCGCCTCCAGCACTACCAGGCCGTGCCCATTCGGAGGCAGCTCCCAGACCGTGCAGCCGCGGTAGTCCACGCCGATCGGCTCCACCCACTCGGGCCGGAAGGCGGCGAGGTCGTCATAGCGGAGCCAGCCGCCCGTGGCGCGCGACCACCCGTCTATTTTCCGGGCCAGCTCGCCGCGGTAGAAGCTCTCCGCGCCCGTGGCCGCGATGGAGCGCAGGCTCTCGGCCAGCTCGGGCAGGCGTATGACCTCGCCCGCGGCGGGCGCATGGCCCTTCACGGTGAAGGCGCCGAACCAGGGGCTGAAGATTTCCTCGTACTTGTACTGGGAAAAGCGCCTGAAATCCGAGGCCCAGAGCTGCGAGACCACGGGGGCGACGGGGTAGCCGCCCTCGGCGTAGTTTATCGCGTGCGTCAGCAGCTCGGCGAAGGGCAGCCGGCCGAAGCGGCGGCTCGCCTCGGCCCAGGCGGCGGGGATGCCGGGCACGTTCACGGCGTACCAGCCCTCGGCTGGCACGGAGCCGAACTTTTCGCGCAGGAAGGCGGCGTCGGCGAGGGCGGGGGCGGGGCCGGAGCTGTTCAGGCCGTAGAGCCGCCCTCCGGACCATATCTGCGCGAAGGCGTCGCCGCCCAGGCCGTTGGACGTGGGCTCGACCACGCTCAGCACGGCGGCGGCGGCCACGGCGGCGTCTACCGCGTTTCCGCCGCGGCGGAGTATGTCCAGCCCCGCCTGGGCCGCGAGCGGCTGGCTTGAGCAGACCATGCCGCGCGTCGCAAAGACGCAGCGCCTGGCGGACGGGGCGCGGTAGCGCGTCGCGTTGAATTTAAAAGGCATGTTATCCCTCCTATATGTCCTTGACCTCGAGCCTGAGCACGTCGGGCCGCGCGTAGTGGCCGCAGGGGTCGAACTCCATCCGGCTCGCGGCCACGGCGTCCATGCCGAGAGTGGCGTAGATTATGCCCTCGCGGTCCCAGAGCGGCTCGGTGACGTAGTGGCCGTCGGGCCCGACTATGCAGCTCCCGCCGCGGCAGACCCTGTCCGGGAGCTTGGCCACCTCCTCCGGCGCGTGCAGCCAGCCCGGGTACATGTCCCGGGTGAAGTACATGTCGCAGTTTATGAAGTAGCAGCGGCCCTCGAGGGCTATGTGCCTTATCGTAGCCTGCCACTCCTCGTTGTCGTTGGTGTTCGGCGAAATATAGAGCGTCACGCCCTTCTGATAGAGGGCGGCGCGGGCCAGGGGCATATAGCTCTCCCAGCAGATCATGCTGCCCATCACGCCCCAGGGCGTCTCCGCGACGGGGAAGAAGGCCCGGTCGGCGTCGCCCCAGACCACGCGCTCCGCGCCCGTGGGCTTGAGCTTGCGGTGGCAGGAGTGCAGCTTCCCCTCGGGGCTTATAAAGACGTTGGAGTTGTAGAGCGTGCCCGTCACGGCGTCGCGCTCCGAAACGCCTATGCTGAGCCAGACGCCAAGCTCCGCCGCCTTCGCGCACAGCGCGTCCGTCTCCGGCCCCGGCACGAGTATGGAGTTGGCGGCGTAGCGCGCCCAGTCCGACCTCTGCCTCTCGTCCCTCCGCCCGACGCTGAAGCCGAAGGTCAGGCCGTAGGGATAGCCGGGGATGAAGAGCTCGGGGAAAACTATGAGCTTCGCGCCGCGCCCCGCCGCCTCTTCCATGAGCCTGAGCGCCTTGGCGGCGCAGGCCGCGGCGTCGAACATCACCGGGGCCGCCTGGACCACGGCTATCGGGCAGGTTTTCTCAAAGTCCTTCATTTTATCGCCTCCTTCGCATATTGTAGCACAGCGGCGCGGCGCAGCGCAAGACGCCGCGCGCCCGGGGAGAAATATTGACAGGGCTATTGACAAATGAGACTACATGGTGTAGACTATAGTCGGAGTCGACAATAAGTAAACCAAAGGAGGCGCGCTATGACGCAACTGTTCGGAACGGTACTCAACATGAGCCTTACGGCCTGCTGGGCGATACTCGCCGTGCTTGCGGCGCGCCTTGCGCTGCGCCGCGCGCCGAGGCGCTTTTCCTACGCGCTCTGGTCGGTGGTGCTCTTCCGGCTGCTCTGCCCCGTTTCCTTCGCCTGGGCGTTTTCGCCGCTGAAGCTGACGGGGGCCGAGGCGGAGGCCGCCTCGGGGCTGACGGCGGTGCGCTATGCGCCGCGGCCGGACGCGGGCCTGCCCGCGACGGAGTTTATAAGCTCCGGCGGAGCCTTTGCGCCGGAGGCGCCGGCGGGGGCCGCCGCGGGCGCGGGCGCGATGGAAATCGCCGCGGCGGTCTGGCTCGCGGGCTGCGCGGCGCTTATCATCTGGGCGGCGGCGAGGTATATCCGCGTGCTGCTCGCGCTGCGCGGGGCGAGGCGCGTGGAGGGCCGGGTGTACGCCGCGCCCGGCGGGATGGCCTTTGCGGCGGGCCTGCTGCGCCCGAGGATATACGTCCCCGAAGGGCTGCGCGGGCGCGAGAGGGACTGCGTCCTTGCCCACGAGCGCTGCCACATAAGGCGGGGCGACCAGGCCGTCAAGCCCATAGCGTTCGCCGCTTTGAGCCTGCACTGGTTCAACCCGCTCGTCTGGCTGGCCTGGACCCTGGCCATGCGGGACATGGAGACGAGCTGCGACGAGGCGGCCATCGCCATGCTGGGCGAGGGCTCGCGCGCGGACTACGCCCAGGCGCTCCTGGACATGGCCTCGGGCGGGCGGCAGCCGCTGGGCGCGTCCCTTTCCTTCGGCGGCGGGGCAAAAAACAGGATTAAGGAGGTAGCTAAGATGAAGCGTCCGAAGAAGTATGTCAGCGTGCTGGCGGCGCTGCTCTGCGCCGCGCTTATAGCCGGCTGTGCGGCCAATCCGGCGGCGGAAACGGCTCCGGCGTCCGGGACGCCCCTGTCCCGGCAGGCGCCGGAGGGCCGGGACCCGGCCTGGCGCGCGGCCGACGCCGTGCTCGGCGCGGCGAGGCCGCCCGAGGAGATGGAGATAGGATATACGACGCCGGAGGGCGGCGAAGCCTCGGCCGTGGGCGAATACAGCGGCCTGGGCGTCAGCGGCGTGCCCGTCAGCAGCTTTGGCGGGGTGATACAGGGCAAAAGGCTCGACACCTACGGCTATGAGGCGTGCTACCTGCTCGACGTGGCCCCGGACGGCTACGCCCCCTCGGGCGGGCTGCGCGGCAGGCCGGACGGCGGGGCCGAGGCGGCGGTGGAGCGGGTCGCCATCGTGCTCCACGACCAGTACAGCGGCGAGGACGACGTGATTTACGACGCGGCGCTCGACGAGTTCGAGGCCCTCTACGGGGATATAAGCACCGGGGCGCTCCGCTGGATAGAGGACGAGGGGATAGAGGACGAGCACGACATAGACCGCGCCGTCTGGACGGTGTACGGAGACGGCGAAGCCGTCAGCGTCCCGGCCTCGCGTTATAATAACGAGGTCTGGGGCGCGCTCATACCCGAGAGCGGCTATATCCTCAGCTCGGAGGGCGGAAGCTGGCGCCTCGCCGCGCAGGAGGGCGGGGCGTACCTCGAGGTCACGGCCATGGGCGCCGCCGAGTATGCGGAGTGGTATGCGGCCTCCTTCGGCGACGGCAAAAGCCTGCCCGTAAACGGCGGGATCTACGAGAGGGACGGCTTCTGGGAGCTCTGCCGCTGGTTTGAGCAGTCCGGCAGCGGCCGGGGCATAGTCGAGTACATCTACTGTCCCGCCGCCGAGCCCGCCGCGGGCGAGACCCTGCTCCGGGTATACCGCAGCATCACCATGGCGTAAAAGGCGCAAGATAAAAACCCGGCCAGCTGAACGCTGGCCGGGTTTTGCCGTAAATATTTATTTCGCAACGGCGTCCTTGAGGGCCTTGCCGGCCTTGAAGACGGGGGTGCGGGAGGCGGGGATGGTGATTTCCTCGCCGGTGGCCGGGTTGCGGCCGCTGCGCTCGCCGCGGAGCTTGACGTCGAAGCTGCCAAAGCCCACGAGGGAGACCTTCTCGCCGGCGACGAGGGCGTCGGTGAGGGCTTCAAAAGCGGCGTTGACCGCCTTCTCGCTGTCCTTCTTGCTCAGGCCGGCCTTCTCGGCGACGGCGGAAATGAGTTCAGTCTTGTTCATTTGTGTTTCCTCCTGATACTGATTAGGGGTGTATTATGAACCCGCGGCGGTTTTCGCGGGTTGCTTTACTCACGGGATGTCCACGGGGAAGGGCTCCTTGCCCTCCAGCTCATGGCGCGCCTGCTGGTATATGCGCTCCATCTGGCCGAGGGTCATGTCCTCCAGCTTGAGGCCGAGCCCGGCCGCGCCCTCCTCGAGGTAGCGGAAGCGGCGGATGAACTTGGCGCAGGCGGCGTGCATACACTCCTCGCTGTCGAGCTTGAAGAAGCGCGCGGTGTTGACGACGGAGAAGAGCGTGTCGCCAATCTCCTCTTTAATATTCTCTATATCCCCGGCGTCTATACCCTGCTGGAGCTCGCCGACCTCCTCGCGGAGCTTGTCCATGGCGCCGGAGACGTCCGGCCAGTCGAAGCCGTATTTGGCGGCCTTGGACTGTATCTTCTCCGAGCGCATCAGGCCGGGCAGGCCCTTCGGTATGCCGTCCATGACGGAGGCGGCGCTCTTCTGCCCGCGGTCGGCGCGCTTTATGGCGTCCCAGTTTGCAAGCACTTCCTCGGGCGTGTCCGCCTTGACGGAGGCGAAGACGTGGGGGTGGCGGTGGACGAGCTTCTTGACGGCCTCGTCGGCGACGTCGTCAAGCGTGAAGCCGCCCTTTTCCCTTTCTATCGCCGCGTGGAAGATGACCTGCATCAAAAGGTCGCCGAGCTCCTCGCGCAGATGGTCCGCGCTGCCTTCGTCTATGGCGTCCACTACCTCCCAGGCCTCCTCCACCACGTTGTGCTTGAGGCTCTCGTGGGTCTGCTTTATGTCCCAGGGGCAGCCGCCCGGGGCGCGGAGCACGTCGATGATGCGGATGAAATCGTCGAGGCCGTATTTGTCCTTGAATTCCCAGTCAACCATCTTTATCCCTCACAGTTATTTGATATGCAGTATACGCGCCAGCTTCTCGCCCTTGGGTATGAGCTTCATATCCTCAAGAGTGATGGCCCTCAGGGCCACGACGAGGACGAGATAGACGATAACCGCGATGCCGATGGCAGCGAGCATGGCGAGGGCGACGCCCATGCGCCCGGCGCCGAGGAAGCGCCCGGCGAGGCCGTAGACCGCCCAGGCCGAGACGCCCATTACGGCGCTGGCCGCCATGGGACGGAGCATTATGCGCCCGAGGCTGGGCTTTTCAGGCAGGTGGCGGCAGAGGAAGTAGAAGTTCATGCAGCACATCACCGCGTAGCAGGCGAGGGTGCCTATGGGCGCGCCGAGTATGTTTATCCCGGGGTCGGCGACGAGGAACCAGTTGACGGCTATCTTTACTATGCCGCCGGCTATCATGGAGTAGATGGGGTACTTCTCGTTGCCGCCGGCCTGGAGTATCGCGTTCATCATCAGGGCCATGCAGACAAAGAAGCTCGCCGCGCCCATTATGGTCAGGAGCTCGGGGCCCATTTCGTTGCTGCCCGGGTAGATGGTGTTCATGATGGGCCCGGCCAGCACGGAGAGGCCCACGCCCATGGGCAGGGCGAGGACGACGGCTATGCGCATGGAGTTTTCCGCGATGCGGCTGGCGTCGGAGCGACGGCGCATCGCCATGGCCGCGCTTATCGCCGGCACGACGGAGATGGTCAGCGGGGTTATGAAGCTCGCGGGGAGGTTGTAGAGCGTCTGCGCCTTGCCGTAGACGCCGTAGAGCTCGGTCGCGGCGAGCTCGGTGAAGCCCGCGGCGTCCTGCAGCCTGCCCATGCACAGGCCGGAATCCAGCAGGTTTATGAGCGAGAGCACGCTCGAGCCGAGGGTTATCGGTATGCCTATGCGCAGCAGCGTGCGCAGGACGCTTGCGCGGCTCTCAGGCTTATCCGAGCCCTCGCGGCCGGAGCCGTAGTACTTGCGCTTGACGGCGAACATGTAGATGAGCGCGGCGAGGGAGCCTATCGTGACCCCGAAGATGGCGCCCGCGGAGGCTATGTCCAGGCTTTGCCCCGCGCCCGTCAGGTACCAGGCGAGCGCGAGCCCGGCGACGACCTTGGCCAGCACCTCGAGCACCTGGCCCACGGTGGTCGGGGTCATGTTCTCGTGCCCCTGGCAGTAGCCGCGGTAGGCGCTGGTGAGGCAGACGAGCAGCACGGCGGGGCTCAGCGCGAGGATGCTGGGCTCGGCGCGGGGGTTGTTGAGCGCGGCGGCAAGCTGGCCCGGGAAGAGCGCCATTACGGCCGTGCAGACGAGGCCGATGGCGAAGAAGGTCCGCCAGGCGACGGAGAAGATGCGCCGCACCTGGTTGGGGCGGCCCATGGTGTTGGCCTCGGCTATCATGCGCGAGAGCGCGACGGGCAGGCCGGCGGTGGCCAGCGTGAGGAAGACGCCGTATATGTTGTAGGCGCAGAGGAAATAGGCGTAGCCGGTGTCGCCGAGGATGTTGCCCAGCGGTATCTTGTAGATGGCGCCGAGTATCTTCATGACGACCACGCCGGCGGCCAGTATAGCCGCGCCGAAGAGGTAATTTTGCTTTTTGGGCTCGGACAAAATTCTAGCCTCCAATCCGGAATAAAGACCGTCTGCTTACTCTACACTAAATTTATGAAAAAATCAAGTAAATATGCTTGCCGCGGCGGCCCGGACGGTCAATTAACATGCTCTTTTAAGCGCGCGAGGCCGGCGGCCTTCAGAAAGAAGCCGTATACCGGCGCTATCCTCCCGAAGTCGCGCACGAGCCGGCGCGCGAGGCCCTCGCTGTAGAGCGCGCTGGTTTCCGCCTCGTTGTGGACGAGGCAGTAGCTGCGCTGGTCGAGCCATTCCCTGACGTTCCCGGGCGCGTCCGGGTTCCGCGTGCGCTTATACTTTGTGTCCTCGAGCGAGAAAACCCTCTGTCCCTCGAAGGCGGCCAGGGCGGCGAGCCAGCCGGGATCGCCGGCGCGTATGAGCCCGCGGGCGCACTCGACCGTGGCGGGCTCGGTCTGGTACCAGCCGCAGCCCCAGCGCAGCGCCCTGGGCGAGAACTCGAACCAGAAGCCGGGGTAGCCCAGGCGCTTGTCGCGCCTTATGTCGAACCACATGACGTCGCGGTAGAGCGGCAGCTCCGGGCCGCGGCGCGTGTCGCGCCAGATGCGCGAAATGCTCTTGCCCACCTTGGGCGAAATGGTGAGGGAGGGGTCGATCTTGAGCAGGCCGGGCGCGACCGCCTCTACAAGCTCCGCGAGGGGCGAAACAACCAGCCGCTCATATTCGTCATGGTGTTCATGGAACCATTCGCGCGAGTTCATGACGCGGTTGAGGGCCATAAAGTCGAGCGTTTCTTCCGTAAAGGGCATAATTATCGTCTCCAGTCCTGAATGCCCGGAAATTATATCACGCGGCCCGGGAATACGCAAGGCTTACGCCGGGCTTCACAAATTGCTCTGGAATTTGCCGCCGGGTTGTGATAATATAGTACGCACCGTAATACCGCTATGGGAGGGCTGCTGATGCGCGGCTTTATGAAACGGGTGGATTTGTTCTGCTACAGGCACCCGCGCTTTGGGATAGACAACTTCATGCTCTACATTGTCTTCGGCACGGCGCTCGTCTGGCTGCTCAGTGCGATGGACACTACGAATATGCTCGTGAGCTACCTCGCCTTCGACGCGCGCGCGGTGCTGCGCGGCCAGGTGTGGAGGCTCGTCACCTTCATCTTCATCCCGGAGAGCTTTTCCATAATCTCGCTCTTCCTCTTCATGTACTTCTACTACTTCGTGGGCTCCACGCTCGAGAGGCAGTGGGGGCCGGGGCGCTTCACGATATACTACGCGATGGGTATGCTGCTTACCGTGGCTTACGGCTTTATCGCGTACTTCGTGGACGGGCGGACGCGCTTCATGAGCTCGACCTACATCAACCTCAGCATGTTCTTCGCCTTCGCCACCCTTTTCCCCGACACGAGGGTGCTGCTCTTCTACTTCATACCCGTCAAGATGAAGTGGCTTGCCCTGGTGGACGCGGCGTACTTCCTCTACGCCATACTGCGCGGCTTCGGCGCGGGCATGGGCATGATGAGCTTCCTGCCCCTCGTGGCCATACTCAACTACTTCCTCTTCTGCGGGGACACCCTTTTCTACTCCGTCATGCCCGCGGGCCGGAGCCGGAGGAAGAAGACGGTCAACTTCCAGCGCGAGGTGCGCAAGATAAAGTACGAGCAGAAGACCCGCAATTACACCCGCAAATGCGAGGTCTGCGGCCGCACGGACACGGACTATCCGGACCTCGAGTTCCGCTACTGCTCCAGGTGCAAGGGCGTGCACTGCTTCTGCATAGACCACATAAACAGCCACGTCCACTTCACCGAATGACGCATATTTAATTAAACCGGGGTGTTAAGATGCCTACTGGGAAAAAGAAAGAGGGTTCCGCCCGCCGCCCGGGCGCGCTCAACGCGCTGCTGGGGCTGCTGCTCGCGGCGCTGACCATCCTCCTTATGTTTATTGTATACAAGCACGCCTCCTTCGACCCGGACAGCGCGCCGGCGGGGACGCCGGGCCAGGGCCTGGTGGAGCCGGACGGCCCGGAGCCCGCGGAGAGCGCCCTGCCCACGCCGGTGAACACGCCGGAGCCGACGCCAGATCCGACGCCGGAGCCCTTCGAGCCCTATGCTACGGACGCGACGAACCCGGCCAACTACCTGCTCTCCACCGCCATAGAGGTGGACGGCGCGCGACTGGCCGAGGGGGAGGAGTACGCCGACGACACGGGCATATATTTCGGCCCCGCGGAGGAGTACGCCCAGATACCGGGCGTCGTGACCTTCCGCGGCAACAACCTGCGCGACGGCGCGGCCTATGGCACGGCGCAGATGACGCAGCATAAGTTCGGCTCGCACTGGACCCACGCCACGGGCTCGCTCATGGCCTCGGACGGGGCGTTCTGGTCCGGCAACGGCTGGACCGGCCAGCCGCTCATAGCCGAGTGGCCGAAGGAGCTCCGGGAGCATATGAACATGTACGACTGGGCCCGGGCGCAGGAGACGCTCGTCGAGGTGATTTACCCCTCGATGGACGGGAACGTCTATTTCCTCGAGCTTTCCACGGGCAAGCAGACGCGCGACACGCTGAACATGGGCCTCACCTATAAGGGCACCGGCACGCTCGACCCGCGCGGCTACCCACTGCTCTACATAGGCAGCGGATACGACGAAAACCGCAGCCACGTCTCCGTAATAAGCCTTATCGACTGCACGGTCATATATGAATTCGGCGGCCGGGGCGATTCCTTCGCCATACGCGCCTGGCCCATGTACGACGCCGCGCCGCTAATAGACGCGGACACGGATAAGCTCATCTGGGCGGGCGAGAACGGCGTGCTGTACATAATCACGCTCGGCACGGAGTATGACGCCGAGGCCGGCACCATAAGCGTGAACCCGACGCGCACCGTGAAGTGGCGCTACGACACCGCCCGCGCGCACCAGGGCTGGTACCTGGGCTTCGAGGCCTCGCCCGTGATATGGCAGGGCTATATCTTCATGCCGGACAACGGCGGGCACCTCATCTGCCTCGATCTCGACACGCTCAAGACCGTCTGGGTGCAGGACATCCTGGACGACGCCAACTGCACGCCCGTGCTGGAATTCGAGGACGGGCACCCGTACCTCTATATAAGCACCAGCTTCCACCTCGGCTGGCGCAGCTGGACCAGCGCGCCCGTGCCCGTTTGGAAGATCGACGCCGAAAACGGCGAGGTGGTCTGGAGGCAGGACTTCACCTGCTACTCCGAGAGCGGCCTCTCCGGCGGCAGCCAGGGCAGCATAGCCTCCGGCAAGGGCGAGCTTTCGGACCTCATCTTCGTGTCCATGTCCCGCTACCCGAACGCGGGCGGCGGTACGCTCATGGCCATGGACAAGTCCGACGGCCACGTCGTCTGGGAGCAGCCCACCCAGGTCTTCAGCTGGTCCACGCCCACCGTGGTCTACGACCAGGACGGGCGCGGCTATGTAATATACTGCACCCTTGGCATGTACATGTACCTCTTCGACGGGCTCACCGGCGAAATGCTCGACGCCATAAACTGCTCGGGCAAGTTCGAGGCCAGCCCGGCGGTCTTCGGCAACTGGATAGTCGTCGGCCACCGCAACGGCGCCATCTGGGGCGTGGAGCTGACCTGAGGCGCGCAATATGATAACCGCCGCCGGGAGATACCCGGCGGCGGCTTTTTCACGCCTCCAGCTCCATGAGGACGTGCTCTATGCCGTCCTCGTCGAAGGGCTCGCCGCGGCGGACGAAGCCCGCCTTCTCATAGAAGCCCGCGGCGTAGCACTGGGCCTCGAGCTTTATCTTGCCCGCGCCGAAGCTCCGCCTCGCCGCGGCTATCCCCGCGGCGAGCACGCGCGCGCCCAGGCCCTCGCCGCGCCGCTTGGCTATTACCCGGCCTATGCCCGCCGCGTCCGGGAACATGCTCCCGGCGGGCAGGACGCGCAGGTACGCCAATATTTCGCCGCCCTCCTCATAGAAGACGTGCAGGGCGGCGTAGTCGCGCCCGTCCAGGTCCGGATAGGCGCAGCGCTGCTCCGCCACGAAGACGTCCACGCGCAGCTTCAGTATCTCATAGAGCTCCGCGTTCGTGAGCCCGTCAAAGCCCTTTACATGCAGTTCCACAGTATCACCCCGGCCATTATACCCCGCCGCGGCGCAGCGTTCAAGCCCCGGACGCTTCGGCAAGGCAGCGTTCAAAACCAGGCAACAGGCGTATTTTGGAAGGGATGATAAAACTTCATACTTTTAATAATTCTGTAACACCGGTATACTGGCATCACAGGTTTGTTAAGAATCTATGAAAGGGGAGACCGGAGTTGAGAAACAACAAAAACTCCTGGGCAAACAAAATACCCGGATGGGTATGGGTAATCATATCCTTCCTGGCGGCCATGCTTGTCTGGTACATACTGAGCGTCCTGCCGAAGACCGACCGCGCGTTCCCGTTCGCGCCCGTGACCATCGAGGGCCTGCTCACGATGGTGGACCGCGGCGTGTTCTGGACCGACCTCTCGAGCAGCCTTATCTCGGTTATCTCCGGCTTCGCGCTGGGCTTTGTCATAGCGCTGCCGGTGGCTATCCTGATGGCCTGGTATCTGCCCGTCCGCAACATAATAAACCCGTGGATTCAGTTCATCCGCAACATCCCGCCCCTGGCCTACGTCCCGCTGATAGTCATCTGCGCCGGCGTCGGCCGCCCCGCCCAGGTCACGACGATCACCATCGCCTGCTTCCTGACGATGTGCGTCACCATCTACCAGGGCGTCATCAACATCGACGAGACCCTCATAAAGGCCGCGCGCGTCCTCGGCGCGAAAGACCGCGACATCTTCGTCCGCGTCGTCGCCCCCGCCACGCTCCCCTTCATAATGACGGCCATCCGCCTCGGCGCCTCCGTCGCGCTGACCACCCTGATCGCCGCCGAGAGCACCGGCGCCATCGCCGGCCTCGGAATGCGCATCCGCGCCCTGAACAACACCTTCGATTCCGCCCCGATGCTCGCCTACGTCATCATAATCGGCATCATCGGCATACTCATCGAGAAGATTATCCGCTTCCTTGAAAAGAAGCTGACCGGATGGCAGGAGACGATTAACTGATGGAAACTAAGCTCACTAACTACATTGAAGGCGCGCCCGTAAAGGTGCATGTAGAAAATGTCGTCAGGAAGTTCACCGGCCGGGGCGGCGAGATGATAGCCCTCAACGGCGTGACGCTCGACATCCACGACAACGAGTTCATCTGCGTCGTCGGCCCATCCGGCTGCGGCAAGAGCACCCTGCTGAACATCAT
>CALWYP010000011.1 GCA_944385795.1 uncultured Oscillospiraceae bacterium | reverse complement strand
TAGAGTATCGTGACGAGCATGGCGCGCGTCAGCGTCCCGTTCGGCTCGAACTTCCTCGCCGTGACGCCGTCCATCAGGCCCTCGTTATACGCGTAGGCCACCGCGTCGTAGTACCACGCGCCCTCATCGACGTCGCTGAAGGGCACTTCGAGCTTTTCCTCCTCGACCCACTTGGCGTAGACCGTCTCGTCGTCGTACATGCGCAGGCTGGTCACGCGCTTTGTCAGCGAGCGGTCGGAGTACCAGCCGGCGAAGGCGTAGCCCTCGCGTTCGGTCTTAAACGCGCCCAGATATACCGTGTCGCCGTACTCGACCTCGACGTCCTTTACGCGGCTGCCGCCGTTCGTGACGAAGTTGAGCGTCACGGTCTTGGGCTCGGCCTCGTCCCACTGGGCGTAGAGGTCGACGTATTCCTTGCCCTCCGGCACGATTGGCGCGGTAGTGACCTTGCTGCCGCCGTTGGCGCTGCGGGTCCAGCCGGTGAACTCGAGCTCTTCAACCTCTCCGAAAACGCTTTCAGCGTTGGGGAGGGCCAGGCTGGTGGGCGTAGTGAAGAAATAGCGCTCTTCGTTATCGCCCTCGATATTCTTGTGGAACTTCACCACATGATGGAAAGTAAACGGGACAAACTCGGTGCCGCTCTTTACAGTTACGGGCTGGCCGCCGGGGACGATGCAGCCGTCCGGAAGCTCGTCAAGGAAACCCCTGCTGGCTCCGTAGCTGATATCCGTGTTATGCCAGCCGAGTTCATTGACCTTCTTGAGCGTGACAGTCTGGCTGGCGGCGCTCATGCTTACTACCTCGGCTTCCTTCTGGCCGTCTATATACTGCCTGAGCACATAGTAGTACGCGGGGGCTTCCTGCGTGACGGCATAGAGGGTGAGGACCGACGGGTCGTTGGAGTCAAGCTCTTCTCCGGAGCAGTACCAAGCGCCGGAGCCGTCTTTCTTGGTGTTCCAGCCGAGGAATATATCGCCCTCTTCTATCAACCAGGAAGACGGCTCGGAAACGGCGCCGGAAACGCGGGTCGTCTTCTGGCTGTTGGGATAGATATACTCAACGCGGTGGGATTCCGTCTGGGCGTCGCCCCAGACGGCGTAAAGGGCGACATGGTCCTTGCCGCTGGGAAGGGTCACGGTATCGCCGGCGCTGTACCATGTGCCGGAGAGCTGGGCCAGGGAGTCTACGGTTTCAGGATTGACGGTATTCCAACCCAGGAACACTTTCCCGGCAGGCGCAGCGAACATGTTGGCCGCGGCCGTAGTGCCTGCAACCGTCGAATAAGCGGCGCCGCCGGAGGTCTTGGCGCCCGCGCCAAAGTACTGGACAAAGTCGCCCTCCACGGGCGTATACTCAACAGTGAATGTAGCGATGTTCTCAGCGTTGGCTTCGGCCTGGAAGGCGGTAAAGGCGTCCGTGTCGAAGCCGTAAACCGTGCCGTCGGCGGCCTTAAAGCCGGTCATGGCGTATCCGTCCTTGTAGAAGTAGGGAACTTCGGAGAAGTTGAAGGAATACGTTATCATGTTGCCGCTGGTAACATGGAGTTTTTTATAAGCGTCCCTGGAATAAGAATCCTTGCCGTCTGCGGTAACTCCGCCGTTACCGTTGAAAACGCCCAGGTAGCTATTATCCTCAACAACGCTTCCGGCCACAGGGGTGAGCACGGAGCCCGAGGGCACGGACACAGGCGTGCCGGAACGGTAGGTGACGCCGTTCGCCGCCTTCCAGCCGCTCACAGTAGTGCCGTCCTTGAGCTTCGTAGGAAGGGTTACAGAACCGTTGCTGAGCGTAAGGACGTCGGCTATCTGACCATTTTCAAGGCCTTCGGGGCACTTAATCACACAGTAGCTGCTGGGATAGCGCTCGTATATGCCGAACAGATAGTGCGGGAGGGCGTCCACGTCGGCGTCCTCGGCGTACCAGTCGCCGCTCCCGTCTTCCTTGGTATTCCAACCGATGAAGACGCGAGTATAGGTATCGACGGTATCTGGCATGCTATTGCCATACTTGGAGCCGTAAAGCATCAACGACGCCACAGTGTTAGTGTTGTTGACGACGCGGTAGCCAATATAGTAAACATAGTTGTCGCCGTAGATAGGCGTTATGACGTTCCTTCCGCCCGTTGTTTGCACGGGGAACAGTCCGTCGACGCCGAACATAGTGTTATTCCTAACGCTGTAATTCTTCCAGGCGATTATTTTTTCACCTTTTTCATTGGTGAGCCTGCTGACATCCGGCATATCGTCAGAGTTAACTTCTTTCCCTGCGACAATTTTATAGTCCTGCGCGCTGCCGGGAAGGATAAACATGACAGAGGGCGAAGCCGCGGCCGTAACCTGAGCTACAAGGCCGGTGGGATCATTTTCATCTTCACTGAATACATCTTCGATTTTATCAGTGAGCTTATAGGTCTCGCCGGTGTCCTTGTCCTTAAAGGAGGTGACGTAGCCGCCTGCGGCTCCGGGCCTGGTCAGCGAGCCGGCCCAGCCGTAAATCATGAGCTTGTCGTTACTGGCTTTGGTAAAAACAGCTTCTACTTTGCCGCCGGCCGTATCGCTCGCGCTGTCATAATATACAGCGTAGCCGGTGCCGCCGGCCGCCGACGCGCCTATGGTCAGCAGGCCAATGAGCAGCAGGACGGCCAGGTTCAGACTGACCAGTTTCTTTAACATCGTATCAACCTCCAACTTGTTTATCCGTGTTCACGCGGCTGCCTGACGGTGCGCAGCAGCGTGCAAGCCGTCCTATTGCCCGCGTATTCAGGATGCAGTATATTCCCTTTTAAGACGCAAAACAATTAGCTGGCTGCATAGTATTAATAAATTTTTAAAAAATATTTTACAAAACTCCACTCTAAGCGCCCGCCTTGACAGGCCGCCGGGCGGATGATAGTATGTGGGCATATAGCTTTGCGCCGGCCGGCGCTGCGGAGGTTGAAAGATGAAAGAGATAAGCACGCGCACGCTTATAAAAATCGCGCTCGCGGCCTTTATGCTGTTCCTGGCCATATACTACTGGCCGGCCGCCGCGGGCTTCCTCGGCGTGCTGTTCTCCGCCTTCGTGCCGCTGCTGCTCGGGCTGGCGCTCGCTTATCCGCTCAACATACTCATGAGCTTCTATGAAAAACACTTCTTCCCTAATTCGGGCAGCAGGGCCCTTATAAAGGCCCGCACGGGCCTGTGCCTCATTTTCGCCATACTGACGCTGCTGGCCATATTCGCGCTCATACTCTGGCTCGTCCTGCCCCAGCTGATCGGCTGCGTGCGCCTGCTGCTCGCCGAGATACCCGTCGCGCTGAACAGGGCGGCGGAGTGGATGGTTGAGACGGGTATCGCCGACGAGCTTGTTACACGCCTGACGGAGTGGGCGCAGTCCTTTGACTGGCAGTCCAGGCTCGAGGGCATAATCTCCGCCGTGCTCGGCGGGGCGACCGACGTGGTGGGCGTGGTCGCCGGGGCGGTTTCGACCGCTGTGTCCGGCGCGGCCACCGCCTTCCTCGCCATAATATTCGCGGTCTATGTGCTGCTCGGCAAGAAAAAGCTCGCGTCCCAGTGCAACAGGCTTATTGAACGCTATCTCGGCGACAGGCTGCGCGGCAAAATCCGGTATGTGACCGGCGTTTTTGACGGCTGCTTCCACCGCTTCATCGTCGGCCAGTGCACCGAGGCGCTGATACTTGGCACGCTCTGCCTGGCGGGTATGCTGGTGCTCGGCCTCCCCTACGCCGCAATGATCGGCGCGCTCACGGCCTTCACCTCGCTCATACCCATAGTCGGCGCGTTCATCGGCGGCGGCGTCGGCGCGTTCCTGATACTCATGGAGTCGCCCGTCCAGGCGCTTATCTTCATTATATTTATAATCGTCCTCCAGCAGGTCGAGGGCGACTTCATCTATCCCCACGTCGTCGGCTCGTCCATACAGCTGCCCGGGATCTGGGTGCTCGCCGCCGTCACCGTGGGCGGGAGCGTGATGGGCGTCTTCGGTATGCTCCTGGGCGTCCCCGTCGCCGCCGGCTGTTACCGGCTGCTTAAAAACGACGTAAACCGGGACGTCCCGGCGTGAACGGTAAAGGAAACGAAAGCCGCGGCCTTGATACCCTGGTATCAGGCCGCGGTTCTGCATGTCTTTGGACAAAAAGCCGCGGACGAAAATACGTCCGCGGCGGCGTGGTGGAGCGTCCGCAACCAACGGCGAACACAAATTATGGTTGGCCAGGTCGTCATCTAGGCCCTCCTCAATCTCGTCCAGCAGGATGTCATCAATAACAATCGGCCTATCGCTTCCGTTCAGAATC
>CALWYP010000010.1 GCA_944385795.1 uncultured Oscillospiraceae bacterium | reverse complement strand
GTCACCGCCAGTACGATAGAGCCGCAGGGCAAGGCCACCCGCGCCCAGGCCGCGGCTATCCTGATGCGCTTCATGGAAAACGTTAAATAACAGCTATACCCCTTTTTGCGCTGGCCGCCCGGCAATTCCCGCCGGGCGGCCCTTTTCCGCCCAAACCACGCCCAGGGAATAATTTGGCGGCCCGCGGCGTATGCTCTGGGTATGAAAAGGCTCTGGAAAAGCTCCGGGGCGCTTGCTGCCGCCCTGGTTTTCATATTAGCAACAGCCCTGAAAATGGCCTTCCCGGGCGCCGCCGCGTCGGTGAGGGAATATATATCCCAAGACTCGGATTACGCCTCGGCCATCACGGCGCTGGCCGAGGCCGTTACAGGCGACGAGGTGCGCGAGGCCTTCATGCGCCTTGCCGGGCGTGAAAGCGGGCCGGACATGCCGGAATACTATTCGCCGGGCACCGTCGAGGCCTATATAGAGGCCGCAAAGGCCGCGCTGCCGCCGCCGAGCGCCGCGCCGGAGCCCGAGAGCACTCCGGCCCCCACGGCTTCGCCTGAAGCCGCCCAGGAGACGGTGCCGGAGGCCGTCGCCGCCTTCCTCAAGGCGCAGGAGCCCTTCGCAGGCCACGCCGTGCCCTCAAACGTCAGCTACGGCTATCCCGAGCTGCCCTTCGACTATGTGAGCCCCGTCGCCGGGGCGACGAGCAGCGGCTTCGGCTACCGTCTCCACCCGCTGCGGGACGAGGTGCTTTTCCACTACGGCACAGACTTTGCCGTCTGGACCGGGACGCCTATCCTGGCCTTTGCCTCGGGCACGGTCGGCATGGTCGGATGGGACTCCGGCTTCGGCAACTATATAATCGTCATGCACCCGGGAGGCTGGCGCACGCTCTACGCCCACTGCTCCGAGGTCTATGTGACAGGCGGGGACGAGGTCACGGCGGGCAAGTGCATAGGGCTTGTGGGCGCGACGGGCAACGTCACGGGCCCGCATTTGCACCTGGAGCTGACTTGCGACGGCGTTTACTACAACCCCGAGTTCTATATAACATGAGAGCGCGCTTCACCGTAACCCCGGGAGGCGCGCTGCTGCTCGCGGCGCTGGCGTTCGTGCTGAAGGCGGGGGAGCTGGCCGCCCTGCTCGCCGCCGCCGCGGCGCATGAGCTGGGCCACTTCGCCGCAATCTACCTCTGCGGCGGGCGCGTAACCCGGCTTAAAATCTGCGCAACGGGCGCGGTTATTGAGCGCTCCGGCGCTTCGTGCGAGATCTTCTGTGCCCTCGCCGGGCCGCTCGCCGGGCTTGCCTACGCCTTCGCCGTCGCGTCGGCGAGCCCGCTCTCAGCAGGCATAAGCCTGGTAATGAGCGCCTTCAACGCCCTGCCGGTCCGCCCGCTGGACGGGTGGCGCGCCCTGGCGGCGCTGATAGGGGAGGGGCCCGCCTCGCTCTGCTCCCTGGCCGCCGCGGCCTTCGCCCTGCTGCTCGGCATCATACTGTGCGCCTCGGGCTTCGGCTTTGCACCCGCCGCCGCTGGCGCGGCGCTTATGCTCGCGCAGGCGCGGGCTTGAATTTAACTGCGCGCTTTGTAAAAATATATTAAAAAATTTTTTAATACTATGCAGCCAGCTAATTGCTTTGCAATTTGACAGGGGATATACTATATCCTGTGTGTGGGGCGGATTTGCCGCCGATATATTGGGAATCGCCGTTGCAATTCCTACACGATGTGGTACAATAATATAGTAACACGCAAGACGTCAGGGGGAACGCGCGGTGAGCAAGGTCAAAAGCCAGAGGAAGGCGTATACGCTGATTACGGAGATTTACGTTTTCCTGATGCTCACCGTCTTTTTATTTTACGCCGCCGGGGGCTACACGGTCATACAGGACGCAAAATTCGGTGCTTTCTGCATAGTGTGCGGCGGCTATGTCGGCGTGATGTTCCTGCTGGCGGTGGAAGGCCTGCTGGTTGGCACCGGCGGATTCGTCTCCCCAAAGGAGCTGCTCCGGCGCTCAAGCTGGGCCCAGCGCCTTGCGCTTATATACCTTGTTATCACATGGCTCTCGGCCCTGTTTTCGGACTATTTCCCGGAGACTGTTTTGGGCGAATCGCGGCGCGAGGGCGCGTTCACGATTACGCTTTACGTCCTGAGCTTCCTGCTTGTCTCCGTCTACGGAAGGGCGGACAAGTATGAGCTCGCCGCCGCGGGCGCGGCCGTCGCTGCCTTCTGCGTCATCGCGCTGCTGCAAACCTTTAATCTCAACCCCTTCGGCCTGTATCCCGAGGGCTATGACTACTCCGACTCTTACATAGAGTTTTCCGGCGCGTATCTGGGCACTATTGGCAACGTCGATATGGTCGCGTCCTTCCTCTGCCTAGTTATACCGCTGCTCTGGGTCAGCCTGGCGCGGCTGCGCGGCGCTCTGCGCTGGCTGCTTATAATACCGCTCGGCCTCGCGCTGGCCCTGCTCGTGCGCATGTCCGTCATGGCCGGCTTTGTGGGCGTGGGGCTCGGGTCGCTTTTGTGCCTGCCCTTCGTGTGCTTCAAGACGGCGAAGAAACGGCTCGCCGCCCTTGGCGGGGTGTTCGCCCTGCTGCTCGCCGGGGCCGCGGCGCTATATTTTGCCGATATGGGCTCGGGTATGCTCCATGAGATACACGAGCTCCTGCACGGCCGGGCGAGCGCGGACTTCGGCTCCGGGCGGCTGCATATCTGGAGCGAGGTAATCAACGCCATGCCGGGCAACTGGCTGCTCGGCTCCGGGCCGGACACAATGATACACGCCAATCTGGAGGCCTTTGAGCGCTATGACGAGCGGCTGAATATCATGATCGTCTCGGAGATTGACACCGCGCACAACGAATACCTGAATATCCTGTTCCACCAGGGCGTTTTCGCACTGGCGGCCTACCTCGGTATGCTTATCGCGGCCGCGCGCGGCTGGATACGGCGCAGCGGGACCGACGGCGCGGCCTGCGCTCTGGGCGCGGCCGTGCTGTGCTACTGCGTGCAGGCCTTCTTTGGGATAGGGATATTCCTCACGTCGTCCTACCTGTGGCTCGCCCTCGGCCTGTTGGAGAGCCGCGTGAACACGGATAAACAAGTTGGAGGTTGATACGATGTTAAAGAAACTGGTCAGTCTGAACCTAGCCGTCCTGCTGCTCATTGGCCTGCTGACCATAGGCGCAGCGGCGGACGGTGGAGCAGCGTCGTCTAGCACCGGAGACACATATGTTCGCTATGCGGATATTTATTACGGCGAGGGCGGGACTCCGAAAAATGTGGTTCTGGGCACTACTTCGGGCAGCGATCTGTTTTTCTTGAATTACTTTGGATACTCTGAAGATAGCGGTTATGTCATCACTTCATTTAAGGACAGCGATGGCGAGGAATATGCTATCAGCGGCTCTGTATCCAGGTTCGAGCTCAGCAATGACAAGGACAACCCAACTGAGTTTTATGCTACGCTTACTCAAGTTACTACTCCGGCGGTAATGCTTATCAACACTATGGGCACGACGGCCGATGGGAAGGACTATATAATCTATGAGGATGTAAAGGGCGGAAAGAACGTTAAGTTGCCCGGCAATGAAGCCTTCCCCAACTCTGAGCTCGAGATAACCGGCTGGAGAAGCTCCAATTATTATGACCTGCCGGACATGCTCGTCGGCGACACCTACACTCCCGACAATGAGCACAAATTGACCGTGCTACAAGCGACAAGCGTAAAATATGTCCGTTATAATAACCTGAAAGACTTTTCCTATGATGATATCCCGTCAGAGGTATCTTTCTCCGGAAGCATTAAGCGAGGACAGGACGGATACAGATATATATCCTTCTATCCTACCTATGAAATGGAATATTTCTTCTTCACCGGCTGGAATTCCGATAAAGACGGCAGCGGAGCTTGGTACGGCTATGACGCATCCATTGCCGACATGCCTACCGATGTCTACGCTCAGTACGAAACTGTGAATGACAGCGAAAATTATTATGTCCTCAGGTGCGACGAAGGCCTTGACAGCGGCAAGGTAGCGGAAGTATATACTTTTGAAGACGGCGAACAGGTCGCGCTCCCTGCGACTGTCGGTGGACAGACTGTTAGATATTGGAGATCGCTTTCCCGCAGTTATCTTCCCGGTACTCCCGTCACCGTGACCTCCGGCGACGAGCTGGAGCCTGTTTTCACCAGCGGTACGGTTAGCGATTACGTCTACTACGGCACCTTCTACGGCGACGGCGGCGTAACCTCTTCCGGCAGCAGCTATTCCTTTAGCAACACTTCCTACGGCCCCGGCAGCAACGGCGAGCTAGTACTCTATACATATACTTTTGCGCAGACCGATTACTTCAACAAGGAAGGCTATGCCCTTGTAGGCTTTAAAGGCGGTAAAACCGGCACTGTTTACGGCTTCAACGACGACGTCTATACCGCTATGAAGGCCGAGGCCGATACTCAGAATAACGCGACCTTTACCGCGGTCTATGAACCGGTCAGCGGCAGCTTTGTGCAGTACTTGGGCAACGGCGCCGAGGTAAATGGCGAGGCCTACTTCGTAAGTGGCAACGCTGCTACAGTTGTAGAAAACATGTTTACCGTGCCTGAGGGCATGGTGTTCCTCGGCTGGAATACTTCTAGCAACAATTACATCGGAGAGTGGTACGACGCTGGAAGCGCGCTTGACCTTGAGGGCAAGTCTCACATCGCGCTTTACGCCATTTGGGGCGACCCGGATACCCAGGGCCACCGTATAACCACAGTTGATAACTGGAACGGGAATTATTATCAGCCGCTTGAGAATACAGCGGTTACCAATTTCGTTACTGGCAAGCGCTGGTATACTGAACCTGATGGCAAAATGTTTGTCGGCTGGAACACCGAGGAAGACGGCACCGGCACTTGGTATCTAAGCGGACAGGAACTGACCGAAGACGATCCCGTTGTTATTAAGCTGTATGCTGTTTATAAAGACCTTCCCGAGTATTACTACGTTTTGCACGAGGGTAAGGATTATGGGCCCGACAAAACTGTAATCGCAATGGAGAAAGCGACCGCCACGGTTATGTTGCCGCGCGTCAACGAGCTCGGCTGGCATGATCTAAGCGTAAGCGCAGGGTCTAAGTATTCCGGTTTCTATGACGAGCTGCCCGAGGGCTATGTAGTCCCCGGCGGCGTTGAGATAGAAGTAAGCTCCGGCGATCAGTACGCCCCTATTTCCTTCTATCGCGCTGCTAAACTTCATAAAAACATAGAGGACAGCGACGAGACTAGGATATTCTACATCAATACTTCGGGCACCTCACTAACCCTCCCCGATGCTGACGACGTCTTTGACGATGTAGACGGGCAGGATTTTGAGGGCTGGACAGCCAGCGCCAGCGGCGGCAGCAAGGTCACTACTGCGCCAATCGTGCCGGAGGGCAAGGAATACGTCGACCTCTACGCCCAGTGGGACGAGGCCGAGCCCAAGACCGTGACGCTCAGCTTCGTCACGAACGGCGGCAGCCGCATAGACGATGTAAAGGTCAAATACAGCGCTAAGGTCGACCTGGACGAATATGTGACCGAACGCGAGGGCTACGCCTTCGCCGGCTGGTACTCCGACCGCTCGCTGACGAAGCGCGTGACCAGCCTTCACATGTACGACGACGAGACGGTCTACGCCAAGTGGGTCGAAGAGGAAAAGCTCGAAGTGCCCTTCAGCGACGTCAATGAGGGCGCGTGGTACTACGACGCGGTGGCCTACGCGTATAACGAGGGCCTGATGGACGGCGTCACGGCGAGGAAGTTCGAGCCGAACGGGACGCTGACGCGCGCCATGCTCGTCACGATACTCTA
>CALWYP010000009.1 GCA_944385795.1 uncultured Oscillospiraceae bacterium | reverse complement strand
AAGCTCCCGCGCGTGCTCAAGGGCGTGCTGGACGTCGTCCTGACGCTGCCTCTCGTGCTGCCGCCCACGGTGGTGGGCTATTTCCTGCTGCTTATCTTCGGCGTGCAGCGCCCGGTAGGCATGTGGCTCGATTCCATAGGCATACGTTTCGTCATGACCTGGTACGGCGGCGTTATAACCGCCGCCGTCGTGGCCTTCCCGCTCATGTACCGCACCGCGCGCGGGGCCTTCGAGAGCTTCGACATGACGCTGGCCTACTCGGGGCAGACGCTCGGCCTTTCAAACGCCTACATATTCTGGCGGATACGCATGCCCTACTGCCGTCAGGGCATCCTCGCCGGGACGGTGCTCGCCTTCGCGCGGGCCCTGGGCGAGTACGGCGCCACCAGTATGCTCATAGGCTACACCCCAGGCCGCACGGCCACGATATCCACCTCGGTCTACCAGTACTGGCGCACGGGCGACGACCGCAGCGCGGTTATCTGGGTTCTGATCAACCTCGCCATCTCCGCCGTGGTGCTGCTCGCCGTGAACCTCCTGGAGAAAAAACAGAGAGGGGGCGCGCGATGAGCCTTGTAGTTGACATAAAAAAATGCCTCGGCGATTTTACGCTCTCCGTGCGCTTTGCCGCCGAGGACGGGATAATGGGCATACTCGGCCCCTCCGGCTGCGGCAAGAACATGACCCTCCGCTGCATAGCCGGGGTGGAGAAGCCTGACGAGGGGCGGATCGAGCTCGACGGCGTCACGCTCTTTGACAGCAAAAGGCGCGTAAACCTCAAGCCGCAGGAGCGGCGCGTGGGCTACCTCTTCCAGAACTACGCGCTCTTCCCCAACATGACTGTGAGGCAGAACATCATGTGCGGGCTCAGGAAGGAGAAGGACAGGGCCGCGCGCGAGCGCATCCTTGCAAAATACCTGGAGCTCATGCAGCTCGCGGGGCTTGAAAACCACTATCCGGCGCAGCTCTCAGGCGGGCAGCAGCAGCGCGTGGCGCTCGCCCGCATACTGGTGAACCGGCCGAAGCTCCTGATGCTCGACGAGCCATTTTCGGCCCTTGACAGCCACCTGCGCGAGAAGCTGCTGGTGGAGATGAAGGCGATATTGCAGGACTACGGCGGCGTCTCGCTGGCCGTCACGCACTCGCGCGACGAGGCCTACGACCTCTGCTCGTCCATAGCGCTGATGGAAAACGGCTCCATACACACCCTCAAGCCCACGAAGGAGCTCTTTGCCGACCCGGGCACTGTGGCGGGCGCGGCCATGACCGGCTGCAAGAACTTTTCCCGCGCGGTGAAAACCGGGGAGTACGAGCTCGAGGCCCTCGACTGGGGCGTGCGCCTCACGACCGCTAAGCCCGTGCGCGGCGATGTGAGCCATGTCGGCATACGCGCGCACTATTTCAGCCCCACATGCAGGCAGAACAGCTATCCGGTGCGTCTCACCGGCTCCATAGAGGAGCCCTTCGAGGATATAATCTGTTTTCGTTATGTAAACCAGCTCCCGGACACGCCCGACCTCTGGTGGCGGATACCCAAGCAGTTCCGGCCACAGGGAGTGGCGCAGGACTATGCCCTCGGCACGGCGGGAGCCAACGTATTGGCCCTGTACCCGCCGGAAAATAATAAAAATTGAAGGGAAAGATATAGAATGAAACTCTCCGCCCGCAACCAGTTCAAGGGGACCGTCATAGACATACAGGAAGGCGCCGTGAACGGCATAGTGAAAATAGACATAGGCGGCGGCAACGTCGTGAGCTCCACCATAAGCATGAACGCCATAAAGGAGCTCGGCCTCGCCGTCGGCAAGGAGGCCTACGCCGTCATTAAGGCCACGAGCGTCATGATAGGCATAGACGAGTAAAGAGCGTGAACCGGCGCCCCCGCTCATCGCGGGGGCGCCTTCTGTAAGCCCGGGCGCCTGTGCAACAAACGCCGCCGGGCCGTCTCAGTCAAAGAAAATCCACCGGTGAGAGCCGGTGGATTTTGCATTTTGAATTTAGAAGAGCGTCATCTGGCTCTCGTCCGGCAGGCCGCTGAGGGCGCCGACGCCCTTCAGCTGGTCTATATGCGCCTGGCTGAGCTTGGGGCAGGCCATGGAGAGCTCTTCCACGGAGATGAACTCCCGGCCGCTGTCCCGCGCGGCGGCGAGGTCGCGCGCCGCGGCTTCGCCTAGGCCGGAGAGGCTTACGAAGGGAGGGCGCAGCTGCTTATCGCCGACGATGAGGAACTTGCTCTCGTCGCTCTCGTAGAGGTCTATCGGCGCGAAGGAGTAGCCGCGCAGGTAGAACTCATAGACGGATTCAAGCGTCGTGAGCAGGTCGTTTTCCTTGGCCGTCGCGTCGCTCTTGGCGTGTATCTCTTCAATCTTGCGCCGCACGAAGTCCGCGCCCTGGATCATTATGGCCGCGTCGAAGGCGTCCTTCTGGCTGCGGCGGTAGAAATAGGCGCTGTAGTACTCAAGCGGGTGATGGACCTTGAAGTAAGCTATGCGGAAGCCCATCATGACGTAGGCGACGGCGTGGGCCTTGGGGAAGAGGTATTTTATCTTCTTGCAGGAGCCTATGTACCAGTCTGGCACGCCGTGGTCGAGCATCTCCTGTTCCGCGCCCTCGGGCAGGCCGCGGCCCTTGCGCACGGACTCCATTATCTTGAAGCTGCGCTTGGGGTCAATGCCGACGCTTATGAGGTAGAGCATGATGTCGTCGCGGCAGCCTATAGTGTCCTTGACCGTGGCGGTGCCGGAGAGGATAAGATCCTTGGCGTTGCCCAGCCACACGTCCGTGCCGTGCGAGTAACCGGACAGGCGCACCAGCGTGTCGAACTGCTCGGGCTGGGTGTCCACCAGCATCTGGCGCGTAAAGCCGGTGCCGAACTCGGGTATGCCTATGGTGCCGGTCTTACCGATGATCGGGTCGTCCTCGGGCAGGCCGAGCCGGGCGGGGCTCTTGAAGATAGCGCGCGTGTCCGGGTCGTCGAGCGGCACGCTGCGCACGTCTTCGCCGGTCATATCGCCCAGCATCTTGAGCATGGTCGGGTCATCGTGGCCCAGCTCGTCGAGCTTGAGGAGGTTGGCCTCCATGCTGTGGTACTCGAAGTGGGTGGTGATTATGCCGCTGCCCGGGTCGTCGGCCGGGTGCTGCACGGGGCAGAAGTCCTCGACCTCCATGTCCTGCGGGATGATGACGAGGCCGCCCGGGTGCTGGCCGGTGGTGCGCTTGACGCCGACGAGGCCGAGGGCGAGGCGGCTCTCTTCGGCCTTGGAGAGCTTTATCCCGCGCTCTTCTATGTATTTCAGGACGTAGCCGTAGGCAGTCTTCTCGGCCAGGGTGCCTATGGTCCCGGCGCGGAAGACGTGGTCGCTGCCGAAGAGCTCTTCCGTGTACTTGTGCGCCTTGGCCTGGTACTCGCCGGAGAAGTTCAGGTCTATATCGGGGACCTTGTCGCCGCCGAAGCCCAGGAAGGTCTCGAAAGGTATGTCGAAGCCCTCCTTGCGCATTTTGGCGCCGCACTCGGGGCAGTATTTGTCGGGCATGTCCGCGCCGCAGCCGTAGCCCTTGCCAGATTCAAAATCCGTGTGGTGGCAGCCGGGGCAGACGTAGTGGGCGGGCAGGGAGTTGACCTCGGTTATGCCGGCCATATAGGCGACGAGGGACGAGCCCACGCTGCCCCGGCTGCCGACGAGGTAGCCGTGCTCGTTCGAGTTGGCGACGAGCTTCTGCGCCGACATGTATATCACGTCGTAGTGGCGGGAGAGTATGTCGTGCAGCTCCGTCTCAACGCGCTCGGAGACTATCGCCGGCGGGTTCTCGCCGTAGATGGCGTGGAGCTTGCCGTAGACCAGGTCCTTGAGCTGGCCGTCGGAGTTCTCTATCTTGGGCGGGAAGAGCCCGTCGGGCAGGAGCTGTATGTCCTCGCACAGGTCCGCTATGGCGTTCGGGGCGGCGACTACGGCGTCATAGGCCGCCTCTTCGCCGAGATAGGCAAATTCCTCAAGCATCTCCGCCGTCGTGCGGAAATACAGCGGGTTGGGCCGGTCGGCGTCGGAGAATTTCTTGGCCGCCAGCAGTATGCGGCGGTATATTTCGTCCTTCGGGTCGAGGAAGTGTACGTCCCCGGTGGCGACGACGGGCTTTTTTAGCGAGCGCGCGAGCGCGGCGACGCGCCGGTTCAAATCCTTCAGGCCCTCGTCGCCGCGCACCGTGCCGTTTTCCACGAGGAAGCGGTTGTTGGCGAGGGGCATAATCTCAAAATAGTCGTAGAAATCCGCGATCTTCCTGAGCTCCGAGTCCTGAGTGCCGCGCAGGACGTTGTCAAACACCTCGCCGGCCTCGCAGGCCGAGCCTATCAGCAGGCCCTCCCGGTGCTGCATCAGCAGGCTCTTGGGTATGACGGGGTTGCGCTGGTAGTGCTTGAGATAGCTGGCGGAGATGAGCTTGTAGAGGTTCTTGAGCCCGGCCTTGTTGCGCACAAGCAGGCTGATATGCCTCACCTTGCGGCTGCCCGGGCCGGAGAGCTTCGCCAGGACGCCGTTGACGTCGCTGAGCCTTTCCGCGCCCTGGCTTCTGAGCATGGGGATGAACTTGTCCATCATGCGGGCCACTACCTCGGCGTCGTCGAAGGCCCTGTGGTGGTTGAATTCCGGAAGGCCGAGGTGCTTGGAGACTATATCGAGCTTGTGCCGCCTGAGCTCGGGCAGCAGCCTCTGCGAGAGGACGAGGGTGTCCACCACGACGGGGCTGAACTCTATGCCCGCGCGGGCGCAGGCGGCGGCCATGAAGCCGGTGTCGAAGGCGGCGTTGTGGGCGATTATGGGCCTCCCGCCGCAGAAGTCGAGGAAGGCGCGCATGGCCTCGCCCTCGCTGGGCGCGCCGGCCACGTCGCTGTCGCGTATGCCGGTGAGCTCGGTTATGTTGGCGGGTATGGGCATACCCGGGTCGACGAAGCTGGAGAAGGTGTCCAGCACGCGGCCGCCGGAAAAGCGCACCGCGCCAATCTCCGTGAGCCGGTCGGAGATGTTGGAAAGGCCCGTGGTCTCCACGTCGAAGGCTATGAATTCCGCGTCGAGCGGCAGGGGGCTCTCGCCGCGCACGGCGAGGCCCGTGTCAACGTCGTTCACAAAATAGCCCTCGAGGCCGTAGATTATCTTCACGCCGTACTTTTTCCCCGCCTTGCTCATCTCGGGGAAGGCCTGGGCGGTGCCGTGGTCGGTTACCGCGACGGCCTTCATGCCCCAGGCGGCGGCGCGCTCCACGACCTTGGCGGGGTCGGGCAGGGCGTCGAGGGTGGAGTAGCGCGTGTGGAGGTGGAGCTCCACGCGCCGGCCCTCGCCGCCATAGGCCTCGGGCCGCGTCTCCATCTCGGA
Organism: uncultured Oscillospiraceae bacterium; assembly: GCA_944385795.1. Classification (GTDB taxonomy): domain Bacteria; phylum Bacillota; class Clostridia; order Oscillospirales; family Oscillospiraceae; genus Scatomorpha. Next base: position 27,211 of record CALWYP010000009.1, on the reverse strand, counting down.
GGCTGCGATGCTCACCGGCTCTATGACCATGTCCCCGTAGAATTTGTCATAGTCCGTGCGCCCGCGCACGATAAGGCACATGCCGGGCTTTATCTTCGCCGTTATGGAGGCGTCCTCGCCGCGGCCTATGAACTTGTTGACGTGCACGGAGCCGGTGTAATCCGTCATGTCGAAGGAGAGTATGTTGGCCCCGCGCTTTTGTATCTCACGGCTGCTGACGGCGAAGACCTCGCCCTTGACGGTGACGTAGCCGCTCTCAAGCGTGACGGAGCACATATCCACGGGCTTGTCGCCGCGGCGCAGGGCTTTGCCATAGAGGAGCTTCGGGCCCCCGCCGGGCTTCTTCTCCTGCTTCAGGGGCTCCGGCTTCGGGCATTCGGCGTTGAGCGTTACCTTTGAGAGCCCATACTGGGCGCACAGGCTGCTCTCGATTTCCCCCGCCTCGCCGGGCGAGACGGTGCCGGCGAAGCGGGCGTCCACGCTCATGGTGAGCGCCGCCTCGTCTATTACGACGTTGTCCACCACGGCGCGATCGAGCCCGCCGGCCCTGTCCCTGATGGGCCCGCAGCCGGGGAAAATAGTCAGGAAAGGCTCGCTCACCGGCCCACCTCGCTCTCTATGAGCGCAAGCAGCGCGTCGCAAAGTCCCTCCTCGGGCACCTTCCGCACTATCTCGCCCTTCTTGAAGAGCAATCCGCAGCCGCGCCCGCCAGCGACGCCGTAGTCGGCCTCGCGCGCCTCGCCCGGGCCGTTTACTACGCAGCCCATAACGGCGACCGTGATGTCCGCGTCAATTCCGGCGAGCCGGGACTCCACCTCGTGCGCCAGGCCTATCAGGTCTATCTCCGTGCGCCCGCAGGTGGGGCAGCTCACCAGCCTGACGCCGCCGCCGCGCAGCCCGGCGGCCTTGAGTATGGCGATGCCGGCCTTGACCTCTTCGGCCGGGTCGGCGGTCAGGGATACGCGTATGGTGTCGCCTATGCCCTCCATCAGCAGCGCGCCTATGCCTACGGCGGAGCGCACGACGCCGTTGTAGGCCGTGCCGGTTTCGGTGACGCCGAGGTGCAGCGGGTAGGGGAGCTCCTCGGCCGCGAGGCGGTAGGCCGCCACGGTGAGGGGCACGGAGCTGCTCTTGAGCGAGACGCAGATGTCGTCGAAGCCGCAGTCGTTGAGAAGGCGTATATGCCCCTTCGCGCTCTCGACTATGGCCTCGGCCGTGGGGTGGCCGTATTTGGCCAGCAGCGGCTTTTCAAGGCTGCCGCCGTTTACGCCTATGCGTATTGGCACATGCCTTTCCGCGCAGGCCCTCGCCACGGCGGCGACGTTCTCCTTCGCGCCTATATTGCCGGGGTTTATGCGTATCTTGTCTATACCGCGCGCGGCGCACTCGAGCGCTAGGCGGTAGTCGAAGTGTATATCGGCCACCAGGGGCACGCCGGGGACGAGCTCCTTTATGCTGCTTACCGCCCGCGCCGACTCCATGTCCGGCACGGCCAGGCGGACAATGTCGCAGCCCGCGGCGCGCAGCGCGCGTATCTGCGCCGTGACGGCGGGGATATCCCAGGTGTGGACGTTGCACATGCTCTGCACGGAAACGGCGGCGCCGCCTCCGATGGGGACGCCGCCCGCGCTTATCCGCTTGGTTATATCTCTCGTATACATCCTATCAGCCCCAAAATCACACTATCAGTCTGGAAATATCGTTATACATCACTATAGCCATAAAGGCCAGCAGCAGCACGAAGCCCGCCGCGTGGACGTAGCCCTCGTACCTCTCGGGTATGTTCCTGCGCGTTAAGAGCCGCGCGAGGACGTTCAGCAGCACGAAGAGCACCCGGCCGCCGTCGAGCGCGGGTATGGGCAGGAGGTTCATGACGGCGAGGTTGACGGCTATGAAGGCCACGAGATAGCCAACGTCCATGAGCGCCACGCCCCAGCCCTGCTCGGCGGCCGTGGAGCTGCCGACGTCGTTTATCATGCCCACTATGCCCACGACCCCGGCCATCTGGTCGAGGCCGACGAGGCCGGTTACAAGGTCGGAGAGGGCGAGCCAGACCTGGCGCACAAAATCTATGGCCGAGTACCAGGAATACTTGATAGTGGACCAGAAGGTGCCCTCCACGGCGCCGAAGCCGAGGCCGTAGACCAGGGAGCCGTCCCCGTTCTCATAAGGCTCTATGCTCACGGAGCTAAACTCCAGCTTTTCGCCGTCCCGGAGCACCACCACGTCGTAGACCTGGGTGGAGCTGCGCGAGAGGTAGAGCGTGACGTTGCTGGAAAAATAGGTCCTGTGCCCGTCTATGGAGTAAATCTCGTCGCCCGGCATCAGGAACTCCTGGCAGGAGCTCTCCGGCGTCACGGTCTCGACCACCGGCACGTTGAAGCCCCAGGCCTGGGAGAAGATTACGAGCAGCAGGGCGAGGCCGAGCGCGAAGTTCATGAACGCGCCGGCGCAGAGTATGACTATCTTTTTCCAGGCCGGCTGCACGGCGAAGCAGCCGGGGTCGTCCGTCGCCTCGTCCTCGCCCTCCATGGCGCAGTAGCCGCCTATGGGCAGGCAGCGCAGGGCGTAGAGCGTCTCGCCCTTCTGCTTCTTCCACAGGGCCGGGCCCATGCCTATGGAGAACTCGTTTACCTTTACGCCCAGGCCCTTGGCCGCGACGAAGTGGCCGAACTCATGTATGCCGACGAGCACCCCGAAGGCGATTATGGCTATTACAATGAACATTAAGCGTAATTCTCCTTGATAAATTCCCTCGCCTCATGGTCGGACTCGATAATCTCGTCGAGCGAGGGCTCCGCTATAAAGCCTATGCTCCCGAGAGCGGCGGAAACACTCCCGTATATCTCATTATACCCGAGACGGCGGCTGAGAAACAGCCCGACGGCGGCCTCGTTCGCCGCGGACATGACGGCGGGGGCGTTCCCGCCCCGCCTCGCGCAGTCCATGGCGAGGGCAAGGCAGGGCATCTTCTCCAAGTCCGGCTTCATGAAGTGCAGCCCGGCGAGGGCGGTCAGGTCCAGCCTCTCGCTGGCGCCGGGCCTGCGCTCGGGCCAGGTGAGGGCGTACTGTATCGGCAGGGCCATGTCCGGCACGCCGAGCTGGGCGATAACGCTCCCGTCCACGAGCTCCACGGCGGAGTGCACGACGCTCTCGGGGTGAATCAGGACCTCTATATCGTCCGGCGCGGCGGAAAAGAGGTGCATCGCCTCTATGAATTCGAGGCCCTTGTTCATCATGGTGGCCGAGTCCACGCTTATCTTCGCGCCCATGGACCAGTTGGGGTGCCTGACGGCCTGCTCCGGCGTGACCGAGGCCGTCTGCTCGCGGCTCCAGCCCCGGAAGGGCCCGCCCGAGCCGGTCAGCAGTATCCTGCGCAGCTCCCCGCGCCGGCCGCTGAGGCTCTGGAAAATCGCGGAGTGCTCGCTGTCAACGGGCACTATCTCCGCGCCCCTTTCCCGCGCGCGGCGCATTACTATGGCGCCGGCGCAGACCAGCGTCTCCTTGTTGGCGAGGGCGATCCTCCGCCCGGCGTCTATCGCGTCGAGCGTGGGGCGCAGGCCGACGGCGCCGGATACGGCGGTGACCACGCACTCGGCCCCGGGCCAGGCGGCCGCTATACGCAATCCCTCCTCGCCCGGCGGGCCGACGGTCACGCCCTTGCCCGAGAGCGCTTCGCGCAGCTCGCGGTTCGCCCCGGGATCGGAGGCGGAGACGTATTCGGGCGCAAAGTCCTCCACCTGCTTTAAGAGCAGTCCCACGTTCCTGTTCGCGGCTATGGCCGGCACCCGTATGCCGAGCCGCCTGCACACGGCCGCGCTCTGGCGGCCTATGCTCCCGGTGGAGCCGAGGATAACGGTAGAATTGACCATAATACGCCTCTTTCAGGCCAGTACGGCCGTGAGTATCAGATAGTAGGCGGGGGATACGAACAGCACGCTGTCAAAGCGGTCGAGCACCCCGCCGTGGCCGGGGAAAATTATTCCGTAGTCCTTGATGGAGTACTCGCGCTTTATGACGGAGAAGCTCAGGTCGCCAAGCTGCCCGAGCGCGCTGCCAACCAGGCCGAGGGCGGCCGCCATGACCCAGCCTATGTCCATGTGGATAGTATACTTGACGGCGAGGTGCCAGACGGCCATACCCGCGACGCTGCCTATGAAGCCGCCTATTGAGCCCTCCACGGTCTTATTGGGGCTCACATACGGGCAGAGCTTGCGCCTGCCGAGGGCCCGGCCGGCAAAGAACGCGCCGGTGTCCGACATGAACGCGCCGACCAGGGGCGCGATGGCGAGGGCGGGGGAGACGCAGCGCAGCAGGGCGAGGCTCGCAAAGCCGGCGGGCAGCGCCGTGGCGCTCAATATGCCGGCGGCCAGGGTGGCGAAACCGAGCTGCTTTTCCTTGCCGTGCGTGATTATCGCCATTATGAAGGCGTAGAGCACGACGGCGAAGAGCCCGGCAAGCATCCATACGGGGGCTATGCCGAGCATGGGCGTGCCCAGCGCGCCGGTCATGGCCGCGGCCAGGACGGGCATGGCGGGCAGGAGCTCCCACTGCTCGCCGCCCACGGCGTGCATGAGCTCGTAGCTCGCAACGGCGGCCAGCAGCGCGCACATGGCGCTCGTCGCCCATTCGGGCGCGGCAAAGAGCACCAGCAGCAGGACGGGTATGCCCACGGCGGCGAAGAGTACACGCTTTTTCATTTCTTTATCCCTCCGAAGCGCCTGTCACGCCGGCGGTATTCGGCTATGGCGGCGTCTATGTCCGCGCTGGTGAAGTCGGGCCAGAGCACGTCGGTGAAGATGAGCTCAGAGTACGCGCTCTCCCACATGAGGAAGTTCGAAAGGCGCATCTCGCCCCCGGGACGGATTATGAGGTCGGGGTCGGGTATGCCGGCGGAGAACATGTAGTTGGAGAACATGTCCTCGGTGAGCCCGGTAACCTTCCCGGCCTTGTAGTCCTCGGCGAAGCGGAGCGCGGCGCGGACTATCTCGTCGCGCCCGCCGTAGTTGAGGCAGACGTTGGCCTGGAAGCCGTCGTAGTGCGTGGAGATGTCCGCCGTCTCGTCAATGAGGCCGCGCAGGCCGGCAGGCAGTATGCTCGGGTCGCCGAGTATCTTGAGCCTGATGTGGTCCCTCTCCATGGTGTCCACCGCCTCGCGCAGGTACTTGGCGAGCAGGCCCATTATGGACTCGACCTCCTCGCGCGGGCGCTTCCAGTTCTCGGTGGAGAAGGCGTAGACGGTGAGGTAGTCTATGCCTATATCCTTGCAGTAGGTGGCGATGCGCCTGAAGGTCTCCGCCCCGGCGGCGTGGCCCGCGGTGCGGGGCAGGCCGCGCCTGCGCGCCCAGCGGCCGTTGCCGTCCAAAATTATCGCAATATGGCGGGGGAGGACTTGCGCCCCCTCCCCCGCCATTTCGTTTTTAGTGAGAGCCATTATATCTCGAAAAGCTCCTTTTCCTTCTTCTCGGCTATCTTGTCAATTTCCTTGATCCAGTCGTCGGTTATCTTCTGCAGGTCCTTTTCAGCTATCTTCACGTCGTCCTCGGTCATGTCGCCGTTCTTCTTCTGGGTCTTGAAGCTGTCCATGGCGTCGCGGCGGATGTTGCGGATGGCGACCTTGGCCTCCTCGGCGTACTTCTTGACCTGCTTGGCAAGCTCGCGGCGGCGCTCCTCGGTGAGCTGGGGGAAGACCAGGCGGATGCACACGCCGTCGTTCTGCGGGTTGATGCCGAGGTCGCTGGCGAGGATGGCCTTTTCTATGCTCTTGAGGGTGCTCTTGTCCCAGGGCTGGATAAGCAGACTGCGCGGGTCGGGTGTGGAGATGTTGGCGAGCTGCTGTATCGGGGTGGGGGAGCCGTAGTAGTCCACGGCGATCTGGTCGAGGACCGCGGCGTTGGCCCTGCCGGCGCGCACGGCGGCGAGGTTCATGCTGAGGTTCTCGGAAGTTTTCTTCATCCTTCTTTCAAATTCTTCGTAACCGGTGGCCATGTTCATTCCTCCTGTTTATTTGGTGACTACCGTGCCGACCTTTTCGCCCAGCACGGCGCGAACAATGTTCTCAGGGTCCTTGAGCTCGAACACGATGACGGGGATGGAATTGTCCATAGAGAGGCTCGTCGCCGTCGTGTCCATCACGGCCAGGTGCTGCGCGAGCACCTCGTCGTAGGTGATGTTGTCGTACTTCACGGCGTGGTCGTCGATCCGCGGGTCGGCGCTGTAAACGCCGTCGATGTTCTTGGCGAGCAGGATGGCGTCCGCCTCTATTTCGGCTGCGCGGAGCACGGCGGCGGTGTCCGTCGAGAAGTAGGGGTTGCCGGTGCCGCCGGCGAAGAGCACCACGCGGCCCTTGGAGAGGTGGCGCATGGCGCGCAGGCGGATGTAGGGCTCGGCGATGGCGCGCATCTCGATCGCGGTCTGCACGCGCACGTCTATGCCGTGCTGCTCCATGACGTCGGCCATGGCCAGGCAGTTCATGACGGTGGCGAGCATGCCCATGTGGTCTGCGCGGGTGCGCTCGATCTTGCCGGAGCCGTCCTTGACGCCGCGCCAGAAGTTGCCGCCGCCGATCACGATGCCGACCTCCACGCCCAGGGCGAGACATTCCTTCACCGCCTCGCACACGGAGCCTATAACGTTGAAGTCAAGGCCGGACTTCTTCTCGCCGGCAAGCGCCTCGCCGCTTATCTTTATCAGCACGCGCTTATAGACAGGTTTTTTCTCGTCCATATTATTCCCCTCCGGACAGTTCTTCTGCCGCGTATTTTAATATAGGCGCGCGGCGAAAACCAGCCCTATAATGTAAACTTTTTGTTCCAGCATATTATATCAAAAACTGCCCCGCTTGTAAATGACAACATCCGCGCCGGGACGGGTGTATGCTCATAGCCGTGGAGATTATTTACGCGGACAGCCTAATAGCGCTGAACCTTGCGGCCGACTACCTGCTGCTGCTCGCCGCGGGCCGCCTTTCGGGCGCGGCGCTGCGCCGGCGCAGGATATTGCGCGCCGCCGCCCTGGGCGCCGTCTACGCCCTGGCCTCGGTGGCGCCGGGGTGGGGATTCGTTACCCATCCGGCGCTGAAAATAGCGGCCGGAGTGGGGATGAGCCTCGTCGCTTACGGCCGGGAGAGGCGGCTTTGGCGCTGCTGCGCCATGTTCTTCGCCGTCAGCGCGCTCTTCGGCGGGGCGGTCTGGGCCGCCGCGCTTTTCGCCGGTTATGACGCGGCGGCGGGGCTGTATGTTCCGGTGAGCTTCCGCGTGCTGGCAATGAGCTTTGCGGCCTGCTACGCCGCCGTGACGCTTTTCCTGCGCCGCGGCCTGCGCGCCGCGCGGCGGCGGGTGAGGCTGGACGCCGCCCTCGCCGGGCGGAGCGTCTCGCTCTCGGCCCTCGCGGACACGGGCTGCTCGCTCGCCGACCCCGCCACAGGCCGCCAGGCCGCCGTCTGCGACGCGGCGGCGCTCGGGCCCCTGCTCGGGGCGGCGCCGGAGGCGAAGGACCCGGTGCTGGCCGCCGCCGAGCTCTCGCTCCGGCCCTCCCTCGCCGGGCGCGTGCTGCTCATACCGTACAAGTCCGTAGGCTCGCACGGGCTGCTCGCGGCGGTGAGGCCGGATTCCGCCTGCGTGGACGGCGAGAAGAGGGAGCTGCTCCTGGCCATAGCGCCGGAGCCGCTCGGCGGGGGTTACGAGGCCATAGTCCCGGTGTAAGGAGGTAATATCGTGAAATTGTCGTTAAAAAGTCTTAAAGAATTCATAGAGCGGCTTTTATTTGCCGAAAACGTACATTACATAGGCGGGAGCGACACCCTGCCTCCGCCGCTCCCCCGCGCGGAGGAGGCCGAGGCCATAGCCGCACTGGACGCCGGGGACGAGGCCGCGCGCGCCCGGCTGATAGAGCACAACCTGCGCCTCGTGGTGTACATAGCCCGACGCTTTGAGAACACGGGCGTCAACATAGAGGACCTTATATCTATCGGCGCCATCGGGCTCATCAAGGCCGTCAACACCTTCAAGAGCTCGAAGACGGTAAAGCTCGCCACCTACGCCTCGCGCTGCATAGAAAACGAGATACTTATGTATTTGCGCAAGAACTCGGCGTCCCGCGCCGAGGTGAGCATAGACGAGCCGCTGAACACCGACTACGACGGGAATGAGCTCCTGCTCGGCGACATACTCGGCACGGACGCCGACGAGGTCGTGCGGCCGCTCGAGGACGACGCCGACCGCGAGATGCTGATGAGGGCCATAAGCACGCTCTCGGAGCGGGAGAGGAATATAATATTGCTGCGCTACGGCTTCGTCGGAGGCAGCGAGTACACGCAGAAGGAGGTCGCCGACATGCTGGGCATATCCCAGAGCTATATCAGCCGCCTTGAAAAGAGGATAATCACGCGCCTGCACAGCGAGATGATAAAGCTCGGCGCCTGAAACCGGCGCGGAAACGCCCGGCCGCTGCAATGCGGCCGGGCGTCTTTCACATATACTTGTCCCTGGCGAGCACGGGCTCTATGCGCGCGGCGATTATTTTCCCGCGTATGTCTATTACGGCGAAGCTCGGCTCCGCGCCGAGGCCGCAGCTGCCGGGGTTCACGGCGGTCATGCCCGCGGGGTAGTCTATGCGCGCGGCGTGGGTGTGCCCGTAGAGCACGAGGCCCGCCCCGGCGAAGTGCGCCGAGTTCAAAAGCGGGTCCATGGTGGACTTTACGAAGTACCTGTGCCCGTGCGTGGCGAAGACCAGCACCTCGCCGGCCATGAAAGTCAGCGTGTCCTCGGCGCGGGAGGCAAAGTCGCAGTTGCCGGGCACGGCGTAGAGCGGTATATCCGGGAACTCGCGCTGCAAGGCCAGGGAGTCGCGCAGGTGGTCGCCGAGGTGGACGATGATGTCAGGCTGCGTGCGGCGCACCGCCTGGGGCAGCAGCTCCGTGCGGCCGTGGGAATCAGAAAAAACAGCTAGGCGCATTTAGCACCTCCTGTGGCGGGAAGAATATAATGGTCTGGGAGGGGATGATATGGACATAGCTAAGCTGGCGGGGTCCCTGAGCGAGGGACAGCGCGAAAAGATAGCCGCGCTCGGGGGCAGCGAAGCCGCCCGCGCCCTGGAGGGCATGTTCTCCGAAGCGGAGCTCATAAGGGCCGCCTCCGGGGGCGACGCCGCGGCCGTGCAAGGCGTGCTGCGCCGGATACTCTCCACGGACGAGGGCCGCAGGCTGGCCCAAATGCTCGACGAAGCGATGAAATAGAAGGGGGGGCGCGGCGCGTGGACGGCCTTGAGGAAAAACTTTCGGCCCTGCTCTCCGACCCGGAGGCGATGGGGAAGATAAGCGAGATGGCGAAGTCGCTCTTCCCGGCGGGGGCGGAAGAGGCGGCGAAAGACGACGAGAGCCTTGCGCGCCGCGCGGCGAAGCTGCTCCGCAGCCGGGCGCTGGACCCGGACGAGGCGGCGCTGCTGGGCGCGCTGCGCCCGTTCCTCTCCGCGGAACGCCGCCGGCGTCTGGACAGGGCGGTAAAAATAGCGCGGCTGGCGTCTCTTGCCAGCCTCGCCGGGGAAGCGCTTGGGGGTGAGGGCGACGTATAACCGCTATAACGCCGGCACCGGGCGCTATGAGCGCGTGCCAGAGCCGGAGGACCTGGCCGCGGGCGGCGCCGGGGAAGCGCCGGGGCGAGCTGCGGCCCCGCCGCCGGCGCGCGTACCGCCGCGGCGGGAGCCGGAAGCCGGCCTGGAGCGGCTCATAGGCGCGCTCGGCGGCGGCGTAGGCCGCCGCCTGGGGAGCCTGGACAGCGAGGACCTGCTGCTGCTCGCCGTCGTCTACCTCATGTACCGGGGGAGCGGGGACAGGCAGCTGCTCATTGTCCTGGCGGCGCTGCTGTTCATGTAGTCAGGCGCCGGGCGGGGAGAAGAGCTCCGCGTCCGGGCGGCTCAGCTCGGGCAGCGAGGAATACATGCGGTAGATAAGCTCGCCGCCGTCCCAGGTCTCCGCGCCCATGAGAAGGCCGGTGGAGACGGAGACGTATACCGCGTTGGAGTAGCCCGTGAGCGGGTCGGTGAAGCGGCAGTAGACGCACTCCGCGCCGGAATACTGCGTATAGCCCGCGCTGCTGATGTCCTCCGCGGAGAGGTCCAGGAGCTCCTCATAGGTGAGGCTGCGCAGCCAGCGGTCGCTGCTGCCCGAATAGGGCGCGGAGAAAACGCCCGCCACGGCGTCGTACCAGATATACAGCGTGCCGCCGCTCACCAGGACGTTGCGGGTGCCGCCGCCCTGCTGGCCGCGCACGCGGACGCTGCCCGAGTCAACCCAGACCTGGAGCTCGGCGCTGGAGCCGCCTCCGCCGGGCCAGTAGTCCTCGACCGTGACGGTGCAGGAATAGCTCTCCGCGCGCTCCAGCTCGGCTATGGCCGCGAGCACGTTGTCCGGGTTGAGCGTTATGCGCTCGGGCCCGGTGTAGTCCTCGCCGGAGCCGTCGTCCTGGCCCGGGGAGGGCAGGGAGACGCCCGCGGTGTTGGGGTCGCGGCCCATGAAGAAGAGGGCGAAGACTATGACGAAGGCCGTGAGTATCAGCAGCGCTATTATTGTTATCCTCGAGCGCCGCCTCATGGCCGGAACTCCTCGGGCGCCTCGCCGCGCAGGCCGTACTCGAATTCAATCGCGTCGGCAATGCGCTCGCTCGCGCGGCCGTCGCCGTAGGGGTTGACGGCGCGGGCCATGCGCTCGTAGGCGGCCTTGTCGTGCAACAGCTCGTGCGCGAGGATCACAATCTCATCCTCGATGGTGCCGGCGAGCTCGACCGTCCCGGCCTCCACGGCCTCGGGCCGCTCCGTCTCGCCGCGCAGGACGAGCACGGGCTTGCCCAGCGCCGGCGCCTCCTCCTGAAGGCCGCCGGAGTCGGTCATGACCATATAGCTCTTCGCAATGAGCCTGTGCATATCCACGGCGGAGAGCGGCTCAATGAGCGCGATATTTTCCACGCCGTCGAGGCCCGCGTGCGCGGCATTGCGCACGACGGGGCTCAGGTGGACGGGGTATACGACGAGCACGTCGGGGTTATCGAGGGCGATGCGGCGCACGGCGGCGAAGATACGCTCCATAGGCTCGCCGTAGTTCTCGCGCCGGTGGCAGGTCAGCGTTATGACGCGCCTGCCCGAGAAGTCGAGCGCGTTGAGCTCCGGCGACTCGAAGCCCTCGCCGTGCGCGGTGTACCCCAGCGCGTCTATGACCGTGTTGCCGGTTATATAGACGCCGTTTTTTATGTTCTCGCGCGCGAGGTTCGCGGCGTTGCTCGCCGTGGGCGCGAAGTGCATCGAAGCGAGCCGCCCGACGAGCTGGCGGTTCATCTCCTCCGGATATGGGCTCATGCGGTCGTAGGTGCGCAGGCCGGCTTCGACGTGCCCGCAGTCCAGCTTCGCGTAGAAGGCCGCGAGCGCGGCGGAAAAGGTGGTGGTGGTGTCGCCGTGGACGAGCACGAGGTCGGGCCTCGCGCGCTCGAAGACGCCCGCAAGCCCTTCCAGCACGCGCGCGGTGAGGCCGGAGAGCGTCTGGCCGCGCTTCATGATGTTCAGGTCATAGTCCGGCCTTACGCCGAACACGCCCAGCACGCCGGCGAGCATCTCGCGGTGCTACGCCGTGACGCAGACCAGGCTTTCAATCTCCTCGCGGCGCGCGAGCTCGAGCACGAGCGGGCACATTTTTATGGCCTCCGGGCGCGTGCCGAATATGCTCATGACCCTGAGCTTAGCCATGCTTCTCCTCCTTGTTTTCCGGGGAGCGGTGGTGTACGTTGTGCTCCTCCTCGACGCCCTCTAGCGTGGGGTCGACGGGGGGATGGTAGTGGTGGCCCTTGAGGGTGTTGGTTATGAAGAGGCCTATGGCGACGGCGGCCAGCACGGCGACGACAATGAGCACCGTGCGCACGATGCCGGTGGTGGCCAGCACGACAGCGCATAGGCCGAGTATGGCCGAGAGCGAGTATAGTATGGCCACGGCCTGCTTCTGGCTCAGCCCCATGTCGATGAGGCGGTGGTGCAGGTGGCCCCTGTCGGGGTGCATGGGGCTCTGCCCGCGCAGCAGCCGGCGGAAGAATGCGCAGACCGTGTCGAAAAGCGGCAGGAAGAGCGCGAGTATAGGCACGACGAAGGTCACAAGCGCGTATGTCTTGAACATGCCGACGACGGAGACGGTGCTCAGGACGTAGCCCAACAACAGCGCGCCCGTGTCGCCCATGAATATTTTCGCAGGGTTGAGGTTGTAGGGCATGAAGCCTATGCACGCGCCCATGAGCGCGGCGAGCAGCAGCGCCACGTTGCCCTCGCTGACCAGCAGGGCGACGACGAACATCGTGACCGAGGCTATTGTGCTCACGCCGACGGCGAGGCCGTCCAGCCCGTCTATGAGGTTCACGCTGTTCGTTATGCCGACTATCCACAGCACAGTCACAGGTATGGCCAGCCAGCCGAGGCTCAAAAGCTCGTAGGGCGAGAAGATGTTAGGGTTCGAGAAGAACTCTATCACCACCCCGTGCGCCACGGCGATAACGGCCGCGGCAAGCTGCACCAGCAGCTTTATCCACGCGCGCAGGTTCACAACGTCGTCTATGGCGCCGCAGGCCACTATCAGCACGGCGCCCAGCAGCACCCCGCGCACCTGGCGGTTAATATCCGCGAAGAGCACCACGCTGAGCAGGAAGCCCAGGAATATGGCAAGGCCGCCCATGCGCGGTATGGGGTGGTCGTGGACGCGGCGCTTGCCGTCGGGCACGTCTATCGCGCCCATCTTGGTGGCGAAGGCCTTGACTACCGGCGTGGCGGCGAAACTTATTGCGAAGGCGATAACTATGGCGAGCAGTATACGCACCCACAGTTGCAGGTTTAACACAACTATACACTCCCTGAGGCCGCAATTAAGCGGCCTTGAATCAATATTGCGCATACCGCGCCCCGCGTCTGCGGGGCGCGGCAGCCGCGCTCTGCGCGCGGCTTAACTTACCTGGCCACGAAGCCCAGCTTCTTATACACCTTGCGCAGGGTCTTATAGGAGGCCTTGTAGGCCTTCTCCGCGCCCATGCGGTAGACGCTCTCGAGGTAGGCCTTGTCCCTGAGTATCCTGTGCGTCTCGTCCTGGATGGGACGGAGCAGCTCCACAACGGCCTCGCCGACGGCGGCCTTGAAGGCGCCGTAGCCCTTGCCCGTGAATTCGGACTCTATCTCCGCGAAGCCCTTGCCGGTGGCGGAGGAATATATCTGCATGAGGTTCGCCACGCCGGGCTTGTTGGCCGGGTCATAGCGCACGCAGTGCTCGTCCGTGTCGGAGTCGGTGACGGCGCGCTTGAACTTGCGCATGATGTCCTCGGGCTTTTCAAGCAGGTGGACGCAGCCGTTGGGGTCCTTGTCGGACTTGGACATCTTGCTGGTGGGGTCCTGAAGGCTCATGATGCGGGCGCCGACGCGGGGTATATAGGCCGCGGGGACCTTGAAGGTCTCGCCGTAGAGGTTGTTGAAGCGGTTGGCTATGTCGCGCGTGAGCTCGACATGCTGCTTCTGGTCGTCGCCGACGGGGACGAAGTCCGCCTGATAGAGCAGTATGTCGGCGGCCATGAGCGTGGGGTAGGTGAAAAGGCCGCCGTTGATGTTGTCGGCGTGCTTGGCGCTCTTGTCCTTGAACTGCGTCATGCGGCTGAGCTCGCCGAACATGGTGTAGCAGTTGAGCACCCAGCCGAGCTCGGCGTGGTTGGGGTTGTGGCTCTGGATAAAGAGCGTGACCTTCTCGGGGTCGAGGCCGCAGGCGATATACTGCGCGAGCTGCTCCATGGAGCGGCGGCGCAGGTCGGCGGGCACCTGGCGCACGGTTATGGCGTGCATGTCGACGATGCAGTAGAAGGCGTTGTAGTCGTCTATCATGTCGACCCAGTTCTTTATCGCGCCCATGTACGAGCCGAGCGTCAGGTCGCCGGAGGGCTGGATCCCGGAGAACATTATTTTTCTTTCGTCAAGTTTCTTCTCTTCCATTGTCGATTCCTCTTACACGGGTGAAATTCGCGCTTCGCGCGGCGGGACGCGCTCTGCGGCGTCCGGGAATTCAAAGAATCCCCGGACGTATAATATTTGATTACTTGCCGAGGCCGCACTCCGCGGCCAGGGCGGCGAAGGCCTTCATGCTGCGCTCTATCATCTCGCCGCTGACGCAGTAGGCGAGGCGGACATAGCCGGGCGTGCCGAAGTTGCCGCCGGGGACGAGCAGTATGTTGTGGCTCTTGGCCTTGGCGACGAATTCCTTTTCCTCGACCGGGGTCTTGACCCAGAGGTAGAAGGCGCCGGCGGGATAAGCGCACTCGAAGCCGAGATCGTGCAGGCCATTGTAGAGCGCCTTGCGGTTGGCGTCGTACTTGTCTATCGCGGTGCTCTCGTTCAGGCAGCGGGCCACGACCAGCTGCATGAGGCTCGGCGCGTTGACGAAGCCGAGCATACGGTTGGCGACAACGGCGGCGTCGAAGATGAGCTGGCCGTCGGCGATGTCGCTGGGGATCACGAGATAGCCGATACGCTCGCCGGGGAGGGAGAGGCTCTTGGACCAGGAGTAGCCGACTATGCAGTTGGCCATGCAGTTGGGCATCCAGGGGACCTCGACGCCGTCGTATGCGAGCTCGCGGTAGGGCTCGTCGGAGACGGCGTAGATGACGGTGCCGTATTCCCGGCCCTTTTCAAGGAGCTTGTCGCTGAGCTTCCTGAGCAGCTCGGCGGGGTAGACCACGCCGGTGGGGTTGTTGGGGTTGTTGAGGATAACGGCCTTGGTCTTGGGCGTGACGGCGGCGGCAATGGCGTCCACGTCGGGCACGAAGCCGTCCGCCTCGTTCGCGGGGACGACGACGACCTTGCCGCCCGGGGTGGTGATGTAGTTGTTGTACTCAAAGAAGTAGGGGCTGATGCAGATGACCTCGTCGCCGGGGTTGAGCAGGGTGTGCATCACGTCGCACAGCCCGCCGGCCGCGCCGACGGTCATGATGATGTTGCCCTCGGTGTAGTTGGTGCCGAAGCGGGAGTTGAGGGAGTCCGCGACCGCCTTCCTGACCTCGGGGTAGCCGGCGTTGGCGGGGTAGCCGTGGACGTACATCGGGTCCTCGTTCGTGATAATGTCTATGACGGCGTTCTTGACGGCCTCGGGGGGAGCGAAATAGGGGTTGCCGATGGAGAAGTCGAAGACGTTCTCGGCGCCGTAAATGGAGGCAAGGCGCTTGCCCTCCTCGAACATGGCGCGGATGGCGCTGCCGCCGGCGGCCATTTTGGCGAGACGTTCAGAAATCATTTTTCATTCCTCCTGCTCTTGAAATCGGTTGAAATAACTGTGCGTGGCATGACCGTGGATATTTTATCACAGCGCCGGCAATATTGCAATCAAACTTGACAAAGACCGCGCTTAAATATAATATGTAGTGGCCGGGCGGCGGGCCCCGCCGCGCGGGAGCGGATTTAAAGGCGTTTGCGCCGCGCGCAAACCGCGTCAGACATAAAGTGAGGGATTTTCATGAAAGATAAAGAGTGGTTTGAAGCCATGGAGGCGCGCATACCGCGCAGCGGGGTGCGCACGCGCTTCGCGCCCAGCCCCACGGGCTATATGCACGTCGGCAACCTGCGCACTGCGCTCTATACCTACCTGATCGCCCGCGCGAACGGCGGCAAGTTCATCCTCCGCATCGAGGACACCGACCAGGGCCGCCTGGTTGCCGGCGCGGTAGACGTGATATACAAGACGCTCGCCGAGTGCGGCCTCCGCCACGACGAGGGCCCGGACGTCGGCGGCCCCGTCGGCCCCTACGTCCAGACCGAGCGCCGCGGGCTCTACATGGACTACGCCGAGCTGCTCATGGAGCGCGGCCACGCCTACCGCTGCTTCTGCGAGCACACCGGCCACGACGAGAAGGAGGCGGAGGAGAAGTCCGGCAAGTTCGAAAAGGCCGCCGACCCCTGCCGCAGCCTCTCGAAGGAGGAGTCCGACGCGCGCGCCGCGGCGGGCGAGAGCTTCGTCATACGCCAGCGCATCCCCGACGAGGGCTCCACCACCTTCCACGACGAGATTTTCGGCGACATCACCGCCCCCAACGCCGACCTCGACGACCAGGTGCTCATGAAGAGCGACGGCCTGCCCACCTATAACTTCGCCAACGTCATAGACGACCACCTCATGGGCATAACCCACGTCGTGCGCGGCACCGAGTACCTCTCCAGCGCGCCGAAGTACAACCTGCTCTACGAGGGCTTCGGCTGGGACGTGCCCACCTACATCCACTGCTCGCCCGTCATGCGCGACGCCCACAACAAGATGAGCAAGCGCCACGGCGACCCCAGCTACGAGGACCTGAAGGCCCAGGGCTACCTCACTCCCGCCATTGTGAACTACGTCGCCCTGCTGGGCTGGTCCCCGCGCGGCGAGAGGGAGATATACTCCCTTTCCGAGCTCGAAGAGGTCTTCGATACGAAGGGCCTCTCCAAGAGCCCGGCCATCTTCGACATTGAAAAGCTGCGCTATTTCAACTCCGAGTATATCCGCGCCATGAGCCCGGAGGACTTCGCCGCCGAGGCCGGGCCCTGGATACGCCAGGCAGTTAAGAACCCCGCGATAAACCCCGCCGACATAGCCGCGCTCCTGCAGCAGCGCACCGAGGTCATGACGGAGATACCCGCAAAGCTCGGCTTCTTCGACGCGCTGCCCGAATACGATACCGGGCTCTTTGTGAACAAGAAGTCCAAGAGCACGCTCGAGAGCTCCCTCAAGTTCCTCGGCCTCTGCCGCGGCGCGCTCGCGGGCTGCGAGTGGAACGACGAGGCCATATTGAACGCCATGAAGGCCATAGCCGAGGCCGAGGGCGTGAAGAACGCCGCCGTCATGTGGCCGGAGCGCATAGCAGTCTCCGGCACGCAGGTTACGCCCGGCGGCGCCGTCGAGATAACCCGCATCCTGGGCAGGGAGGAAGCCCTGTGCAGGATAGACGCGGCGATCGCCAAGTTGAGCTGAATATATTAAAGACGGAACGCATTCGCCGTTCCGTCTTTAAATATGCCCGGGGAGCCCGTCGGGACGGGAGCGCTTATTCCTCCGGCAAGCTGTAGCCCAGGGCTTCGGCGACGAACTTGGCGTAGCCCACCGCCCCGTCGGGCGTGAGGTGTATGCCGTCGTCCGTGCGTATCCAGCCGGGGTTCTGCGCCGCGGCGGAGTTCCAGTCCAGGACGCTGAGGTTGCCGTATTCCCCGTCCAGGAGCTCTATCTCGGCGTTCACCTCGTCCTGCCACTCCAGGTAGCGGCCGAAGGTGTTCACCCAATAGACCCGCCTGCCGCCCAGGAAGTCCATGACCTCCTCGCCGTCCTCTATCGGGAAGGGGCTGTTGGAGCCTAGGCCTATGACCACGGTGTCGTAGAGCCTGCCCTCGCCCTCCAGGCGGCGGAGTATGTCCATCGCCTCCACGAGCTGGCGCCCCTCCTTGGCGTCCACGGTGCAGCCGGGGACGTAGTTGTAGAGCTGCTGCTCGGCGGCGACCATGATGGAGTCGCCGACAAAGGTGACCTGCTCCGGCGGTTCTGGGGTGGGCGTGGCCTCCGGCGTCGGCGTGGGCTCGGGCGTGGGCGTGGGCGTCGGGAGGGCTATCTCGGGCGCGGTGACGTCGGGGAGGGTGAGCTCCGGGCTCCGGTCGCGGTTGGAGATTATGCCGGCGGCGGCCAGCGCTATTATGAGCGCCGCCGCGCCTACAGCTGCGGCGGCTTTTATGGAACTTTTCATATTCAGGCCTCCATGGCTCTAAATAATACTACAACTTCCCGTCGAATTCAACCGGAGTTTGACGCCGGGCCGGGGATAATGTATGATATCCGCGAGGTGAAGCAAATGACCTATACCTGCCCCTACGGCGGGCGCTGCGGCGGCTGCAGCCTGCTCGGGGTTGAATACTCCCGCCAGCTCGAAGATAAGCGCCGCGCCCTCGCCGCGCTGCTCGGCGGCGCGGTTGAGCCCGAGGCGGTCGTCCCGGCGGAAAACCCGCTGCACTACCGCAGCCGCCTGAACGCCGCCTTCACCCTTGCGCGCGGCCGCCTTACGGCGGGGACCTACGCCGCGCACAGCCACAGGGTAGTCGAGACCCCGGACTGCCTTATTGAGAGCGAGGACTGCCTGGAGACGCTTTCGGCCGTGCTCGCGGCCCTGCGCGGATTCCGCCTGAGGCCCTACGACGAGGACAGGGGCACGGGCCTGCTGCGGCATATACAGATACGCTGCGGCGCGAACACCGGCGAAATTATGGCGGTGCTCGTGACCGCGCAGGGCGTGCTCCCGGCGGCGAAGGCCCTGGCCGCGGCCGTGCGCAAAAACGCCCCGCGCGTCACGACGCTCATACACAATGTGAACCCGCGCCGCACGAGCATGGTGCTGGGCGGGGAGAGCCGCGCGCTTTTCGGGCCGGGATATATACACGAGAGGATAGGCGGGCTGACCTTCCGCCTCTCTCCCGGCGCGTTCATGCAGGTGAACCCGGAGCAGACGGAAAAGCTCTACTCCATAGTGCGCGCCCGCTCCGCCCTGAGGGAGGGCGACGCGCTGCTGGACGCCTACTGCGGCGTCGGCACTATAGGGCTGTACCTCGCCGGGGACGCCGGCTCCGTCACGGGCGTGGAGCTCAACCGCGCCGCCGTGCGCGACGCGAGGGAGAACGCGAGGGATAACGGGATTGCGAACGCGAGGTTCGTCTGCGCCGACGCCACGGAGCACCTCGAACGCGCCGCGGCCTCCGGGGGGCGCGGGCCGGATGTGATTGTCCTCGACCCGCCGCGCTCAGGCGCCACGCAGCGCTTCCTGAACGCCGCCGCGGCGCTGCGCCCGAGGTCCATATGCTATGTGAGCTGCAACCCCGAGACGCTGGCGCGGGACCTCGCCGCGCTCAGGCGGCTGGGCTATAAGTGCTCGTCCGTAACGCCGGTGGATATGTTCCCGATGACGGAGCATCTGGAGTGCGTCGCGGCCCTGGAGAGGATATAGGGGAAGCGCCCGACGTTGAGCGGGCGCTTCCAGGCTGCCTAAAAGGCCTGGACGGCCGGCACCCGGCCGCTTGGCGGCCGGCGGCGGCCGGCGCTGCGCGCAAAGGAAATGGCCAGTCCGCGGACTGGCCATTTGGGCCTTCCGCCTTATCCGCCGTAACGGTTGAGCATGGCGGCGAGCTGGGCGCGGGTAACGCCATCGCGCGGCGCGGCGCGCCCGCCGTCGGAGCCGCTTATGACGCCCTCTCCGGCGGCCCAGGCGAAGGCCTCCTCCGCCCAGGGGCTTATTTCCGCGGCGTCGGGGAAGGCCATGGCGCCCGGCGCGGCCTCGCGGCCGGAGAACTGCGCGTACCTGTAGAGCATGGCGGCGAGCGCCTCGCGCGTCACGCCCTCCCCGGGCGCGAAGGCGCCCTCGGCCACGCCGTCTATTATACCGCTGCCCGCGGCCCACAGCACGGCCGGGGCGTACCAGGCGGCGGCGTCCACGTCGGCGAAGGCGGGCGTTCCGGCCCCGGCGGCCTCGGGCGAGCCCGCCAGGCGGTAGATCACCGCGGCCGCCATCGCGCGGCTGACGCTCCCGCCGGGCGAAAATTCGCTGCCGCTGACCCCGTCCATAAGCCCCTTTGAAAACACGGCGTAGACGTCTGAATAGAACCAGTCGGAGCCGCGCACGTCGGCGAAGCTCAGCATGGGGTCGACATGGACCTGCACAATGTCGGAGCGCTCCGCGCTGACGGCGACGCCGGTCTCGGCCGTGTACCAGCCCTCGCCGCCAAACTCGAAGGTGTAGCTGCCGGGCGCGAGGTAGTAGTCGCGCGTGCCGGCTTCTGGCTGGTATACGCGGCCCGAGCGGTCGCGCACAGCGACGCTTATCCGCTCGTCGTCCGGCACGGCGCGCATCAGCGTCAGCACTTCGCCCCCGCTCACCGAGCCGTGTATAACGCCGCGGTTTATTATTTTCCCGCCGTTGACTATGTCGCAGTAGAGCTGCGCGCCCTGGGCGATGTCCAGCGTCACGCCGCCAGCTACATGCACCTCGCCCGAGCCGTCCTCGCCGCCGAGGGCGTAGACGGTGTCCCCGCGCGCGGCGGAGCGCGCCGCCTCGGCAAGGCTGGTAAAGAACCTGCCGCCAATACGGGCGCGGGCGGGCCAGCAGGCGGCGAGCTCCCCGTCGATCTCGAGCGGCTGCCCGCCGCCTTCGCCGTAGAGCGCCGCGCCTTCGCCGTAGACGCAGCTCGCGTACAGCTCCGCGCTGCACGCGGCCAGGTTCGCCGAGTTCGCGCCGTCCCCGGGCGCGGCCAGGCCGCAGAAGGCGTTGAAGAGACACTCCTCGGCGTCTATGCGGCAGCTGCCGCAGCCGGGGTATATGGCCGCGCCGTAGAGCATGCCGTCAAAGCCGCAGCGGTAGAGCTCGAGCGTCCTGCCCTGCCCAGAGGCGAGGGCGACGGCGCATTCCACGCCGGGCGCGGCGGCGAAGTTTATATTGGCCAGCCTGACGGACGAGCCCGCGCTCGTCCCGCCGAGCTCGAAGACTATGCCGCCACGGAAGACGCACTCGCCGTCCCCGGGCGCGCCTATAAGGTTAACAGGCTTGTCTATGCTGAGTATCCCGCCGGCGGGCTCGTATACCCCCGCGGAGAGGACGATGTCCTCGCCTGGGGCGGCCGAGCTTATGGCGGCGGCGAGCGAGGCCGCGTCCGTTGCCGCCCGCGGCGTCTCCCGCGCCGGGGCCGAAGCGGCGAGCGCGAACAGCAGCGCGAAGAGCGCGGCTGCGGCGAAGGCACGTTTCATACTATTACCTCCCTGCGTTTTTGCCGGATTTTTCTATATGACGAAAGACGCGCCGCGAAGTTCCGGCAAATCGCCCCGCAAATAATTTTTACATGCGCGGGCAAGCTATGGACGGAGGTGCTTACATGAAGAAACCGCTTGTCATAGGCATATTCTGCGCCCTTGGCGCCGTGATAATCGCCCTTGGGGTTTACGCCGCCTCGCTGGACGGCCGCCTGGAGCGGGCCGGTTACGCCGCCGCCGCGCGCGGCTCGGCGGCGGCTGGCGAGCTGGCCGGCGCCCTCGCCGGGCTGGACGAGGGCCTGCGCGCGGCGTCTTATTCGGCCGACGGGGCCATGCGCTCCTATCTCTGCGCGCGGGCCGCCTCGGACGCCGCGGCCGCGGCGGCGGCCATGGCCGCCCTGCCCGGCTCCACGCAGGAGCTGGAGGCCCTGGCCGGGTATATAAACGGCGCGGGCGACTACGCCCTCTACCTCTCGCGCCGCGCGGCGGCCGGGGAGGAGCCAAGCGCGGGCGAGGCCGAAACCCTCAAGGAGCTTTCCGAGGCCGTGAGCGGCATAAGCCGGGACATGGGCGGCGCTTTCGCGGCGCTGGACTCGGGCGAGCTCAGGCTTGACGGCTACGGCGAACAGCCCGGCGAGGGCACGCTCGGCTCGGCGCTCGCCGGGCTGGACGCGGCGCTCGGCGATTTCCCCAAGCTGGAATACGACGGCGTCTATTCCGCGCGCGACGCCGCGCCCGGCCTATCGGGCGCGGGCCAGGTGAGCGAGGCGGCGGCGAGGGAAAAGGCCTCGGCCTTCCCGGGCGTGGGCAAGCTCGTCTCGCGCGGGCTTACGGGCGGGGACGCGCCCTGCTACTGCTTCGAAGACGGCGATACGCGCGTGTATGTGGACGGCGAGCAGGGCAGGATAATGGCCGTGGAGGCGGGAGAGCCCTCGGGCGAGCTGCCCGTGGACGCCGAGGAACGCTCGCTGGAGCTCGTGGCGGAGCTCTACGGCGGCGAATTCACGCGCGTCGGGGCCGGCGCGACGGGCTCCGGCCTCAGCTTCGCGCCGGTGGAGGACGGGGTCCAGCTCCTGACCGACACGGTTTCCGTAGGCTTCGGCGGGGACGGCGAGATCTGCTCCGTGGACGCCTCTGATTATATAATGTATAACCGCGAGCGCGATTTGAGCCCTGAGCTCACCGCCCAGGAGGCGGCGGGGCGGCTCTCCGCCGGGCTTACGCCGCTCGGATACCGCCTGGCGCTGCTGCGCACCGATGGGGGAGGCGAGGCGCTCTGCTGGAGCTTCCTGTGCTCCGATGGGGAGGGCGGCCGCGTAACGGTGTCCATCGACGCTAAAAGTGGCGGCGAGGTGAAAATAGAGCCCTATCAGTCTTGACGGATTCGCATAAAAAGAGTAATATTATGTTAGCTTTCTGTGCATATCCCTCAGGGGAGGCTCAGATATGATATTACTCTTTGCATGATCGGAGGGACTCCAATGAGTTTCATTCCCCGTGTCACCTGCCGCCGCTGCGGCCGGCAATATTCCGGCCTGCGCGGGCGCTGCCCATACTGCGGCACGCGCCGCGTGAAGCAGAGCGAGCGCGTACCCGCGGCCAGCGCCAGCACGGATCCCGGCACCCAGGCCGGGCAGCGCGCCGCGTCCAACACCCGCTGGCAGCTCATATTCGGCGGCATACTTCTCGTCGCCGTTATACTCGCCGTGGTCGTGCTCGTCAGCATCAGCCTGAACGGCTCCACCGCCGACCCGCAGACCACCTTCCCCAGCGTGCCGCCGTCCGACTCCGCGCCGGTCTACACGCCGCCCGTCCTCACCCCGTCACCCACGCCGCCTCCTGCGGTTGAGAGCGTCACCATCTGGTACGACGGCGCCCCCGCCAGCGACGCGGGCTACGTCATGAACCCGGTCTGGAACGGCCCGGGCGAGACGCTCACCATAAGCGTCGTCGTCTATCCGCAGACGCTCACCAACCTCAGCGAGGCCATAGAGTGGACCAGCAGCGACGAGAGCGTCATCACCGTCACGCCCGACGCGAACAATCCCTCGATCTGCACCCTTACCCAGGTCGGCAACGGCAACTGCACCATCACCTGCACCGTCTACGGCGTCAGCGACACCCTGCCCATGATAGGGGACAATATGTCGTAAAGCGAATAAACCCGCCCGGGAGCCCTGCGGCCCCCGGGCTTTTCGCTTTCTTCGCGCGCCGGTGCGGTTAAGCCCAATTAACTCCATGTCCAAATATTTCAACTGTATTACAAACCCGGAAACGGCTTGCCATATCTTCCCGAACGTGCTACACTGATGAAAAGGATGGGCCGCTGTGCCCGTTGGTTGTAATTATTCCACAAAATTCGAGGATATTCTTCGTTGTTACCACGGAGGTGGGCTATATGCGCAGAACCGGCGTGAGCCGTTGGAACAAAAATAGCTATACATCGTCCCACATTCGGGACAACAATTAATTTAGGGAGGTACAATTCAATGAAAAAACTTCTGGCAGTCCTGCTGAGCCTCTGCCTCATAGCGGGCATGCTCCCCATGATGGCGCTGGCCGACGGCGTCGAGCTAATCACGACCGGGGACGATAACGTTTCGCTTATAGAGCCGGTCGAAGGCGGCTTCGGCGGCGTGGAACCCGCCGACGACAGCTATCTGGACATGGCGTGCTACAATGAGACGACCAAGGTCGGCTATTCTTCCGTCGTCGACGCGCTCGACGAAGCCAATGCCGGCGACACCGTTGTCCTTCAGAAGAGCGCCACGATAAAGGCCGACGAATACCGCGGCTGGACGGTTGAGGTCAAGTCCGGCGTCACCCTTGAAATCGCGTCCGGCGCCACCCTGACCATAGAGGCTGGGGTCGACTTCGTAAAGAACGGCACCGTCACCGGCAGCCTCGTTGTCGAGGAAGCCGAGGAGCCTGAGGAACCCGAGAAGCCCGTGGAAACCGAGGAGCCCGAGGAAGGCGAGGAAGAGGACGATTCCCTCATCGAGATCATAACCCCCCCGGAAAAGCCTGAAGAGGACGAAGAGGAGGAGCCGTCCGAGCCCGTCGTGCCCACGGTTACCTTCTTCGACGAGGACGGCAGTTGGGAAGAGATCCCCGTAGACGAAGCCCTTGAGAGGGCCGAGGCCAGGACTGAAGGCGGCTGCTATTACGCCGACCTGTGCCTTGCGATTATGGCCTCCAGGAGCGGCGAGACGGTCGAGGTCCTGAATGACGCGACTATTGACAAGAATGTTTCTGAGTACAAGACCGTCACTGTCTCCCTTGAAGAGGGCGTCACGCTGACTATCGCCAAGGGCTTCTCCTTCGGCGGCATCATTGACGACAAGTACGGCACGGTCATTGACGAGAACGAGGAAGAGGAACCCGAGCCCGAGCCGGAACCCGAGCCGGAACCGGAACCCGAACCCGATCCGGAGCCGGTCGTCAGGCTCTATCCCGTGACCATCTACGCCCCCAGCGGCGCGGAGGTCAAGGTCTTTGACGGCGGCGTGGAGGTCAGCCCCTTCAACGGCAACACCTGGAGCCTGGCCGACGGCGCCTACACCTACACCATATCCTTCCGCGGGCACAGCTACAGCGGCAGCTTTACCGTCAACGGCGAGGCCCTCGAGATTAACAAGGATTGGGGCCTCTGGAGGGTTTACGTCAAGCCCGCCGCCCACGGCGACGTGTGGGTCAACGACTATGACGCCGCGCGCGGCGATATAGTCAAGGTCTATGTCGACCCCGACAGCGGATATCACCTTAGCGACCTCACCGTCACCACGGTGTACGGCGCCGACGTCGATATCTGGCACGTCAAGGCCAACGTCTACGCCTTCCGTATGCCGGCGGCCCGCGTGGTTGTCGACGCGGACTTCGCGTCCACGCCGAGCACCTACCGCGTCTACGTCGCCAACACCGCCAACGGCGACCTCAGCGTGGACGAAACTTACGCCGAAGAGGGCGAATGGGTTTACATAACTGTTAAGCCCGACCCCGGCTACAGGCTCGAGGAGCTGACTGTCACCCGCCCGAGCGGCAACGAGGTGAAGGTGGAGCACGTCCGTGACAACATCTTCCGCTTCCGTATGCCGGGCGTGCGCGTGACCGTAGACGCGGAGTTTGAGCTCGTGACCATGCCCTTTGTGGACGTCCACAAGAGCCAGTGGTTCTACGACTACGTCGCCTTCGTCTACAAGGCCGGCCTCATGGACGGCGTGACGCGCACGACCTTCGCGCCCGACGCCACGACCACCCGCGCGATGGTCGTCACCATACTCTGGCGCATGGCCGGCGAGCCCACCGTCAACTACGTCATCCCGTTCAACGACGTGAGCGGCGGCGCGTGGTACGGAGAGGCCGTCCGCTGGGCCGCCAGCGAGGGCATAGTCGAGGGCCGCAGCGCGACGGAGTTCGACCCGAACGAGGCCGTCACGCGCGAAGAGCTCGCCACGATGCTCTACCGCTACGCTGAATACAAAGACTACTACACCGGCGCTGGCGCCAACACCAACATCCTCAGCTACACCGACGCCGGTAAGATCAGCGAGTACGCTTTCGAGGCCCTGCAGTGGGCCTGTGCTGAGGGCATTATCAACGGCATGAGCAACGGCAGCCTCAGCCCGCAGGGCGGCGCCACGCGCGCCCAGCTTGCCGCCATGCTCTACAGGTTCTGCGTGGAGTATGTGTTATAAGCCGCAATATTGATATACGGAAAGGGCCGCCCTTCGGGGCGGCCCTTTTTGAATTAAGCGTCCATATATCCAGCCGCGGCGTCTGCCGGCGGCTGTTTAGTTTTTGCCCTCGGGCGCGAGGATGGCATCCCAGGGAAGTGACACCGGCAGCGGGGCCGCAGCGAGGGCGCGGGCCGCGCCTGCAGCGGCGGAGGCGCGGCGGGCCTCCTCCTGCGCGGCCAGCTCGGCGTCAAGGCGCTCCGCGGCGGCTTCGGCCTCGGCCCTGGCGGCGCTTACCCGCGCGCCGTTCCATTCGGCGAAGGCGTCGGCCAGCTCCCCCATGGCGCTCACGGCGGCGTAGCTGCCGCGGGTTAGGACGGCGATGAGGAAGGGCTCGCCGGCGTAGACTATTCCGGCCACGGCGACGTGCAGAGTGCCGCTGTAAGTCTCATAGCCGTATTTCTGCGCGATCGGGCAGCCGAGCCCGCCTGAATTGAGGAAGTCGTCCGGCTGGGCGTTGAGCATGTGCCCTATGAGCCCCTGAAGCTCGTCCTGGTTCTCCCAGACATAGTCCAGTATGTTCAGTACCATGCGCGCGGTGAAGGAGTTCTTGTTGTAGTAGTCCGGCTCGAGCTCGGGCTCGGAATAGCCGGTGTAGGGCAGTATCAGGCGCTTGAAGCTGGCGTAGCCGCCCAGGCGGTTGTACATCATCTGGCTTATGGGGTTGTTCGAGTGCTCCAGGCTCTCCGTATGGCAGAAGTCGAGGGCGTAGCCGCCGATAAGCTCGTCGGGCGCGAGCTCTCCCGCGTTCTCCAGCTCGTAGTAGTAGAGGTTGAGCGGCAGCTTGTATACGCTCGCCACGAGGAAGTAGTCCTCGGCGTTGCACATCCAGGTTTCGCCGTCGTAGAGGGACTTGAAGGCGACGGCGTAATTCCCCTCGCGCAGCCCGTGGGCGGACATTATCTCCGGCACAAACTCCTCCGGCGCAGGAACCTCCCCGTCGGAATGGACGGGGAGGCAGAGGATCAGCGCCGCGAGAAGCAGAGCGGCCGCGCGTTTCACTTTTCCTGGTACACCATGTCGGCGCAGATGTCGGAGAGCTTCTGCGCGCCGCACATGGTCATGGTGTCTATAAGCTCGGCCTTGTACTTGTCGAAGAGCAGCTTCGCACCCTCGGCCTCGCCGCCGTAGACAGCCGGGACGAAGGGACGGCCGACCAGCACCGCGTCCGCGCCCAGGGCGAGGGCCTTGAAGACGTCCACGCCGGAGCGGATGCCGCCGTCGACCATGATGACGCACTGGCCCTTGACGGCCTTGGCTATCTCGGGCAGCACGTCGGCGGTGGCGCGGGTCTGGCCCAGCACGCGCCCGCCGTGGTTGGAGACGACTATGCCCTTCGCGCCGGCCTCGACGGCCTTCTCCGCGCCGCGCACGGTCATTATGCCCTTGATGATGAAGGGCATCTTGGCGTAGGAGATTATCTCGCGCAGCTCGGCGACGGTCTTGCTGCCCGCGTTGGGGTTCATGGCCTTGAGGAAGGGCAGGCCCGCGCCGTCTATGTCCATGGCGGCGGCAAAGATCTTGTTCTCGTTGAGGATGTCGAGCTTTTCCATGACCGCCTCGACGTTCCAGGGCTTAATGGTGGGCACGCCCACGCCGCCGACCTTGTTCATCGCGGCCACGGAGCGCTTCATTATCTCGGGGTCGACGCCGTCGCCGGTGAAGCTCATGGAGCCGTTTTCGA
>CALWYP010000008.1 GCA_944385795.1 uncultured Oscillospiraceae bacterium | reverse complement strand
GCAGATGGTAGCGCGCATGGTTCGGGACCATGAGGCCGCGAGTTCAAGTCTCGCCACTCCGACCACGGCGGGGCAAAGTCCGCTTTGCTCCGGCGTCTTTTTTTGCCTGTGGCAAAAACGACGCCATCCGCCCGCTCCCTTGCCGCTCCTTCCAAAACCGCAACCTCCTTCGCTGGTTTGCGGTTTTTCTTTTGGGCGTTCATCTGAGGCTGCCGTCGTTTTTTCCCGCTACTTCGTCACGGCAAAGTCCGCTTTGCTCCGGCGTCTTTTTTTGCCTGCGGCAAAAATGACGCCATCCGCCCGCTCCCTTGCCCCTCCTTCCAAAACCGCAACCACCTTCACTGCGTTGCGGTTTTGCCTTTGGGCGCTGCGCCGGGCAAAGTTTGCTTCGCTCCCTTGCCCTCTTCCAGCTGGCGGGCGCTGCTCCGTGGCCGGAGCTTTGAGGTTGCCTGCCCTGCGTCACGTTGTTGTCAAAATATTCATTATATTCCCTTGGCCAGTTTGAATTGGCTTCCTCACTAATTGGCAATATTATCTTTTTGTGTGTGATAATTGGAATTACTTTGTACTTTTCGTACATATTTGATGATATTGCTGCAAAATTGTTGTTATAACTTCATTATAGTAATAAGGTAAATCGGCATGATATAATTAATATTGCGGATATATTTCCGTAGTTACAAAGCAAAGAAGGGGTAAAAGTGAGTATGACAAAAAGATTTCCCGCTCTGCTGCTCGCAATCGTCCTCGTACTGAGCCTCATCGTCCCGGCCTCCGCCGCGGACGGCGCCGCGCAGCTCAAGGGCTACGAGAGCTCGGCCGGCCTCGTAGACGGGGACCTGGCCGTCATCGGCGGCGGGCTGGAGTGCTCCGACGCGCTCATCACCGAGTATACGGCGGATGCGGACAGCGTCCTGACGATGCAGGAGGCCGCGGCCTTCCTGCTGCGCTATGCGGGCATGGAGGCCGGGCAGCTCGGCGAATTCCCGCGCGACTACAACGCCATGGCCGGCTCTGTCGGGCTTACCGACGGCGTCGAATGGGCTCCTGAAGAGCAGTGCACGGCGGGCGACTTCGCCGTCATGCTCGACAATGTGGGCGTGCTCTACGACGCGCTTCACGCCGGCACGCTCCAGCCGCTCTTTGTGGACGGCCTGGCCCAGCCCATCTTCCCCTACACCAGCGGCATCCCGACCGAGGACAAGCCCTACTCCAACGCCGAGAGCGATATAATCCGTTTCTTCGTCTATGTCGAGACTAACTACGACACAGACGGCGACGGCCAGCTTGACCTTGTCAAGGCCCTCGTCCAGCTCCCGCGCGCGGCTATGGAGGGCGACTATAAGGCCGCGACCATCTATGAGGCCCGCCCGTACATAACCGGCTGCACCGACCGCGGGCTTGAGTACGTCGAGGAGCCGCTCGGCTTCGACATGTACGCCCAGCCCGAGCCGCGCACGCCCGCCGGCAGCGCCACCACCGCCGAGCACGCCGCGGACGCGGACGCCAGCGAGTGGTACTACTGGAACGAGTACGAGGGCATATACGACTATGAAGACCTCACCTGGTACGACTATTACCTCGTGCGCGGCTTCGCCGTCGTGGAGTGCGGCGGCCTCGGCACCCGCGGCTCGGACGGCTTCGAGACCTGCGGCAGCGACCTCGAGATAGACGCCTTCAAGTGCGTCATCGAGTGGCTCTCCGGCGACCGCGTGGCCTATACCGACCCTGACAGCAACATTACCATCGAAGCCGACTGGTCCAACGGCAGCGTCGGCATGACCGGCCGCTCCTACGCCGGCACCACCCAGTTCGGCCTCGCCACCACGGGCGTCGAGGGCCTCAAGACCATCGTCCCCGTCGCCGGCATCGCAAGCTGGTACGAGTACACCAACGCCCAGGGCATCTACCTGCGCTCCGACCCGGCCTACACCAACACCCTGGCCGCCTACTGCGCGGGCCGCTACCTCGATCCCGACGACTACGCCACCATAGCCGACAGCTACGGCCGCTACCTCAACCAGATGAAGCAGGAGCAGCTGGACACCAACGGCGACTACGGCGAGCACTGGCTCATCCGCGACTACACCCTCGACTGGGCCAATATCGAGTGCCCGGCCCTGATTGTCCACGGCCTCAACGACGACAATGTGCGCACCAAGATGTTCGACCTCATGTACCAGGCCTACGGCAAGGCCGGCGCGGACGTGAAGCTGCTGCTCCACCAGGGCACGCACCTCACCCCGACCTATCCGAGCGCCGGGACCGAGATGTACATAGACGGCGAGCTCTATGACAGCGTCCTCAACCGCTGGTTCAGCCACTACCTCTACGGCGTGGACAACGGCGCCGAGGATATGGCCGCCGTGACCGTCCAGAACAACACAGACGGCGGCTGGAGCTATTACGACAGCTGGGAGAGCGCCGAGAGCATGGTGCTCAGCGCCGCTACGACCTCTACCGAGGAGAGCGTTACCATCAGCGCGGACATCGCCCAGTCCGGCGTCACCCGCGACAACTGGGAGGACATGTACTCCGCCTCCGCGACCGGCGCGAGCGCCATGTACGTCACCGAGCTTGAGAGCGGCGCCACCATCAAGGGCAGCGTGAAGGTAAATATCCGAGCCAAGACCGACGCTATCGGCGAGGACGCCGTTATGCTCAGCGCCATGCTGGTCGACATAGATGAGGACGGCTTCAACGCCTTTATCGCCGACGGCAGCTACCTGCCCGAAAACGTGCTCGCCGAGGACGGCGCATGGATGGGCGGCGGGGTTGAGAACTTCGACCTCGTCGAGTTCGCGCAGACTCCGACCACCTACAAGATAATCGCCCGCGGCTGGTGCGACATGTATAACCCCGGCTCCGGCTACGATTCCGCCAGCGCAGAAGCGCGCACAGAGCTCGCCGAGGGCGAATATTACGACTACAGCGTCTATCTGCAGCCGAACGTCTATACCGTCCCCGCCGGCCACAAGCTCGCCCTGGTCATCTACACCTATGAGCCGAGCATGCGCTCGCGCGACTTCACGGACGACTACACCGTCACTATCGACAACACCGCCACCTGGGCCGAGATCCCCGTGACGGCGGTTCCAGAGACGAAGGACCTCGTGTTCTCCGACGTCTCCGCCGGCGCCTGGTACTACGACAGCGTCATGTACGTCTTCAATAACGGCATAATGTCCGGCGTGGGCAGCGGCGTCTTCGGCCCCGGCCAGAGCACCACCCGCGCCATGCTGGTCACCATGCTCTACCGTATGGAGGGCTCCCCCGCCGTCAGCGCCGGCAACGGCTTTGACGACGTCGAGGACGGCTCCTGGTACGCCGACGCCGTGCTCTGGGCCAGCAGCAACGGCATAGTGGAGGGCGTAAGCGACACGGCCTTCGCCCCGGGCGAGAGCGTAACCCGCGAGCAGATAGCCACGCTGCTCTACCGCTACGCCCAGTACAAGGGCGTCGAGCTCGCGGAAGGCGCCGACCTGAGCGCCTACGCCGACGCCGGGCAGATCGGCTCCTGGGCCTACGAGGCCCTCGCCTGGGCCAACGCCGCCGGCCTCGTCTCCGGCCGCTCCGAAACCGAGCTGGCCCCCGCCGGCACCGCCCTGCGCAGCGAAGTGGCCGCCATCCTGGCGCGCTACACCGCCGCCCTCGCCGCGTAATCGCAGTAAAACTTGACCGTGCGCCCCGGAATCGCTGATTCCGGGGCGTATTCTATCAAAAATACCCGCTCTTTCGAGCGGGTATTTGATCAAACTATAAGGCCGGCCTGTTTGGCGTCGTAGCGGAGCTTGTCCCGGAAGTCCGGGTGCGCTATCTCTATGAGCGCCTTGGCCCTCTCCTCAAGCGTCTTGTACTGGAGGTCGGCCACGCCGTATTCGGTGACTATATAGTGCACCTCGTTGCGGCGGGTCGTCACCACGGAGCCAAGCGGGAGCGTGAGGTCGATCTTCGAGCCTACTGTCCCGTCCTTTTTGTTATATGTCGAATAGAAGGCGATGAAGGACTGGCCGCCCTCGCTCAAATGCGCGCCGCGCACGAAGTCGCAGTGCCCGCCGGTGCCGCTGTACTGGCGCGTGCCTATGCTCTCTGCGCACACCTGGCCGGTGAGGTCCACGGCTATGGCGGAATTGATGGAGACGACGTTGTCGTTCACGGCTATGTTGACGGGGTCGTTGACCCAGCTGGTTGAGCGCATCTCAACGTCCCTGTTGTGGTCAAGGAAATCGTAGGTTTCCGTCTTGCCCTGGCAGAGGCCGAAGACGGTCTTGCCCGGCAGGAGCTTCTTCTTGCTGTTGTTGACCGCGCCGCACTTGATGAGCTCGACCATCGTATCGCAGAACATCTCGGTGTGTATGCCGAGGTCCTTGAGGTGCTTGAGGTTCTTGCCGACGACCATACCCGGTCCGCCGACGCCGAATTGCAGGGTCGCGCCGTCGTGGATAAGCGGGATTATGTGCGAGGCGATAACCTTGTCCAGGGGCTTTTCCTCGGGCACGGGTATCTCCTGGAGCGGCTCGGTGTACTCCACGATGGCGTCCACGTCGCTGACGTGCAGATAGCGGTTTTCGCCGTAAACATAGGGGATGTTCTCGTTTACCTGGACGATAATCGTGCGGACCTTGTCCTTCATCTGGTGTATGTCCACATCGTGGAGGCCGAGGCTGAAATAACCGTTCTCATCCGGCGGGGCTACGGAGACGAGGGCGACGTCGGGCTTGGTGTACCTGTAGCGCTCGCGGTAGGTGTCGCTCAGGTCTATCGGCAGTATGCCCATGTGCGAGCCGCCGGCTATCGCCGCCCTCTCGCCGGGGTACAGGAAGCTGGAACGGACGTTGATTTTGCCGTTGCAGTCCTTGCCGAAGACCTTGAAGACCCGCTTCGTTATGCCGAAATTGACCTCGACGTCAGTCACACTGTCGCGTATATCGTACAGGCCCTCGATGAGCGCGCAGGGCACGGCGACGCCGAACTGGGTTATCACCTTATCTCCCGAGCGTATCAGGGACAGCGCCTCGGGAATAGTGCATTTTTTCTTCTCGTAATCTGTTCTCCAGCTCACGCTTTCACCTCACTTATATACGGTAATGGCCGCGTCCGGGCAGACAATGTAGCAAATCCCGCAGGAAGTGCATTTGCCCGCGTCGGTGTGCTCGGGTATCTTATATCCGCCGGCGTTGATGGCGCCGCCAATCTTCAGGCACTTCTGCGGGCAGAAGTGGACGCAAAGGCCGCAGGACTTGCAGCGGTCGGATTCGACAAGTTTAATCATTTCGTCCTCCTATACTCTTCCGCGGCCGCATAACCGCGCTTCATGGCCTCGACGTTCATGGGGACAAGTTTTTTCTTATGCGGGGGCATCATGGCCTCGAAGCTCGCGGCCGTCTCGTCCACGCCGAAAAGGCCGGTGGCGGCGAGCATGGCGCCCACGGCGACCATATTGGCGCATTTAACGTCCCCTACTTCCGCCGCGATCGTGTCCACCGGCACGGCGCAGAAGCTCACGTCCCCGCGGTCCATGGCGTCGTCGACGAGGTCGCTGTTGACAATCACCACGCCGCCGGGGCGGACGTTGGGCAGGAAGCGCTCGAACGAGGGTTTGTTCATGGCGATGAGTATGTCGTATTTGACCAGGAACTGGCACTTGATGGGCTCCTCCCTGTCCATGCAGACCATGGCGTTGCAGGTGCCGCCGCGCACCTCGGGGCCGTAAGACGGCAGGAAGGTGACGTTGATATCGTTGTCGTTCGCTGTGGCGGCGAGAACCTGGGCGGCGAAAAGTATGCCCTGGCCGCCGAAGCCGCCTATAACTATTTCCTTCAGGCTGTTGCTCACGCTTGTACCTCCTTCCCGGGCGTCTTATACACGCCGAGGGGATATTTCTTTGCCAGCACGTCGCCGACCCACTTCATGGCTTCGGCGGGCTTCAGGTGCAGGTTGGACGGGCAGGCGCTCAGCAGCTCTACAAAGCCGTAGCCCTCGCCGTTCATCTGCACCTCAAAGGCCTTGCGTATGGCCTTTTTGGCCTGCATTATGTGCGCCGGGGTGTCCAGGGCGGCCCGCTCGATGTAGCCCTCGGAGTCGAGGGTGGCGAGCAGCTTGCAGACGTCGATGGGGTTGCCCATTGTCTCGCTGTCGCGGCCCTCCAGGCAGGTGGACGTAGACTCGCCGATAAGCGTGGTAGGCGCGAGCTGGCCGCCGGTGGCGCCGAAGTAGGTGTTGTTCACAAATATAACGGTGACCTTGTCGCCCCTGTTGATGGCGTGTATGCTCTCGGCCATGCCGATGGAGGCGAGGTCGCCGTCGCCCTGGTAGGTCCAGACTATGTTGTCGGGGTGGCAGCGCTTGACTGCGGTGGCGCAGGCCAGGGTGCGGCCGTGGCCGGGGACCATGACCCAGTCGCAGCGGATATAGCGCCAGCTCCTGCCGGAGCAGCCGACGCCCACTATGCCGACGCATTTCTCGCCGATGCCGAGCTCGCCGATCACCTCCGCCACAAGGCGGCTGATCGTGCCGTGGGAGCAGCCGGGGCAGTAGCGGAGCGGCTCGCGCACAAGATTTGCCGGGCGTTTAAGTATCTCCTTCATCATTCGTTTCCTCCAAAATACTTGCTCTTGATAAGCTCCGCCATCTCAAA
This sequence comes from uncultured Oscillospiraceae bacterium, assembly GCA_944385795.1. Classification (GTDB taxonomy): domain Bacteria; phylum Bacillota; class Clostridia; order Oscillospirales; family Oscillospiraceae; genus Scatomorpha. The sequence goes on along the minus strand of CALWYP010000008.1, from coordinate 22,454 downwards.
GGGGTTGAGGATATAGCCGCCGCCATGGCCGTCGAAGTCCACCGGGCACACGCCGTTGACGGCAAGGCGGACGTCCTCGACCATCTGGCCCTCGTTCATCTCCATGGTAAGTATCGTGCGGCAATTCTTCGCCAGCTTGGCCAGGGGCTCGGACGGATAGGGCCAGAGCGTGATGGGCCGGAAGAGGCCCACCTTAAAGCCCTCGGCGCGCAGGAGGTCTACGGCCGTCTTGGCGAAACGGGCGACTATGCCGAAGGCGGCGACTATTATCTCGGCGTCCCCGGTCATGTACTCCTCCCAGCGTATCTCTTCCCTGCAAATCCTGTTGTACTTCTCGGTGAAGCGCTTGTTCTGCTCTATGAGCTCGGGGTCGGTATAGGGGTGGTTCAGTATGCGGTGTATCTCAGTGCGCGGGTCGTCCTCGCCGAATTCCTTCATGCCGGTTGCGGCCCAGGGCTTCTCGGAGGGCGGGTTCTTGGGCTCGAGGCACTCCTCCTCTATCGACTCCATGCACTGGCCGGTCATGGCGTCGCCCAGCAGCATGGCGGGCACGCGCCATTTCTCGGCGAGCTCGAAGGCCAGGATTGTGAGCTCGGCCATCTCGCGCACGGTCGAGGGCCCGAGGACGAACATCCGGTAGTCGCCGTGGCCGCCGCCGCGCGTGGCCTGGAAATAGTCGGACTGGGCGGGGACTATGCGGCCCATGCCCGGGCCGCCGCGGGAAATATTGACCCAGAGCGCCGGGACCTCGGCCGCGCAGGTGCAGGACAGGACTTCCTGCATGAGGCTGATGCCGGGGCTGGACGAAGAGGTCATGGCCCTCACGCCCGTGCCCGCCGCGGCGTACACCATGGACGCCCCGGCGAGCTCGCTCTCGCTCTGCACGAACACGCCGCCGCGTTTTGGCATCTGCTCGGCCATATACTCGAGCAGCTCGCTCTGCGGCGTTATGGGATAGCCGAAATAGGCCTTGCAGCCGGCCCTCATGGCGGCCTCGCCTATGGCCTGGTTGCCCTTGATTAAGATTCTTTTAGACATAGCTCCTCCTTAATGACTTTACCACTTGTCCGCCGGCATTACGTCCAGCATATCGGCGACGCTGCCGCCCGAGCGCATGACCTTTTGCAGCCTGGCTTCCTTTTCGGCGGCGGCTTCGCAAATCTCAAGCACCTTATCCACCAGCTCGTAGGGGATAAAGCACAGGCCCGTGTCGTCCGCGACGCACAGGTCGCCGGGCAGCACCTGCACCCCGCCTACTATCACGGGGCCGTTGAGCGTAATGGCCTCGACGCGGTGCTTGCAGGTCACTGGGGTGACGTGCCTCGACCACGCCGGTATGCCCAGGGCGCGTATTTCCTCCACGTCCCTCACGCCGCCGTCCACGACTATGCCGGCCAGGCCGTACTGCTTGGCCATCGACGCCGCCATGCCGCCGCAGCCGGATATCGCCGCGCCGTCCATATCCACGACGTACACGTCGCCCTCCTGCGAGATGGCGAAGAGGTCGCGCGATGCGGTCTTGCTCTTTGCGCTGCTGGCCACGCCCTGCGTGCAGGTCGTGCGTTCCGGCACGAAACGGAGGGTCACTACGCTGCCCGCCGTCTTTTTGCCGTGCTGCCCGGGCAGGGGCTTTATCTCGCTGCCGGCCACGGCCGCGGCCACTCCCAGCTCGTCCAGCGCGTCGGAGACGGCGGAGGTCAGGCCGTCGAGCGCAAGGAAGCGTTCGACGACGCTCTTCTCCGTCCTGGGTATCTCAGTGCAGATAATCCGCCGCTCGTCGACCATGTGGAAGAGGCGATCGGAGTATTTTTCAAGGTTTTTCTCCGGGATTACGTCGTACATGCTTTCACCGTCCTTTTCTCTTGCTTGCCTGGTTCGCGCCTTGTCTGTCCCGATTATAACGCGGCTCCGGATTACTTGCTTGTACCATTCTCGATTATTCCAATGCAACTTTTTAACTTTTATTCACGTCGTTTGACTCGTGACGCAGATTTGTGTATAATGTGCTGTATACCAAATAAGGAGGGCCAAATGAAGTTTTCGGATATTGAGACTTTCCTGTCTGTTGTCGAAACAAAGAGTTTTACCAAGACCGCGGAGCGGCTCTACCTCTCCCAGTCTACGGTCAGCCATCAGCTCAAAAACCTCGAGGAAGAGCTCGGCACCACCCTCTTTATCCGTCAGAAGGGCCAGCGGAACGTGGAGCTCACGCCCAAGGGGGCGGAGTTTGTAAAGATAGCGCAGCGCTGGATGTGCCTTTGGAAGGATACGCAGGACTTCCAGGCCTCGCCCACGCAGACCAGCCTCAGCATAGGCTGCCCGCACAACCTGCTCACCTTTACCCTGCCCAAGCTCATAAAGGAGCTCAAAAGCGACAACTCACTCACCCTCAAGGTGTTCTCTTACCGCTCCGAACAGGTATACGACGCGATTGAGCGGCGGGAAATAGACATCGGCCTGGCCTTCGACCTGCCGAGGCAAAGCTCCAACGTCGTATCCGAGGTGCTTTTCCGCGAGAAGATGTGCCTGATCCGCCTCAGGGCCGGCGACGGCCGCTCCGAGCCGGTCAACCCGCGCAAACTCATCCCGCGCAATGAGATTTTCTTCCCCTGGTTCCCGGACTACCAGCGCTGGCACGACGCCTGCTGGGACCCGGATTACAGCCACTGGATAGAGATAAACGCGACCTCCCTGGTGCCGTCCTTCATGGACGATAAGAAATACTGGATGATCGTCCCCATTTCCGTTGCAAAACAGCTCCAAAAGCAGATGGACATCGAGATTGTCGATTTGACCAACGCGCCGCCGGACCGGACCTGCTACAAGCTCACCTCCAGGTATCCAAGGCTCTGCAACGTCCCGGCGCTGGAAACCTTCGACCGCGTCGTCACGCGCTTCTGCCGGCGCCTCCCCTGGGAAGGCAACTGACCCGGCCGGGAAACACAGCAAGGCCCCCGGAACACGCTTCTTGTTCCGGGGGCCTTTTTCTGCAATTAAATATATGGCCTTAATAAATCGAAGAAAATATTTGTTAGTTACCATTTTGTAACCTTTTTTCGTACTAGCTCTACAAAACTGATATCGCCGGGTTATAAACAATGTACAAGCAATTTAAAAAAACGGGGCCCGGCGGCGCATTTTTATGGGTATTGTCAAATCGGGAAAAATACATTATGTTTAGCTTGCCTGGTAATCAACGATGCATCGGATTTGATTTGTTTCGTGCCTGATAACAACTGTTTTTACTGTAAGCGGGCTAAAACAATGCCCGGTTGGAAAAGAAGGGAGAAAACAATGAAGCATTTTACTACTGATACCCTGATATACCATTACGATAAAAGCATCCCCAACGTCGGCACCGTCAAGCAGGGCGAGGAGTTCCTGGTCGACACCGTCGACGCCTACGGCAACCAGATAACCAGCGAAAAAGTGCTGCGCACCGAGATAGACCGCTCCTTCCTGAGCGGCTGCACGGGCCCCATCGGCGTGGAGGGTGCCATGCCCGGCGACACGCTGTGCGTGGAGATACTCGACATCACCTTCGACGAATACGGCGTCATGCCCATGTCCCCGGGCATGGGCACCCTCGGCCATCTCGACCGCGTGCCGGGACACAGCACCAAGATGGTCCGGGTAAAGGACGATTACTGCTACTTTGACGAAAACATTGTCTTCCCCGTCCGCCCGATGATAGGCAATATCGGCGTCGCCTCCGAAAACGAGGGCGGGCTGCGCACATCCTGGCCGGGCGACCACGGCTCGAACATGGACTGCACCCACATCACGATCGGCTCGAAGGTATATTTCCCCGTCGCCAAGGAGGGTGCCGGCCTCGCCATGGGCGATATGCACGCGGCCATGGGCGACGGCGAGCTCTGCCAGACTGGCGTGGAGACCCCGGGCCACGTCAGGGCCAGGGCCTACGTCTACAAGGAGAGCATCAAGCGCCCCATGGTCGAGACGGACGAGAACATCTTCACCCTCGCCAGCGCCGAGAAGCTCGACGACGCCATCCCCGTTGCGGTTGAGGACATGGTGGATTTCCTCATGAAGAAAAAGAACCTCGACTATCCCGACGCCTACCGCCTGCTGAGCGCGACCTGCGACATCCAGATATGCCAGCTCGTCAACCCCAGGAAGACCGTGCGCTGCCGCGCGCCCAAGGCCATACTCGGCATCCACAGCGTTTTTGACTGAGCTGCGGCGCACAGGGAAAAGAGAAGTGAAAATAAAAAGAAAAAAGAGGAGTGAAAAGTGATGGCAGCGAGCACTATCGCTATACTTGTAACCATAGGCGCGGTTATACTGTTCGCCACGGAAGTCATACCCCTGTCCACCACGGCCATCGGCGCGTGCATCGTACTCGCAATAACGGGCGTTATCGGCTGGGACCAGGCCTTCGCCGGCTTCAGCGCATCCGTGCCCCTGGTCATGATAGGCGGCACGATAGTCGCCAGCGGCCTTCAGGAGACCGGAGCCGCAGAGGCCTTTGGCCGCGTCGTACTTAAAATAGGCGGCACGAACCAGCGCTGGTTCACCGTCATAGTCTTCGCCATAACGGCCAGCATGTCCTCCGTTATGAGCAACGTGGCCACCGTGGCCATCATGATCCCCGTCGTCGGCGCCGCCTGCCTCGCCTCCCACGGCAAGCTGCAGCGCAAGTTCACCTACATGTCGATAGGCATAGCGGCCTGCATGGGCGGGAGCATCACCCTGATCGGCGCGCCCACGAACCTCCTGTGCAGCGGCTTCCTGGAATCCGCCGGAGAGCCCGCCCTCGGCATGTTCTCCTTCACCCCCTTCGGCGTCACCCGCACCATCGTCTGCATAATCTTCTACGCCACCATAGGCTATACCCTCCAGCAGAAGTTCTTCAACTTCCCTGAGGAGGCCCTGCCCGAGAAGGCCGGCGGCGATCTGGTTAAAAAGAGCGGCAAGGAAGTCGCCAGGATGTGGATTTCCTTCGGCATCCTCGTGCTAATGGTCGCCGGCTTCATCATCCAGCCCTTCGGTATGCCCATCCAGGCCGTCGCCATGACCTGCGCCATGCTCACCGTCATCACCGGCTGCGTCAACTTCAACAAGGCCGTCTCCAAGCTGCCCTGGAACGTCATCTGGGTCATTGCGGGCGCTTCCGGCCTCGCCGCCGGCATGGGCGACTCCGGCGCCGGAGAACTCATAGCCGAAACCGTTATCGGCTGGCTCGGCGGCAGCCCCAGCATGATGGGTATGCTCATCATGTTCACGCTGCTGACCTTCGTGCTGTGCAACATCATGTCCGCCACGGGCCTAGTCTCCATCCTCTGCCCAATCGCCATCATCATGTTCCAGACCCTTGGCTACGACCCCTCCTCCGTCGTCCTCGTCATCGGCACGGCGCTCAACATGGCCTGCGTGGTCCCCTACGCGACCAGCCCCATTACCATGACCATGGAGGGCGGCTACAGGTTCATGGACTACGTCAAGGTCGGCGGCGTCCTCGCCGTTATCAACGTCGCCGTCCAGATCGCTTCCTATCCGATTATATTCAATATAGGCTGACTCTTCCACACCCGCAAAAAGCGCGCCCCGGAATCCTGGATTCCGGGGCGTTGCCCATATTGGTTTATACGGCCTCGCTGAGCTCGGGCTTTTTGACCTCGCGGGGCTTAGAGGCGTTTTCCCTTTCCTCAAGCCGCTCCCGCGCCACGGCGAGCATAAGTTTTATCCTGTTCTCCTGGTTCACCCTGGTCGCGCCGGGGTCGTAGTCAATAGGCGTGATGTTCGCCTGGGGGTAGAGGCTGCGGATGCGGTTTATGACGCCCTTGCCGCAGATGTGGTTGGGCAGGCAGCCGAAGGGCTGGGCGCAGACTATGTTCTCATATCCGGAGCGGACGAGCTCCACCATTTCCGCGGTGAGCAGCCAGCCCTCGCCCATCTTGTCGCCGTGGGAAATGATGCCCTCGGTCTGCTTGATGAGCTCGCGGAAAGGCATGGGCGCGTGGAAGCCGTTGTTCATGAGCGAATACCTCATGACGTTCTCCAGCTTCTCGATGAGGCTCAGCAGGAAGGCGGAGATGTGTAGCGTCAAAAGGTTGCCGCCGTAGAGCCTGGCCGTCTCCGAGAGGTTGTAGACGCAGTACTGCACGAAACCCATGAGGCCGGGCAGGTTCACCTCGCAGTCCTGGCTGGCGAGGAACTTCTCCAGGTCGTTGTTGCCGAGCGGCGAATACTTGACGTAGATTTCGCCGACAACTCCCACCTTCACCTTCGGCGTGCGCTTTACGGGTATTCCCGCAAAGTCGGCGGCGATGCGGGGCATGTTGGCCTTGATCTCTCTCCCCTTCCAGCCCTTATCGGCGAGGAACCAGCCGCGTATGGTCTTTATCCACTTCTCCTGCATGGCCTCGGCGTCGCCTTTGTTGCGCTCGTAGGGCTCCGTCTGCTCCCTCAGGGCGACCAGCATATCGCCGTAATAGATTACCGCCATGAGCCGGCGTATCGTGGTCAGGGTCATGGGGAAGCCGGAATCCTTCTCTAGGCCGGAGAAGTTCAGGCTCACGACGGGCACCTGGCCGTAGCCAGCCTTGACGAGGGCCTTGCGCAGCAGGTGTATGTAGTTGGAGGCGCGGCATCCTCCGCCAGTCTGGGTTATAATAAGCGCCGTGTGGTCGAGGTCGTACTTGCCGGAATTGAGCGCGTCGAGGAATTGGCCGATTACCAGCAGCGCGGGATAGCAGGTGTCGTTGTGGACGTATTTCAGCCCGAGCTCGGCGACCTGGCTGCCGCAGTTTTCAAGCAGCTCGCAGTCGTAGCCCTGCTGCTCCATGACGGCCGCCATTATCCTGAACTGCACCGGCGCCATATTGGGTATCAGGATCTTGTGCGTCTTCTTCATATCCGGCGTAAACCGCGGATAGCTCTGCTCTGTCACCTTGCGTCCTCCTGTCTCTCTTCAAGGGCGGCGAAGAGGCTCCTGAGCCTTATCTTCACCGCGCCCAGGTTGGTTATTTCGTCAATCTTCAGCTGGGTATAGAGCTTGCCGCCCTCATGGAGTATGCTGCGCGTCTCGTCAGTGGTGATGGCGTCCACGCCGCAGCCGAAGCTGACGAGCTGGACGAGGTCCATGTCCGGCTGGGAACAGCAGTAGCGCGCCGCGGCGTAGAGCCGGGAATGGTAGGTCCACTGGTTGAGGACATGGGTCGGGAATTTCTCCACATAACAGCTCACGGAGTCCTCGGTCAGCACCGCCGCGCCCGCGCGGGTAATGAGCGTGTCTATGCCGTGGTTTACCTCGGGGTCGATGTGGTAGGGGCGCCCGGCGAGGACGATTATCCTCCTGCCTTCGGCCCTGGCGCGCTGGGTTATCTCCCTGCCCTTTTCGCGTATCTGGTTCATGTGCCTGGTATACTCGGCATATGCGGACTTCGCGGCTTCTAGTATGTCCTCGCGCGTCAGGTCGGGGCAATACTTGCTGAGCGTCGAGTAGGCCTTGGCGATAAAGTCGCGCGGGCGGTGGATGCCTATGTAGTCGTAAATGAAGTTGACGCCCTCCAGCTCCGGGCAGTTGCCCGCAAGCACCTCGGGGTAATAGGCGACGACAGGGCAGTTGAAGTGGTTGTCGCCGAGCTGCTCGTCTATATTGTAGGTCATGCAGGGGTAGAATATGGTGTCCATACCCATCTTGACCAGGGCCTTAATATGCCCGTGGGCGAGCTTCGCGGGGAAGCAGACCGTGTCGCTGGGTATCGTGGCCTGCCCGTCGAGGTAGAGCGCCCGGCTGGACATGGGGCTGTGGTAGACCGTGAAGCCGAGCTTGGTGAAGAAGGTGTGCCAGAACGGGAAAAGCTCCCACATATTGAGGCAGAGGGGTATGCCTATCTTCCCTCTCGGGCCTTTTACGGGCTTATATGAGAGTATCAGCCGCCGTTTATACTCGTAGAGGTTGAGCTCGCCCTTGTCCGCGCGGCCCGTAACCGGCCGCTCGCAGCGGTTGCCGCTTATATAGGTGCCGCCGTCGGAGAAGGTGTTCACCGTGAGCGGGCAGTTGTTGCCGCAGCGCCCGCACAACTCGCTCCTGGTGCTCTGGCTGAAGCCCTCGAGCCCGGCCCTTGTCAGCACGGAGCTCTCCCCCGCCGAATGGGCAAGGCCGTAGAGGGCGGCGCCGAAGGCCCCCATGAGCCCGGCTATGTCCGGGCGTATGACCTCCACGCCCATCTCCTTTTCAAAGGCGCGGAGCACGGCCTCGTTGTAGAAGGTGCCGCCCTGGACGACGATGCGCCGCCCGAGTTCCTCCGGCGACGAGGCGCGGATGACCTTGTAGAGCGCGTTTTTGACGACCGAGATAGAGAGCCCGGCCGAGATATTTTCAAGCGAGGCGCCGTCCTTCTGCGCCTGCTTTACGGAGCTGTTCATAAACACGGTGCAGCGGCTGCCGAGGTCGACCGGACGCCCGGCGAAGAGGCCGAGCGAGGCGAAATCCTCCACCGAGTAGCCCAGGGCCTGGGCAAAGGTCTGAAGGAAGCTGCCGCAGCCGCTGGAACAGGCCTCGTTCAGGAAAATATCGCTTATCGCGCCGTCTTCTATCTTGAAGCATTTCATATCCTGGCCGCCAATATCGATGATGAAGTCGACGTCCGGAAGGAAGTGTTTGGCGGCGGTAAAATGCGCGACCGTCTCCACCAGGCCGAAGTCGGCGTGGAAGGCGTGCTTGGCGAGCTCCTCGCCATAGCCCGTGGTCGTGACGGAGCCTATCTTTATATTCGGGTGCCCGCAGTATAGCTTGAGCAGGGTGTCGCGGATAAGCGGGACGGGGTTGCCGAGGTTGGGCCGGTAGTCGGTGAAGAGGATTTTTGCGTCCTCGTCTATTACGGCGAGCTTCACTGTGGTGGAGCCGGAGTCTATGCCTATATGTACCGTCCCGGAGTAGCCCTCAGGGAAGGGCGCGCGCGCCACCCTGGCGGCCTCGTGCCGTTTTGAAAAGGCCTCGTACTCCTCCCGGCTTGCGAAGAGCGGCGGGAGCGAGCGGTAATCGGCGCTGAGGCCGCGCCGGGCCATGCGCTCGACGACCTGGCCGAGCTCGAACTCCCTGTCGGAGTAGAGCGCAGCGCCCATTGCGACATAATAGAGGCTGTTCTCGGGGCATACGCCCTTTACCCCCAGCGTCCTGTCAAAGCTCCCGCGCAGGACGTCGGAAAAAGTGAGCGGCCCGCCGAGATACAGCACGTTCCCCTTTATCGGCCTGCCCTGGGCGAGGCCGGCTATGGTCTGGTTGACAACCGCCTGATAGATGCTCGCGGCGATGTCTTCGGTCCTCGCGCCCTGGTTTATCAGAGGCTGTATGTCGCTCTTGGCGAACACGCCGCAGCGCGAAGCAATGGTATAGGTCTTTTCGGCGCGCCTGGCGGCCTCGTTGAGCTCGTCCGCGCCGAGCTTCAGCAGCGTGGCCATCTGGTCTATGAACGCCCCGGTGCCCCCGGCGCAGGAGCCGTTCATGCGCACCTCCATAGCGCCGCTGAGGAAGAGTATCTTGGCGTCCTCGCCGCCGAGCTCTATTATGCAGTCCGTGCCCGGGGCGAAGCGCTTGGCCGCCACGCGGGTGGCGAACACCTCCTGCACGAAGGGCACGTCTATGCTCTCCGCCATGCCCATCCCGGCCGAGCCGGATATTGCGAGGCCGGCCCTGCCGCCGGGGACGTACTTCTCCGCCGCGCGGCGCAGCAGCTCCTCGCTTTTCTCTAATATATGGCTGTAATGCCTCTCGTAATCGCTGTAAACGAGCCTGTCCGAATCGTCCAGGACCACGCATTTAATTGTGGTTGAGCCTATGTCAAGTCCGACGCGCACGAAAATTCCTCCTTGCCGGCACTCTTCCAGCTAAACGATTATTATAATGCTGTGCCGTGGCGCATTTGTGAATTTTCCATTAACTCTTTCCCGTCCCGCGCGCAGGCCCGGGAAGCCTGCGGCTCCCGGGCCTGCGGCTCAGCCTCACCTGGCCTCCAGGACTTCCAGGGCGCGGACCAGCATTTCGGCGGCGTCCGCGCGCGTCAGGGGCTCGGAGAAGGCCTCGCCCTCGGTTATGACCCCGGCGGCGGAGAGGTTCGCGGCGGCCTGCGCGGCCCAGGCGGGCACGCCGTCGGAGATCGCGGTCGCGGCGACCTCAGTAGTGCCGAGGGCGTTATCGAGCATAACGGCGGCCTCCTGCCGCGTTACCGGCTCGTCGGGCGAAAACACGGCCCCGCCCTCCACGGAGTAGCCGCTCACTACCCCGTCCATGAGCGCGGTGGCGACAGCGGGCTTGAGCCATGCGTCTATGTCCGCGTCGTCGGCAAAGCCCGTGGAGAGCACGCCGCTTATCAGCTCGCTGCCCGTGAGCGCCATGCACATGCCCAGGAACTCGGCGCGCGTCACCTCTCGCTCAGGCGAGAACACGGCCGCCCCGCCTATGCTCTCGGCGGTGAAGATGCCGTTTTCAGCGAGCGCCGCGGCGGCGTAGCCCGCCGGATGCCCGGCCATGTCGGAATAGCTGACGGCGGGCTTTTTCTTTTCGATTTTAATTATGACCGTGGCCTCCTGGCTGCGCGCCCCCGTCTCGTCTACGGCGCGGTAGCCGAAATAGTCGCGGCCCTTCCGCCCCGGCTCCGGCGTGTAGACGAAACGCCCGTCCCCGGTCAGCTCCACTTCGCCCTTTGAAGGGCCGGTGGTGATTTCAAATGTGAACGAGTCCCCCTCCGGGTCTACGGCGGAGAGCTGCCCGCCGACAGAGACGTCCCTGTAGGTAGTGAGCTCCAGGTTCTCCGCCACGGGCGCGCCGTTGGCCGCGAGGGCCGCGGCAGGCGCCAGCAGGGCGGCGGCGAGCATGAGCGAGACGATTATTTTCCTGTTTGCCGACATGAGAATACCTCCTTTGCTGTTGGGCTTAGTTTGCGCGGCGCGGCGCGCCGTATTCGCCCTTCTTACATTTTACAATGTTGATTCCTCACTTCGCCGGTGGTATAATCGCCCTGGGATGCGTCCCGAAAAAATTTTTAAGATTTTTTTGCCCGGCGTGCAATAAAAGGCCGCGCCGGAGCATTGTTAGTGTAGAGGCGGGAAAAATGCTGAGTTTGATACTTACCCAGGCGGCCCCTCTGTCCGGGAGCGGGGCCGAAGAGCTGGACAGGTGTCTGGCACGGATGGCCGCGGGCGATACTAAAGCCCTCGGCAGGCTCTATGAGCTGGCTCACGCGGCCGTATTCGGCTACGCGTTGAGCCTCACGAAGAACGCGCAGGACGCGGAGGATATAGCGCAGGACACTTTCGTGCGCGCCCACCTCAACGCCGCGGCCTACCGTTCGGAGGGCAAGCCCACGGCGTGGCTGATGCGCATCGCGCGCAACCTGGCGCTCATGCGGCTCCGCGAAAACAAGCGGGTCGTGGCGATGTCGCCCGAGGACTGGATGGAGGCCTTCGCCGACCGTCCGGACTTCAGCCGCGAGGACGCCCAGACGCTCTCCGAGCTGATGGATACGCTCAGGGACGACGAGCGCGAGATTGTCTCGCTCCACGCCCTCACGGGCCTCAAGCACCGTGAGATCGCAGCAATGCTCGGCCTGGCGCTGCCCACCGTGCTCAGCAAATACAACCGCGCGCTCAAGAAACTCGCAAAGGCGCTGGAAGGAGGACAAAATGGATAACGAAAAGAAAGTCCTGAACCAGCTCGGCTCCGCGCTCGAACACGCCGCGAAGCCGGACTTCAACGGCGTCCTCGCCCGGCTCGAAGACGAGAAATCGAAAGGAAAGGTAATTTATATGAACGAGACCGCGAATAAGAAGAAGAGGTATATCCCCATCGCCATAGCGGCCGCGCTCGTGCTCGCCATGATCGGCGGCTTTGTGGGCTACTCCCTCGGCCACGGAAGCGACGCGCCCGCCCAGGGCTCCGCGCCCGTAACCGAAACCGCGCCAGGCTCGCTTGTGAGCAGCGTTATCACCCTCGACGTCAACCCCAGCATTGAAATAGACGTTGACTCCAACGACACCGTCACCGCCGTCAAGGCCCTCAACGCCGACGCGCGCGTGGTAATCGGCTCCATGGACTTCACCGGCAGCAGCCTTGAGGTCACCGTCAACGCCCTTATCGGCTCCATGCTCACCAACGGCTACCTGGACGACCTGCGCAACTCCATCCTCGTCTCCGTCACCGACGGCGACAGCGCCCGCGCCGCCGCGCTGCAGCAGAGCGTGGCCGGGATGGTCGAGTCCGCCCTCGGCACCGGCGGCCTCGAGGGCTCGGTCATTTCCCAGACCGTAACGCCCAGCTCCTCCACCGCGTCCATAGCCGCCAGCTACAATATCACCGAGGGCAAGGCCCAGCTCATAAGCGACCTTGTCGCCTCCGACCCGACCCTCACGGTCGAGAGCCTCGCCGGGCTCTCCGTAAACGACATCGCCCTTATCGCCTCCTCCCGCGGGCTGCAGAGCTCCACTGTCACCCAGACCGGCACGGCAAGCGCCGGCGCTTATATCGGCGCCGAGGCCGCCAGGGACGCCGCCTACGCCCATGCCGGCGTGGACGCCGCCTCCGTCACGGCCGGCAAGACCGAGTTCGACAGCGAAAACGGCCGCATGGTCTACGAGGTCGAGTTCTTCACCTCCGACGCCGAATACGACTACGATATCGACGCCCTCACCGGCGAGGTCGTGAAATCCGAGCGCGAGAGCTTCCCCACCGGCTCCGTCCCGACCGGCGGCCAGGCCGCCAGCTACATCGGCGAAGAGGCCGCCAAGCAGGCCGCCATCGCGCACTCCGGCGCGGACAGCGCCAGCACCGTATGGCTCAAGGCCCAGTTCGACCGCGACAACGGCCGCTTTATCTACGAGCTCGAGTTCGCCTGCTCCGGCACCGAATACGACTACGAGATAGACGCCCTCAGCGGCGAAGTCGTGAAGGCCGAGCGCGAGCAGTACAGCTCCGGCGGCTGGAACGGCCAGGGCCAGAATTCCGGCAGCGGCGGGCTTATTGGCGAGGCCGCGGCGAAGTCCGCCGCCCTCTCCCACGCCGGCGTGAACGAGGCCGACGCCTCCCGCGTCCGCGTAGAGCTCGACCGCGACGACGGCTACACCTATTACGAGGTGGAGTTCCGCGTCGGCCGCATGGAGTATGAGTACGAGATCGACGCCTACTCCTCCGCCATCCTCAAGGCCGAGAGCGATTACGACGACTGATAAACCCGTTAGGATACGGCCCCGGCTGTAAGCCGGGGCCGCTTTTTGCGCCGCTGCCTGCCGGAACAGCTCGGCGGCGTGGCGCTTTTCCCTATTATTTTGCTGCATATTAGACAACGGCGGCGCGCTTGTTTGGGATATTTTTTATTTACTTACAGATTATCTGTAAAGCGGACTTTTTCTTTGCCCCGATATATGGTATAATTACTGTGAATCCAGCCCAAAGGCAGTTCTGCCGGGCGGCGATTCAAGTATTACGCTATTGCTTAGTCTTTAAGTGATGAACGATAGTGAAAGGAAGATAAATCATGCCACGGAAGGAAACTGACCTGACCGAAAAGAATACCGCCGCCAAGACGGCCGAAACCGCCGCAGCGGCCAAGAAGGCCGAGCCCGCCGCAAAGAAAGCCTCCGGCGCCGCGAAGAAGACGGCCTCCACCGCCAAGAAGGCTGCGGCCGCCGAAAAAGAGACCGCCTCCACCGCCAAGAAGGCTACGGCCGCCGAAAAAGAGACGGCCTCCACTGCCAAGAAGGCTGCGGCCGCCGCGAAGAACACCGCTTCTACCGCGAAGAAATCTACTTCTACAGCGAAGAAGACCGCTTCCACCGCGAAGAAAGCTACTGCTACCGCGAAGAAGGCTGAGCCCGCCGTTGAGGTTGCCGAGCCGGTTGTCGAGGCCGCCGCGCCCGCAGTCGAGGTTGCCGAGCCGGTTGTCGAGGCCGCCGCGCCCGCCGCTGAGGTTGCCGCGCCTGTTGTCGAAGTTGCAGAGCCGGTTGTCGAGGTCGCCGAGCCCGCCGTCGAGGCCGCTGAACCCGCCGCCGAGGTTGCAGAGCCCGCCGCCGAGCCGGTTGCCGAAGAAGCCGCGCCGGCGTTCGACGTGTCCTCACTGCCGCGCCGCAGCATTGCTTTCATCGGCTCCGAGTGCCACCCCTTTGTCAAGACCGGCGGCCTTGGCGACGTTATGTACGCCCTGCCCAGGGAGCTGGCCCGCCTCAACTGTGACGTGCGCGTCATCCTGCCGCGCTACGCCTGCATCCCCAAGGAGTACCAGGACAAGATGGTCTACCGCGGCGAGTTCTATATGGACCTCGGCCAGACCGGGCGCAACTACTATGTCGGGATAATGGAGTATATCAACGACGGCGTCGTGTACGACTTCATCGACAACGAGGAGTTCTTCGGCACCGGCAACCCCTACACCAACCTTGTAGACGATATCCCGCGCTACTGCTTCTTCAGTAAGGCCGCGCTGGCCGCGCTCAACTATATGAACTGGATACCCGACGTCGTCCACTGCCACGACTGGCAGGCGGCGCTGGCGCCCGTTTTCCTCGCCACCCTGTTCAAGGACAGCCCCGTGGGCCGCGCCAAGAGCGTCCTCACGATACACAACCTGCGCTTCCAGGGCCAGTACAATATCCCCACCATCAAGTACTGGACCGGCCTTCCCGACAGCTGCTTCAAGATGGGCGCGCTGCAGAAGGACTGGGTCGAGGCGAACCTGCTCAAGGGCGGCATAGCCTACGCCAACCGCGTCACCACCGTCAGCAACACCTACGCCGGCGAAATCCAGACCTCTGAGTACGGCGAGGGCCTTGAAGCGCACCTGCGCTACCACAACTGGAAGCTCCGCGGCATAGTCAACGGCATAGACTACGGCATGTGGAACCCCGAGAACGACCCCTCCCTCGCGGAGAACTACGGCCTCGCCAACGTGCTCGAGCACAAGATGGCCAACAAAAAGGCCCTCCAGCGCGAGCTGGGGCTCGAAGAGGACGAGGGCAAGTTCGTTATCGGCCTCGTCTCCCGGCTCACCAACCAGAAGGGCCTCGACCTTGTCAACAGCATAATCCCGCAGATCCTCGACGGCAACACCCAGATGGTCGTGCTGGGCACCGGCGACAGGGAGTATGAGGACGCCTTCCGCTATTACGAGGGCGCCAACCGCGGCACCTTCAGCGCCTGCATACAGTACGACGAGGGCCGCGCCCACCGTATCTACGCCGGCGCCGACGTAGTGCTCGTGCCCAGCCGTTTTGAGCCCTGCGGGCTCACCCAGCTCAACGCCATGCACTACGGCACCCTGCCCATAGTGCGCGAGACCGGCGGCCTCAAGGACACCGTCGAGCCCTACAACGACTTCAGCGGCGACGGCAACGGCTTCACCTTTGACCGCTATGAAGCCGGGCTCCTGCTCGACGCCATTAACCGCGCCAAGAGCCTCTACTTCAACAACCGCTATCACTGGGACGAGGTAGTCCAGCGCGACATGGCCAAGGACGTCTCCTGGACCAACTCCGCCTGGCAGTACAGGGACCTCTACCTTGAGCTCACTCAGTGGTAAATGATATAAGGCAACAAAAATGCCGGCTGATTTCTCAGCCGGCATTTTGTTTTTCACTTACGCGCCCTGCGCGAAACGCATAAGCATGGCCGCCGCTTCGGCGCGCGTCGCCGTGCCCTGCGGGTCGAGGACGCCCTCGCCGCGGCCGGAGATTATGCCCGCGCCGCAGGCCCATTGCAGGGCGGGTATGGCGTACTCGCCTATCTCGCCGAAATCCCTGTAGCTCAGGATATTCGTGCTCTCGCCTATGCTGACGTCAAAGCCCTTGTACTTGGCGTAGCGCCAGAGTATGGCCGCGAACTGCTCGCGGGTGATGGGCTCGTCGGGCGCGAAGGCGGTGTCGCTCACGCCGGTGACTATGCCCTCGCTGGCCGCCCAGCGGACGGCCTCGGCGTACCACGCGCCCTCGGCGACGTCGGCGAAGGGCATCAGATAGTTGACGGCCGGCCCGCCCTCAAGGCGGTGCAGTATCGTGACTATCATGCCGCGCGTAACCGTGCCGTCCGGCGCGAAGAGCGCGTCGGAGACGCCGTCCATCAGGCCGTTTTCGTAGGCATAGACCACGTTTTCATAGAACCAGTCCTGCGGCGCGGCGTCGTCGAAGGGCTCCCAGCCGGCGTAGACGGTCCTGTCGCGGTTCATGTGGATTTCGTCTATGCTCTCCATAAAGCCCTCGTCTGGATACCAGCCCGCGAAGTCGAAGCCGCGGCGCTCGCTGACGTACTTTGCGAGGTCTACCGTAGTGCCCACGGGGACGCGCAGCTCGTCGAGCTCGCTGCCGCCGCGCGTCTCAAAGCTCAGCGTGACATAGCGCGCGCCGGGCCTGGATGGCCGCTCGGGCTCCGGCTCCGGCTCGGGCTCCGGCTCAGGTTCGGGTCCGGCGGGCTCGGGGGCGCACCTGACGTAGGCCGTGCCTTCGGGCAGGACGGCGGGGGTACCGGCGCTGAACTCGAGCTCAAGCGCCGCCTCGGCCATTGCCGCCCAGTCGACGTCAATCTCGCCCTCAATGACTCTATCATACGCGCTCAGCGCGTACTCCGCGCCATTCGCGGGGTCGATCGTGAGGCTGCCTTTGACGGGTCCGCTGTAGCCCGCCGCCTCGACAGTGCCGCCGGATATCGTGACATCGCCCTCAAAGGCGAAACTTTCAATGCCGTCCCTGGGCATCTCATACGCCCAGGCCCTCAGCGAGCCCTCGCCGGAGATGCGGATATTAGCGGCGGAGACGCCAAACCGCGGCCCGATGACCGTGTTTTCGCCAATGAGCACGATTGCGAGGCCGTCGCCCGTATCGCGCATAATAGCCGTGTTGATATTATCCGGATTGGTTATCGCATTGCTGAAAACCGTCGCGTCCTTCAGCGTCAGCGTCGCGCCGTCCCATTTGAGGTTGTAATTGTCCTCGCCCGCGCCCTCGGTTGTGAGCTGGCCGACGCCGTCCGTCGTGGCGTAGAAGGGCGCGCCGTACTCGACGCCGTAGATAACGATCGGGTTGTTCACCGGCGGCTCCGGCTCGGGCTCCTCAACCTCAACGGCGTAGCTGTGGAAGTATGTGTAACTCGAAGGTACAAGCTGGGCCTCTTCTTCATAGAGATACTCGTCGGGCTCTTCTTCCGCGCTAAAGCTGGTTTCAACGGCTATAGCCATGCCCTCCGGCGGGACGGCGGTGACGGAGGTGTCGGAAAAGAAGGCTCTCGTTCCGGAGGCGATCCTTATCTCTCCGCCTTTGATGGTCAAGCCGCCCCGGGCGCCGATGCCGTATTGCCCGGCATTGATTTCAAGCGTACCGCTCTCAACGGTCACGGAATAGGCGTTGATGCCCGTGTTGCCGGCGCTGATCTCCAGCGTGCCGCCGCCGGAGATGGCGAGGCTCGGCTCGTAAGATTTTTCTTGACTTATGCCGCTGAAGTTCTCCTCAGTGATGGAGTTTACGCCCTCGATCACCAGCCTGATAGAGGGCACCTCGCTGTTATTGTGATAAATATTGCCGCTTACCGTCGCGTTCCTCAGCGTCAGCGTCACGCCGTTCCACATGATGTTGTAGTCTTCCGCCGACGCGCCGTCAGTCGTGACATTGCCGTTCGCGTCCGTTTTGGCGTAGGCAATGGCTGCGCTGCCGCCTCTCAGCTCCGCGCCGCCGACGGTGATGGAGGATTCGGGCACTTCAAACTTAATATTGAGATATTTGTGTCCGGAGAGGTCAGCATCTGCGGCGACATTACCTGCGCCTGAACCGTCCGCATTTTCTCCGCCCACGATATCCCCGGTCGTGCCCGACACGGGAGAAAAATCGCAGTTGTTTATGGCCTGAATCCCGCCCGAGGCCGTGATGCTGTCGCCGCCGGAGATAATGGTTTTGCCCTCGGCGGTATTTATGCCATAGCTGCCGCCGGCCGCGCTGACCGTGCCGCCGCTGATGGCAACGTCGCCCTTACCGGCGTAGATGCCGCTGCCGCTGCCGCTTGCATTGACAGTGCCGTTGCTGATGGCGACGCCGCCGCTGTCGGCGGAGATGCCGCAGCTGCCGCCGGTGGCCGTTACTTTGCCGTATCCGCTCATGGTGACGTCCCCCACCACGGCGCTTATGCCGGCCGTGCCGCCGTCGGCCGTTACGCTGCTGTATCCGCTCCAGGCAAAGCCGCTCCCGGCCCTTATGCCGAAGCTGCCGCCGTTAGCCTCTACGCTGCTGTTCCCGCTCACTTCGACGTTCGCTCCGGCGCTTATGCCGAGGCTGTCGCCGCCCGGCGCCTCGCCGCCGCCGGCCGTTACTCTGGCAAAGCCGCTCATGGTGACGGCCCCAACGGCGTAGATGCCATAGCTGTCGCTGCCGTCGCCCGTAGCCGGGGCGCCGTAGGCATAGACCGTGCCGCCTTCGACGCGGACGCCGACACCTGAGTAAATTCCATGTCCGTCGCCGAATTCAAATCTGTCATCAATTATGAAATCTTCATCGTTATAGCTGGCAGTAACGCTGCTGCTGCCGGTGATGGTAACGTCGCCTGAGTTCGTGTAAATGCCAACGCTGTTGACCTTGGCCGTGCCGCCGTAGGCCTCTACTTCACTGTTGGTGATATTGATGCCGCCTGGGGCGCAGATGCCATAGCTGATGTCGGGGCTCCAGTTGGCGGAACCGCCACTGGCGTAGGTTCTAACATAGCCGCCGCCATAGGCCTCTACTTTACTTCTATTAGTGATTGAGACTTCACTCGCGCTGATGCCATAGCTCCTGGAGCCGCTGTTTTGGACCGCGCCGCCTCTGGCGGTGACTGTGCCGCCGTTGATGGTGACATAGCCAAATTCGGAAAAGATGCCGTAACTCGAACCGCTAACGACTCCGCTGCCCTCGGCTTCGATAGTGCAGTTGTTGATAGTTATATCGTATTCGCCATCGACATAGATGCCGATATTGAGGCTGGTGGCATCAATATCAAGGTAGTCTGTTCTGCCGGAAACATCCAAAGAGCCATCGCCGCCTATGGTGAGGTTGCCGTTGGCGATTCTGATACCAAAACTGTGGTCAGCTTCTGGCCCTTCGACCGTGTTGCTGCCTGTCAGCGTGATTGTGAGCTCCCCGTAGCGGTAAATTGCAGCTCCGTTAGACGAGCCCGCTGTGATCGTCGCACCGTTGAGCGTCAACGTCTCGCCGTCCCAAGTAATGGTGGCACCTTCCGCGCTCTCTTGCTTCGTGACCGCGCCGTTCTCATCCGTCGCAGCGTAGGCGGGGCTGTCCGCGCTTCCGCGGAGCGTCACGCCGCCAATCGTTATCGCATCCCCATCCGCCGCAAGGGCTGTGGCGGGCAGGAGCGAGGCCATGAGGCACACGGCCAGCAGAATTGCAAAAATCCGTTTCTTCATTCGTCGGATTCCTCCTTGGTTTGGGTTTTGCGCATATTTTTCTCCCTGTACCGCATACACGCGACGGTTATGACGACCGCGGCGGCGAAGGCCGCGACGCCGACCAGGACGTAACCGCCCGCGTACTCATAGAGCAGCATCGCGCCGCCCGCTCCGATTGCCGCGGCGCTGTCCATGCCCGTGGCCTCGCCCAGCGCGGATACGAGCGCCGCGAACAGCGCAAAGCTCGCCGCGCCCAGCGCGCCTATGCCGCTGCGCTGCGCCCGCCGGGCAAGAGCCGCCGCGCGCCGCCGCGCAAGCCGCGCGCGCTCAGCGTTGCCGCGCATATAAAAGCCTCCTTTCAGCAATCGCGGCACAAACGTCCGGCGGGTTCCCGGCGGCTCGGCTCTGTTTGGAGGGAGAGTGCCCTTACGCCGCCTGATAATCCGCCGCCGCCTATGCCGCGGCTGCATGTTCTATAACCTTAGGTACATTTCCCGGGAAAAACTCTCACCTGAAAACAAAAAAATGGCCGCCCGATCCCGGGCGGCCACAATTATTATTCGGTTTTCGTCCTTCCGGCGCAGAGCCGCCGCGCCGCGTACCCGGCGGCGAGCAGCAAAAGCGGCAGCGCGTAGGCGACGTACTGCGCCCGGCCTCCGTAGGCGGCGAGCAGGTTATAAACCCCGTGGAACACCACGGCCGTACCCAGCAGCGCGCAGGTGCCCGCCGCGCGCAGGGCCCCGCGCGGCCAGACGTACACCATGCCATGGCCGACTATGGCGGCGCACATGATGTGCATAGCGCCCGTACCAAAGCCGCGTATGAGCAGGAACCCGTGGTCCCCGGCGCCGTTTTCGATCAGGTAACAGACGTTCTCAAAGGTGGCGAAGCCCACAGCGGTTATGAGCAGGGCGGACTAGGTCGCGTCCGCGTCCGGCTCAAATACCAGCAGGTAGAAAAGGAGCGGCAAAAGTTTCATGGCCTCCTCCACCACGGGCGCTATCTCCGCAGTCGCGCCCAGCGCGGAGGCGTCCAGCAGCGCGGCGAAGAAGGTGTTCACATAGGCCGAGAGCAGGCAGGTGAGCATACCCGCGAGCGCGAAGATGAAGAAGTGCGCGTGTTTTTTCCCCGCGCAGGCCGCCGCCACGATAAGCGGCGCGGCGATGCAGGCGAAGACGTTCTCTATATAGGTCACGCCCCCGCCTCCCCTCTCATCGCGGGCAGCAGGGAGACGAGTATCCCCGTGAGGGCGAAGTCAATCCAGAAATAGGGGTTCGCCAGCGTGCCGCCCAGCCAGGTTATGGACGAGAGCCAGAGGGAATACTCGGCGCAGACGAAGCAGAGCATGGCGATGTGGAAGCGCCGCCGCCCCTCGAAGGCGAGGCCGCGTATCGCGCCCCACACCAGCGCGCTCATGACGCAGCAGCGCATTATGTCCGCGAACAGGTCGCCGCCGTCCGCTAAGGAGAATACGGCTAAGAGGACGGCGCCCGAAACGGGCGCTATGTAAATCGCCGGGCGGCGGTGGGCCCGCTCCGCCGGGCCTGCGAGCGTGTATTGCAGCAGGTAGAGGAAAATACAGCTCGAAATCCAGACTATCTCCGAGACGTAGAAGGTTACCGGCGTGGCCTCGAACAGCACGAGGTAGAGCGTCCAGTACAAGAGCCCCAGCGAAAAGCAGCCGTAGAAGCAGGCGAGCAGGAAATGCTCGACGCCGCGGCGCTTAAAATAGAGCGCCGACGATATGGCGCAGCAGGCGAGAGTCGCGGCAAACTGGACGGAGTTATCTATTATCTCTATCATCGCCGTCCTCCGACCTCCAGTACGCGCGCAGCTTCAGGCACAGCAGCGTCACGGCGGCGCCCAGCGCGAAGGCCAGGACGCCGATGACTATGTATCCCGCCGCGCCGGAAACGAATATACTCCCCGCCCCGGCCGCTCCGGCGACGGCGGCGAAGCCGTCCAGCGCGGGCATGGCGAAGGCGAGGGCGATTACGGCGGCGAGGGACGCCGCCGCGCCGCCGGCCGCGGCGAGCTTCGCCTTCAGCGAGCGTTGGCGGCGCTCGAGCTCCCTTGCACGCCGCCTGGCGGCCTCAACGCGCTCAGTATTGCTCCGCATCGCATATCCCCTCCCTCTCCAGCAGCGCGTGCAGGCTCCGCTTGCCACGGTAAACCATGTTGGTTATCTGCTTTTCGTTCTTCTTCATTACCTTGGCGGCCTCGGCATAGCTCAGGCCCTCAAAATAGGTCAGGTAGAGCGCCTCGCGGTAGTCGGGGCTCAGGCGCGACATGCACTCGCGCAGCACCCGTGCCCGCTCCCGCCCGCCGGCGGCCTCTTCGACCAGCTGCTCCGCCTCCGGCTCCTCCGCGAGCTCCTCGAGGCTGAAAACTTCCCTGCGGCGGCTCTTGCAGCGCAGCGCCATGTGCCTCGCCGCCTTGTAGATATAGGCCTTTAAGGCCCCGGGGCGTATGCGCGGCTTCTTGGCCAGCAGGTAGGCGAAGACCTCTATCATCAGGTCCTCGGATTCGTGTATGTCGCCGAGGTAGCCGTCTATGTACAGCGTCAGCGCGTCGCCGTAGCGCTCCATGAGACCCTCCACCCCAGCGTCGTCCCCCTCCAGATAGAGGCGGTAAAGCGCATCATCTGTCATTTCCCCGCCTCCGTTCCCGGGGGCCGCCGGGAACGAGCTCCCGGCCGGCTCATAAATAATGTCATATTATATACAGCTTCACTCGCACTTGCAAGCCGGAAAATACCAGCAGCAGCCCTAAGTCCTGCCGCCGGCCGCGCCATCCCCCGCAGCCGGGGCCTTCAAAACGGCGCGCTTGACCCGCGTATAGCCGCAAAAGAAAACCCGCAAGTCAAACGACTTGCGGGCGAAACGGTTTATTCCCACTCGCTCCTGTTAGAAGTTTTCTAAACAGATTTGCTTATGGGATTTTGGCCAGAGTATTGATATTCTTTTCATTATTCAGATAGTAGAGGCTATCTGATTTTTTGTTGCCATGGTGTTGCCAGTAAATTGAGGATGATTTACACCTTACAGACTGATTATATCATACAATGGATTCTTCATCAAAACA
>CALWYP010000007.1 GCA_944385795.1 uncultured Oscillospiraceae bacterium | reverse complement strand
AGCCTATCTTCAGGCGGGTGACGGCGCAGACGGTGTTGACGGTGCAGTTGACGATGACCTTCTTCCAGATGAAGGGCAGCACGTCCTCGCGGAACACGGCCTCGCAGTCGCCCTTGTTGAAGCACTCCTCCATGTACTTGCCGGCGGCCTGGGTGAGCTCGTTGTTCTCGAGCGCGCCGAAGTTCATGATAACGCCCTCGCTCGGGGTGGAGATGCAGCCGCCGGGGCCGTCGAGCGCGGTGCCGATAACGCCGGAGCCGACCATGCAGCGGCTGGCGGGGTAGTACTTGAGCAGCTTGTCGTCGTTGCCGAGGCCATTTATAAGGCTGACGAGGACGGTGTTGGGGCCGATGCAGTGCTTGGCGCCGACTATGGCGTTCTCAAGCTGGTTGGCCTTAGTCATGAAGATGACTATATCCATGGTGTCGACCTCGTCGGCGCTGTAAGCGGTGTGGAAACCGGTGAGCACGGTGGTCTTGTCGGGGTAGATGGTAAACTTCATGCCGTTGTCGCGGACGGCGTCCATATGGGCCTTGTAGGGGTCGATAAGGGTCATGTCCGCCCCGCCCGCACGAAGATAGCTGGCGAAGACGCTGCCTGCTGCGCCGGAACCTACCATTGCGATTTTCATAGTGAATCTCCTCTCAGTTTTTTTCTCTTCCTTTTTTGATGGTTTGCGGAATGGTTTGCTATGAGTTTAACGCCGCCGCGCCTCTCTTTTGCGGCGGCGGAGAGAGCTCAGCCCTTGGCCGCGCCGTACTGGTTGGCGTAATTGCCCTGGACGCAGCGGATTACGTCCGCGAGGGTGCTGTTGTACGGCGTGGGCACGCCCAGGCGCTCGCCGTACATGGCGATCGCGCCGTTGAGTACGTCTATTTCGGTCTGGCGCTGCTTGAGCACGGCGTCCTGGGCCATGCTGGGGTAGTAGTCGCCGAGGTTTTCGCGCAGGTTGCCTATGTCGGCCTCGATGAGCGGCCAGATATCGCCCACGCCGAGGGCCTTGGCCACGGCGCAGCCCTCTTGCCAGACGTTCATGAGCAGCTTCATGCCCCAGCCGTTATCCATGACGTAGCGCAGGCGCAGCCTCGTGACCGCGCAGACGGCGTTGTAGCCGCTGTTGGTGACCGCCTTCTTCCAGAGCAGGACGCGCACGTCGTCCTCAAAGCTCGCGTGGCAGCCGCCCGCCTCGAAGCACTCTTCAAGGTATTTGCCGGCCGCGTCCGTCTCCGGGCTCTTTTCAACCGCGCCGAAGAACATCTGTATGCCGTCCTCCGGCTTGGACACGCAGCAGCCGGGGCCGGCGAGCTCGGTGCCGATAACGCCCGCGCCGTACATGATGCGCGTCCTGGGGACGTATTTCATGAGTATTTCGTCGTTGCCTATGCCGTTCTGGAGCGAGACTACGACGGTCCCGTCTCCTACGCAGTGCATGACCTCGGGCATAACCCCGTCGGTCTGCGTGGCCTTGACCATGAGTACGACTATGTCCATCTCCGGGAGCTCCAGCGCGCTCTCCGCGGTGTGGAAGCCGGTGAGGACGCATTCTTCGCCCTTGCAGCGGAAGGTGAGCCCCTCGGAGGCGATCTTGTCCATATGGGCCTTGTACTTGTCGACAAGGTACATGTCGGCCCCGCCGCGCCTCAGATAGGCGGCGAACACGCTGCCGGCCGCGCCGGAGCCAATCATAGCAATCTTCATAGCATCCTCCTTATTTGCCGCCCTTGTCCAGAGGCCGCTTGAACATGGCGAAGGGGTCGCCCTTGTCGTCGCAGTAGGCCACGAAATTAAGGCTGGACTGTATGTGGTCGGCCATCGACTGGCGGGCCAGGGCGGGTATGTGCAGCTTTATCGCCGAAACTATCGCCCCGTGCTGGTGGACCACCTGGCTGGACCAGGGGTTTGTACTGCCGGGGTTTATGAACTTCGTCCAGGAGCCCTGGTACATTTTCAGGTTGGGCAGGAGCTCGTTATAGCTCCTTATAAGGTATTTGTTGCCGCAGGACTCCACAATCAGCTTGTGGAAGGGCATGTCCGTCTCCTTGAGCCTTATGCCGTCGAGCTTGGGCACGGCCTTCTTGAACTCTGTGGCCAGGCTGTCGAGCTGGGCTATCTGCTCGCTCGTCGCCTTCTCGGCGCAGAGGGCGGCGGCCTCGCACTCTATGGCGGTGCGCGCGGCGTAGAGGTCTATCATGTCGCGCATGTTCATGTCCGTGACATAGAAGCCGCTCGCGTGTACGCGCGTCTCCACAAAACCTATGGCCTGGAGGCGGTTTATGGCTTCAACCACGGGGGTGCGGGATATGCCCAGGTCCGTGGCTATTTGATTAATATTCAGTTTTGAGGCGGGAGGGATGTCTAAAACGACGATTTCATCGTACAAAATCTGGGTAACAACGTCGCTCAGCTTGGCAAAAGGATTCTTTTCAAGATAACTTTCGAGCTTTTCCCTGTTCATTAAACGACAACCACCCGGGTAGCAAATTCAGTGCACCGCCATGGGGCGGCAAGGGCCGAGAGCCTTTCTTTCACGTCACTAATGTACCACAACACCCCCTCAAAAATCAAGACGTATGCAATAATTCTACAAAAGTCACAATACTGTCCTAAATGAAATGCTTTTTGGAAAATCAAAACCCGGCGAAAAAAAGATAGACAAGTTTTTAGCGAAGTGAATTAAAGAAGGCCAAAAATCATGTGAAATTACTGACAAATGAGTAGACGGGGAGCACTTTGGCGACGCAAAGGGAAATTTGCGCCTAAATACGAGCAATTTTAACAATTTATTCATAAATGTGCATGTGATATGACACAATAGGCGTCTCGGATTATAATCCTCGTATGTTGCGTATGCAGCTATGAGAAGAGAGAGCAAAATCAAAATGGGAAGGAGAACCGAATTTCATGACTGAGAACCCCAATGAGAAATCGGCAGTGACCAAGGGCACAGTGGCAGCGGGCTTCTCCGTCGCCTCCGTGTGGTTCGGCACCCACGTCGGCGCGGGCTTCGCAACCGGCAACCAGGTCATCACCTACTTCGTGCAGTACGGCTGGACGGCCGTCCTGTACCCGCTCATATCCATGGGCATACTGGCGTACGTCATATACGTTATAATGAAGTTCGCCCGCCTGCGCGGCCTCGACAACTACGCGGACACCTTCCGTGAGCTGTGGAGCCCCTACCCCTGGCTGAGCATCACCTTTGAGATTTTCTACATTATTATAATCCTCGCGGCTGTCGCGGCGGCCATATCCGGCGCTGCGCTGCTGGTCGACGATGTCTTCCCGTTCTTCCCCGGCGGCACGGAGGAGACCGCCTCCCTTGCGAGCACCATCATCGTCGCCGTGCTGCTCATACTGCTCTGCCTCTTCGGCGTCAAACTTATAATCGCGGCCTCCACCGTGCTGACGATAGGAATTATAGTGACGGCGGGCCTGATGATAATCATCGGCGTCGCCAACCGCCCGGACGAGGTCGCCGCTGCGTTCAGCCGCCCGCTGGTCACGCCCGGCAAGGCGTTCTGGCAAGGCGTCATCATCTACTGCTCTTTCCAGTGCGTGTCCATCCCGCCCATGATCGCCGCGGCCGTCACCCTCAATCAGAAGGGCGTCAAGAAGGCCGGCATCTTCGGCGGCATCATGAACGGCGGCATGCTGGCCCTCTCCGGCCTCATGCTCCTCGGCTGGATGCCTGAGATCGAGGCCGCCGGCGCCAAGGCCCTGCCCAACCAGTTCATCTGCTCCAACGTCGGCATGGACTGGCTGCTCGTGGCCTACTCCGTCCTGCTGTTCTGCGCCTTCGTGTCCACCTGCGTCACGCTTATCTACACGATGATCCTGCGCATCGACAAGAAGTTCTTCGTCGGAAAGGTCAGCATCCACGAGAAAATCCGCATGGCCGTCATCGGCGTGGTCATGGTCGCCATCTGCATGAGCCTGAGCACCTTCGGCATCAGCAAGATCATCACCTACGCCTACGGCTACGACGGCTACCTCGCCCTCGTTGCGATAGTCATCCCGGTCATCATCATCGGCAACATCAAGAACAAGAAGTATGTCAAGGAGCACCCCGAGTGCCTCCAGAAGTACGGCAATTCCTGAGAGGACTGATACTAAGTGCCGAACAAGGTAAAGTGGCTTATAATCACGCTGTGCATCATCGCCGCAGTGCTGCTGGTGACCTTCGGATTTAAGCTCATGTTCGACTTTGTCCTCGGGCCGCTCTATACGATAATACTCGTGTTCATCATCTACGGCATCGGCTACCGCTGGACGCGCTCTCCGTCAGAGGACGGTGCGGAAAACTAAATTGCTTACCCGCCGCGCAAGCGGCGGGTTTTTTATGCCCGGCCGCCCCGGGGAGGGGCGGCTTTACGCGAATTTGAGTTGAACTGCGGCCGGTTCCGTGATACAATAATTAAGTTGCCAAATATGAGCTTTGGAGGCTGCGCTATGAACGAGATACGCGATATCGCCCTCGCCCCCGCCGGCGAGACGAAGATAAACTGGGTGCGGCGCAATATGCCCGTGCTGCGCGGCATTGAGGCCGACTTTGCGCGGGAAAAGCCCTTTGCGGGCATGAAAATCGCGCTCAGCGTGCATCTGGAGGCCAAGACTGCCTACCTCTGCCGCGTGCTCGCCGCGGGCGGGGCGGAGATGTACGTCACCGGCTCCAACCCGCTTTCCACCCAGGACGACGTAGCCGCGGCCCTCGCGGCCGGGGGGATAGAGGTCCACGCCGTCTACGGCGCGAGCGAGGACGAGTACTTCGGCCATATCAAAAACGTCCTGCGCCACGGGCCCAACATTATAATTGACGACGGCGGCGACCTGCTGGAGACCATGCGCGCGGACTTCCCGGAGCTCTGCGGGGACGTCATAGGCGGCTGCGAGGAGACGACGAGCGGCATACACCGCATACGCAAGCTCTTCAAGGCCGGGAAGCTGCCCTTCACGATGATAGAGGTGAACGACGCCGACTGCAAGCACCTATTCGACAACCGCTACGGCACGGGCCAGAGCGTCTGGGACGCCATAATGCGCACGACCAACCTCGTCGTCGCCGGCAAATACGTCGTGGTCTGCGGCTACGGCTGGTGCGGCAAGGGCGTCGCCATGCGCGCCGGCGGGCTCGGCGCGAAGATCGTGGTCACGGAGACCGACCCCGTGCGCGCGATAGAGGCCGTCATGGACGGCTACGAGGTCATGCCCATGCGCGAGGCCGCGAAGATAGGCGAGATATTCTGCTCCGTCACGGGCTGCAGGGACGTAATGGACGCGGAGCACTTCGCCGTCATGCGCGACGGGGCCATTTTGACGAACGCGGGCCACTTCAACGTCGAGATAGACATGGACGCGCTTGAAAAAATGGCCGCGCGCAAATATGAGGCCCGGCGCAACATCACCGCCTACGTCATGCCCGACGGGCGCGAGCTGTACGTCCTCGGCGAGGGCAGGCTTGTGAACCTCGCCTGCGGCGACGGGCATCCGGCGGAGATTATGGACATGAGCTTCGCAATCCAGGCCCTCTCCGCCGAGTATTTGGCGCGCAATAAGGGCGCGCTCGGCTGCGAGCC
This sequence comes from uncultured Oscillospiraceae bacterium, assembly GCA_944385795.1. GTDB lineage: Bacteria > Bacillota > Clostridia > Oscillospirales > Oscillospiraceae > Scatomorpha. The sequence continues at coordinate 12,501 of CALWYP010000007.1, read as the reverse complement.
CATGCGCGTCCCGCGCGAGATAGACGACGCCGTCGCGCGCCGCAAGCTCAAGAGCCTCGGCGTGGAGATAGACAGCCTTAGCGCCGGCCAGAGGGACTACCTGGGCGTCTGATATTTACGAAAAGACCCGGGGGCTTCAGGCGGGCGCCGCGTCCCGCCGGGCGCCCCGGATGGAGGGCGGTGAATGTGATTGGAAGAGCGTAACTACGAGCAGCGCCGGGATAAGCTCCTGAAGCTGCTTGAGGACAGGAAGCTCAAGGCGCTTCAGAACGAGCTCGAGGACATGAACGAGTTCGACATCGCTTCCTTCCTCACGGAGCTGGGCGAAGAGGACGCGCAGCGCATGGCGATGGTTTTCCGCCTGCTCAGCAAGGGGCAGGGCGCGGAGGTCTTCGCGGAGCTGGACGCCCCGGAGCAGCAGGCCATAATCAACTCCATAACCGACTACGAGCTGACCGCCATAGTCGAGGACATGTACGTCGACGACGCGGTCGACATGATGGAGGAGCTGCCCGCCAACATAGTCAAGCGCGTCATGCGCGCCGCCACGCCGGAGACGCGCGCGCTTATAAACCAGTACCTTAAATATCCGGAGAACTCCGCCGGGAGCATAATGACCTCGGAGTTCGTGGACCTGAAAAAATACATGAACGTGCGCGAGAGTATCGCGCGCATACGCCGCGTGGGCGAGGACAAGGAGACGATCTACGTCTGCTACGTCACCAACGCGCACCGCAGGCTCGAGGGCGTCGTCACGGTAAAGGAGCTGCTGCTGAGCGACGACGAGGCGGTCATAGAGGACATCATGGACCGCAACGTCATCTTTGTCCGGACGACCGACGACAGGAGCGAGGCCGCCGAGCGCATCTCCGACTACGACCTGCTCGCCATCCCCGTGGTGGACAAAGAGGACCGGCTCGTCGGCATAGTCACCGTCGACGACGTCATAGACGTCCTCGAGGAGGAGGCGACTGAGGACTTCGACATCATGGCCGGTATCACGCCCTCGGACACGCCCTACTCCCGCGCCGGCGTCTTAGAGCTCTGGAAGCGGCGCATACCCTGGCTTATGTTCCTGATGCTCTCGGCCACCTTCACGAGCATGATCATAACCCGCTTCGAGGACGCCCTCGCCAAGACGGCCGTGCTGACGGGCTTCATACCGATGCTCATGGGCACGGGCGGCAACTCCGGCTCGCAGAGCTCCACCGCCGTCATACGAAGCCTGTCCATCGGCGATACGGAGCCGCGCGACATACTCTCGGTCATCTGGAAGGAGATACGGGTCGCCGTGCTCTGCGGCGCGGCCCTCGCCGCGGTCAATTTTGTCAAGATGCTGATCGTGGACCGCATACTGCTCGCCAACGCCGACGTGACGGTCATGGTCGCGCTCACGGTCAGCGTGACGATAATCTTCGTCGTGATCTTCGCCAAGGCCGTCGGCTGCACCCTGCCCATGCTCGCCGAGAAGATAGGCATTGACCCCGCCGTCATGGCGAGCCCGCTTATCAGCACCATAACCGACGCGGTAAGCCTGCTCATATATTTCGGGCTCTCCACAGTAATATTGAAAATATGATTCCCGCTGCCGCCCCCGGCGCAGACGCGCCGGGGGCGAAGCGTTTTCCAAAGAGGTGTTTTCACATGGATATGGCCCCCGTGCTCACCCAGATGGGCATACTGGTCTTCATAATGGCCGTCGGCTTTATCACGGCTAAGCTGGGCGTCACGGGCCCGGAGTTCACGCGCTCCGGCTCCAAGGTGGTGCTCAACGTCCTGCTAGTCTTCACAATACTCGACTCCGTCGCCAGCGCGGATATGGAGCTCTCCATAGCCGACGTCGGCTGGGACGTGGGCGTGTTTTTCATAATGGTCTTCATATGCTCGGCGCTGGGCTGGCTGACGGCGAAGCTCATACGCGGGCCCGTGGACAGGCGGGGCATCTCCGCCTTCGCCGTAGCCTTCACCAACACCGTCTTCGTCGGCTTCCCGATAATCGAGTCCGTCTACGGCGCGGAGGGCATACTTATAGCCACGCTCTCCAACGTGCCCTTCAACCTGCTGGTGTACACCATGGGCGTGGTCATGATAAACGGCAGCGCGCGCGGCATGAGCGTCAGGAGCGCCATATCCCCGCCCCTTGTCGCCACGGTGATAGCCGTCGCCTGGTTCCTCACCGGCTGGGAGCTGCCCGGCTTTGTAGTCAAGTGCTTCGACATCATCGGCGGCGGCACCGTGCCCATGAGCATGCTGGTCGTCGGCGCTTCGCTCGGCTCCATATCCATAAAGGAGGCGCTCAGCGACTGGCGCGTCTACGCCGTGAGCTTTGTGAGGCTCATAGTCACGCCCGTTATCGCCTGGCTCGTGCTGCGCCTCTTCGTAAACGACGAAATGCTGCTCGGCGTGAGCGTAATCCTCGCCGCCTGCCCCACGGCCATGATAGCCACGGCCCTCGCCATACGCGGCGGCCGCGACGAGGCCTACGCCAGCCAGTGCGTCTTTGCGAGCACCGTGCTCAGCGCCGCCACAATGCCGCTGCTCATCTGGCTGCTGCTCTGACAGATACTGCCGCTTCCATCCGCTTACAGCGCATGGTATAATGGCAGGGAACAAATCCGCCCTTGCGGCGTCTAAACGCTTTAGTGACAAGGGGGCCTAGGCTTGGAATCCATCATTGTAATTATACTGGCCGTACTTTTCCTGGCGACCTTTGCGGTCGTGGCCGCGGCCGTGTTCTTTGTCCGCGGCGCGAAGCGTAAGATAAGCCAGGCGGAAAAATCCGAGAAAGAGAGGCGTGGAGAATGAAACGCGCGCTAAGTATGCTTTTGGCGGCCCTCATGCTGCTCACGCCGGCGCTGGCCTACGGCGGCGGCACGGGCGAGGCCGTGTATCTGAACAAGACGGAGCTCGCCGGCGGCTTCATATACGAAAACGCCGTCAGCTACGACGCGGACGGCAGGGGGGAGAGCTACGCGCTCTACAACGAGCCCGGCAGCGAAGTATACCCCATAGTCATGGCCTGCGACACCATCTTCGGCGGCTTCGACCTCAACGAGATGGCGGCCTACGCCGAATCCCTGGGCTATAACGTCGTGGGCGCGGTGAACGCCGACTTCGGCGAGTACACAGGCGTGCCCACGGGCATGGTCGTGGAGGACGGGATATACAAGTCTTCGCCCGAGGGCAACTGCGCCGTCGGCTTCACTGACGGCCGGGCGCATGTCAGCGACGCGCCCGAGGTGACCCTCCGCTTCACCAACGAGGACACCGGCTTCGAGTTCGAGACGGAGCACCTCAACAAATCCCGCACGGATTACGGCGCCTACCTCTTCAGCGAGTATTTCTCCACCGTCTCCACGCGCACCTCCGGCGAGGGCTGGTTCGTGCGCTTCGAGGTCCGCGGCGGGGAGGACCTCGCCCTGGACGGCGAGCTCGAGCTCACCGTGACCGAGGTGGGCCGGGAGGGGGGCAGCGTCCCCATAGGCGAGGACAACCTCGTCCTCACCGCCAGCGAGGCCGCGCTTCTCGATTGGATATACGAGGGCTTTGAACCGGGCGACCGCGTCACGCTCAGCGCCGAGTGCTCCGATAGCGGGCTCGCCGGCTGCGAATGGGTGACCGGCAGCGGCAATATCCTCGCCCTGGACGGCGAGCTCTACAAGACCGACAAGTGGAACGGCGAGCTGCTAAAGGCCAACCCGCGCACGGCCATAGGCGTAAAGCGCGACGGCACGGTGGTATACTACGTCATGGACGGCCGTTCTGACCACAGCGAGGGCGCGACCATGGAGGAGCTGGCCGAGGACCTGCTGGACATGGGCTGCGAGGACGTCGTCAACCTCGACGGCGGCGGCTCCTCCGTCATGGCGCTGCGTATGCCGGGCCGGGAGGGGCTCACCGTCGTCAACGAGCCCTCGGACGGCAAGCTGCGCGAAGTGGCGAGCTTCATCCTCTTCGTAACCGGCAAGGCCCCCGACGGGGCGGCGGAGCGCCTGTTCATCGAGGAGGACGGCGCCTACGTCCTCGCGGGCAGCAGCGTCGGGCTCAACTTTGCGGCCACCGACCGCGGTTTACATAACACAAGCGCGCCCGCGGAGATATCCGCCCGGGCACAGCGCGGCGAAGTGAACGGCGGCGTGTACTCCGCGCCCGCCTCGGCGGGGGAGGACAGGATAAGCCTCAAGGGCGGCGGCGCCTCCGGCAGCGGCGTGCTGCACATAATAGAAGAGGCCGACACCCTGGCCGTGACGGACGCCGAGACGGGCGGAAATGTGGAGCGGCTGTCGCTTGAAAACGGCGAGAGCGTACAGCTCGCCGTCTCCGCCGGCTACCTCATGCGCGACGTCCTCACCGGCGCGGGCTCGGTTGAGTTCACCGTGGAAGGGGACATAGGCTCCATAGACGCGGACGGCGTCTTCACGGCTTCCGCCCAGGGAGCGGCCCAGGGCCGCATACTCGTGGAGTGCGGCGGGCTGGAGCGCGAGATACCCGTGTCCGTGGCATTTGAGTTTGCGGACATGAAGGGGCACTGGGCGGAAGGGAACGTCAAGTCCCTCTTCGAGGCCGGGGTCGTCACCGGCGTGTCGGACACCGAGTTCGGCCCGGGCCTCGCCATGAAGCGCGGCGACTTTGTGCTCATGCTCTACCGCGCCGCCGGCGAGCCTGCCGCGGGCTCCGCCGCCGGCTTCAGCGACGTGCCCGACGGCGCGTACTACGCCCAGGCCGTGAGCTGGGCCGTAGCCAAGGGCATAACCGAGGGCAAGGGCGAGGGCGTCTTCGCGCCTGACGACACCCTGACCCGCCAGGAGGGCTTTACCTTCCTCTACAGGGCGCTCGGGGAGCTCGGCGTGAGCTTTACGGACGGCGACACGGCCCTGCTGGACAATTACGCCGACGGCCAGGCGGTGGCCGGATGGGCCCGCGCGAGCGCCGCGACGCTCATATCCCTCGGCGTAGTCGAGGGCTCCGACTCGGGCCTCAACCCGGCGGGCAGCCTCACAAGGGCTGAGATGGCGAAGCTGCTCGACACGGCGATGGGCCTGTAAAGGCAAAAAATCAATCCCCTTTCGCAAGAAAGGGGATTTTGCTTTGCGCGGGGCTCAGGCGCGCTTTGGCGTTTTGCGCAGGAAGGAGAGCTTCGTCTCGCTTATTATTACGGCGAGGAAGATCAGCGCGAAGCCAAGGAGCTCGCGGGCCGTCAGCTGCTCGTGGTAGAAGAGCACTGAGATCAGGGTGCCGAAGACGCTCTCCAGCGTGAGTATGATGCTGGAGGTCTGGGGCGAGGTGTACTTCTGGCCGAAGGTTTGCAGCAGGTAGCAGACGCCGGTGCAGAAGAGGCAGAGGTAGCCGATGGACAGCCAGCTCGAAGAGGGTATGGCCTCCGGGAAGGGCGCGGCAAAGGGCGCGGTGAGCCAGCATAGCGCGGCGGCGGAGGCGAACTGCAATACCGTCATTACGGCGACGGGGTAGCGTTCCATGGCCCGGGAGGTGAAGATGATGTGCAGGGCGTAGAAGAAGCCGCAGCACATGGTGAGCCCTTCGCCGAGCCCGACGCTCAGGTCGCCGTTGAGCGATACGAGGGCCATGCCGCTTATGCACACGAGCGCGGCGAGGATGTTCCAGCCGTCCGGGCGGCGGCGCGTGAAGGCCCAGTACAGGAAGGGCGTCAGCACGCAGTAGGTGGCGGTGAGGAAGGCGTTCTTACCGGGCGTGGTGTGCTCCAGGCCGAAGGTCTGGCGCGTGTAGGCGGCGTAGAGCGCGGCGCCCATGAGCAGCCCGGCCCTCAGGCAGGGCCAGTCCACGCGCCGGAGCTCCTTCAGGCACAGCAGCGAGAGCAGCAGCGCCGCGCCAGTGAAGCGTATGGCCAGTATCCAGAGCGTTGGCACGCTGTCCAGCGTGGCCTTGAGCACGACGAAGCTGGAGCCCCAGAGCAGCGTGGCGCCCAGCAGGGCGAGGCGGCCGAGTACGGCGTATCTGTTAGCGGGCATCATTCCACCTTCTTCATGTGCTGGCTCGCCGCGCGCAGCATGAGCCGCTTTGCCGTGCCGTTAAAATCAATCTCTATGAGCGCGTCGCCGCCCATGGGGGTCATTTTGCTGATGACGCCCTCGCCGAAGGCGGTGTGGCTTACCCTGTCGCCCACGGCGAACTTTACGGCCGGCTGCGGATGCGCGGGCGGCGCGGCGGCGTGGCGGCACGGCTCCGGGGGGAGCTTCCTGCGCGGGCGCCATTCGCGCTGCTTCTCGGGCGTGAAGCCCGTGCGTTCGAGGTCGTCTTCGGGGATCTCGTCCACGAAGCGGCTGGGGAGGTTCATGGCCGTGCGGCCGAATATCATGCGCTGGCGCGCGCAGGTGAGGTAGAGCTTCTGCCTCGCGCGGGTGAGGGCGACGTAGCACAGCCGGCGCTCCTCCTCCATCTCCGCGTCGTCGCCTATGCAGCGCGCGCCGGGGAAAAGCCCCTCCTCCATGCCCACGACGAACACCTCGGGGAACTCGAGGCCCTTGGCGGAGTGCATGGTCATCATGACCACGCAGTCGGCGTCGGCGCTGTAGCTGTCCAGGTCGGTGTAGAGCGCGACCTCGTCCAGGAAGCCGGAGAGGGAGGCGTCCCCCGTTTCCTTCATATAGCCGAGTATGTTCGTCTTGAGCTCGGCGATGTTCTCGATGCGGGCCAGGTTCTCGTCGCCGCCCTTTTCGCGCAGCTGCTTTTCGTAGCCGGTGGCCTCGAGCACCAGGTCGTAGAGCTGGTCGACGGGCAGCGCGGCGGCCTCGCGCCGCAGCCCGGCCATGAGGTCGGAGAACTGCACCAGCTTGGCGGCGGCGCGCTTGAGCTCATCGTACTCGTTGGCGCGGGCGATCACCTCGGAGAGGGAGAGCCCTTCCGCGGCGGCTATGCGCCTGGCCGCCTCGACGGTGCGCTCGCCTATGCCGCGCTGGGGCGTGTTTATTATCCTCGCAAGCCTCAGGTCGTCCGCCGGGGACTGTATGACGGTGAGGTAGGCGAGCATGTCCTTGATCTCGGCCCGGTCGAAGAAGCGCATACCGCCCACGACCCTGTAGGGTATGGCGTTGCGCTTGAAGGCGAACTCAAGCCGGTTGGACTGGGCGTTCATGCGGTAGAGCACGGCGCAGTCGCGGAAATTCCCGCCGGAACCGCGGCGGGCGAGGATGCGCGCGGCGACGAACTGCGCCTCGTCGTCCTCGTTCTGCGCGGTATAGAGCGTGAGCTTGTCCCCCATGCCGGCGTCGGTCCAGAGCGTCTTGCCCTTGCGCTCGGTGTTGTGGGCGATAACGGCGTTGGCCGCGTCGAGTATGTGCCCGGTGGAGCGGTAGTTCTGCTCGAGGCGTATGGTGCGGCAGCCCTTGTACTGCTTCTCAAAGCTCAGTATGTTCTCAATCGTTGCGCCGCGGAACTTGTAGATGCTCTGGTCGTCGTCGCCCACGACGCATATGTTCCCCCAGCCGCCCGCGAGCTCCCTTGCGAGCTCGTACTGCAGGTTGTTGGTGTCCTGGTACTCGTCGATTAGGACGTACTTGAACTGCTCCTGATAGCGTTCGAGCACGTCGGGGCGCTCCTTGAACAGCCTCACGGTGTTATAGAGCAGGTCGTCGAAATCCATGGCGCCGGCGGAAAAGAGCCGCGCGGCGTAGTCCTTGTATATCTCGCAGAGCTTGCGCTGCCTCGGGTCGCCGCTCTGGCCGTATTTCGCCGCGTAGAGCTCGGGGGAGAGCAGCTCGTTGCGCGCCTTGTCTATCGCGGCGAGCATACTGCGCGGCGGATAGACCTTGTCGTCCAGGTCGAGCCCGCGCAGCACGGCCTTCATCACCGAGAGCTGGTCGGACGTATCGTATATCGTGAAGCTCTTGGGATAGCCGAGCAGGTCGGCGTGGCGGCGGAGTATGCGCACGCAGGCGCTGTGGAAGGTGCGGGCCCAGATGTCCTCCGCCTTCCCGCCGAGCATACCGGCCAGGCGGTTCTTGAGCTCGTCGGCGGCCTTGTTCGTGAAGGTTATTGCGATGATGCGCCAGGGCTCCACGGGGTCGAGGGCGGCAAGGCGCTCGGCCTCGGGCGATGGGCCGGCCTCCAACACGGCCAAATCCGCCTCTGTGGCGTCCGCGGGCACCTCGTCGCTGTCCGAAGCGCGGCCGTATTTGAGCAGGTTGGCCACACGGTTTATGAGCACCGTGGTCTTCCCGCTGCCGGCCCCGGCAAGGATAAGCAGAGGGCCCTCCGTCGCCATGACGGCCTCCCTCTGCATGGGGTTCAGCCGCTCGAAGCTGTGCTCGATGACACGTCTCCGGGCTGCGGTATAGCGTTCTTTGAAGTCGTTTTTCATAGCGAGTAATTTTACCACATCGCGCGCCCCGCCGCAAGGGGGACAGGCACAATTTTATGACGTATAGGCCGCGGCGCGCCCGGGTATAATCAGCGCGAGGTGAAAGCGTGAAAAGGAAAAGGAAACGTATGGACGCGCTCTCGCTCGACCGGGAGCAGCGCCTGTGCCCGGAGTACGACTCTACGGGCGTCAAGAAGGACGCCGCGCCCAGGAAAGAAATGGGCGTGCGCGTTGTGGACGACTGCGCCGAGGAGCATATCCAGTAGGCGGCCGGCCCGGCGGCCCTGTAAGGCCCGCCGGGCCTATTTTACCGTTGACAGGGAAAAAGCAGGTGTGCTAAGCTATTACTGTATTTCGTCGATAACGGGGGGAAAACAGTGGAAGCGGCCGCGCACGAGAACAAAATGGGCACGATGCCCGTCAACCGCCTTCTCATTACCATGGCGGTGCCGATGATGATATCCATGCTTGTCCAGGCGTTATATAACGTTGTGGACAGTATTTTTGTCTCGCGTATAGACGAGTTCGCGCTCACGGCCGTGGGCCTCGCCTTCCCGCTGCAAAACCTGCTCATCGCCTTCGCGGTGGGCTTCGGCGTGGGCATCAACGCGCTCATATCCAGGGCGCTGGGCGAGCGGGACGGCGAGCGGGCCAACCGCATAGCCTCGACGGGCCTCGCGCTCGAGCTCCTGAGCTACCTCGTCTTCCTTGCGATAGGGCTCTTTTTCGCCGAGCCCTTCGCCGCCGCGCAGATTGACGCCGGCATCCCGGCCGCGGACGCCGGGATAATAATCGGATACACCGTGGACTACCTGCGGATAGTGCTTATCTTCTCCTTTGGCGTCTTCTGCGAGATAACCTTTGAGCGGCTGCTGCAATCCACGGGCAAGACGCTCTGGAGCATGGCGACCCAGCTCATAGGCGCGGCCTTCAACATTATATTCGACCCCATCCTGATATTCGGCCTGCTCGGCTTCCCCAGGATGGGCATAGCCGGCGCCGCGGCCGCGACGGTGGCCGGGCAGATACTGGCCGCCGTCTGCGCGTACTTCATAAACCGCAGGAAAAACCGCGAGATACGCCTCTCGTTCATACAATACCCGCCGAGCCTGGGCGCGGCGCTGGACATATCCAGGATAAGCATACCGAGCATAGTCATGAGCAGCATATCCTCGGTGATGACCTTCTTCATGAACCGCATCCTCACGGGCTTCACCTCCACCGCCGCGGCGGTATTCGGCGTGTACTTCAAGCTCCAGAGCTTTGTGTTCATGCCCATATTCGGCCTCAACAACGGCATGGTGCCGATAATCGGCTACAACTACGGCGCCAGGAGGCCGGAGCGCGTGAACGCCACAATAAAGCTCGCCATGCTCTACGCCACGGGCATAATGCTTGTGGGCTTCGCGGTGTTCCAGCTCGTCCCGGGCGCGCTGCTGGGCTTCTTCGACGCGAGCGCGGACATGCTGGCTATCGGCCGCCCGGCCCTGCGCATAATCTCGCTGAGCTTCATTTTCGCGGGCGTGTGCGTGATATGCTCCTCCGCCTGCCAGGCCCTGGGCTTCGGCATGTACAGCCTTTACATAAGCGTGACGCGCCAGCTCGTGGTCCTGGTGCCGGCGGCGTACCTGCTCAGCCTTACCGGCGCGCTGGACAACGTGTGGCTCAGCTTCCCCATAGCCGAGATCATCTCGATCGCCGCCAGCGCCTTCATGCTCGTCCGCGTGCTCGGCAAGACGGGCATGAGGCTGCCCAAAAAGCCCAAAGGCGCCTGAAAACGCAAAAGCGCCCCCGATCCGGGGGCGCTTAGATTTTATCCAGGCTCAGCTGCTCTCCTTCTCGACGAGCTCCCAGGGCGCGCTTTCGCTCCGGCAGGGCTCGCCGTTCAAAAGGCGGATGAGCAGCTCGCTGGCCATGCGGCCGACGTTGTATTTCCCGTGGGAGAGGCTGGTTATGCGCACGGGCGAGAGCTCGCTGTACTGGCTGTTGTCGAAGCTCACCACGGCCATGTCCTCGGGTATGCGCAGGCCCTTCTTGAGCAGGTAGGTCACAAGGCGGTGCGCTATCTCGTCGTTATAGCACACTACGGCGGAGCAGCCGAGCAGGATGGGGTCTATACGGTCCATCGAGCCGCCGGAGAGCAGGCGCTCCTTGTCCGCCGTGCTGTACCAGAAGACGTTGTCGTCGGCCATGGGCAGGCCGAGGTCGCGCAGGGCGTCTATATACCCGGCGTAGCGCTGTATGCCCTGGAGGTCGTCGCTCTTGAAGATGCCGGCTATGTTCCTGTGCCCTTTCCTGTGCAGGTACTCCACCAGCTGGCGCGACCCGCCGGCGTTGTCGTCGAAGACGGCCAGCGCGCCGGGCACGTCGCTGTAGGCCCCGTGCATGAAGACCAGGGGCAGGCCCTTGTCGGTGAGCTGACGGTATAGATCTATGTTGGGGTTCGGCAGCGCCGTCTTGCTGCCCTCGACCAGCACGCCGCTTATGGGCATGGAGAGTATGTTCTTCAATATCTTCCTCTCGCTGTTGACCTGGTTCTGGGTGCTGAACAGGGAGGGGGTGCAGTTGTGCTCCGCAAGGGTCTTCTCCACCTCGCGCAGTATGCTCGGGAAGATATAGTCGCTTATATAGGTGGTGATTACGGCCACGGAGCAGGGCTGGGCGCCCGTGCGCTCCACGCTGTGGCGCACTATGCGCGAGCCGCTGCCCTGGCGCTTCTCAATGAGCCCGTCCTTGACGAGCACGCTCAGCGCCTGGCGCACGGTCTGGCGGGAGACGCGGTATTCCTCGGCTATTGCGAACTCCGTGGGGAGCAGCTCGCTGTCGGCATATTTGCCGGCCTCTATGTGTATACGCAGCTCGTCCGCGATGGCCTGGTATTTGGGCGGCATATGCCTTCACCTCAATTTCAATACAACTGGCTTCATTATAGACTACTTGTCTTTACATTTCAATATTAAAGCTCAACTCTGTATAAAACACACGAATTAGAAGGCTGCATATTGTGCAACAAGTTGAGAGACGTTTTTCGACGAAAACAGGCTGTAAGCACATATTCAACTAACATTATTTAACAAATCAACATTTAACCTAGTTTGTGTATGGGAAAAATAGGGGCAAAAGTCGCTATTGTGCAATCTGCCATACGCAAATTTGGCCTCCACGGCAGAAAACGTACAAATTATTTGTTACAGAATTGTTATCGCAGGGGGTAAAAAGTTAAAATAATTGCCCAAATTGCGTGAATTCTCTGAAAACGAGAAGTTTTGCAAAATTGCTTGTGAACAAGTTGTATTGTTGAGAGACACGAAATTAACAATTCATCCATACAAATTCTTGACTGCGCCTGAAAATAACTGTATAATTTGGCCACAAGGTTCGAAGGCGAAGTCCTGAGAACAAATTTTAAAAAGGATAGGAGAAACCCGAAATGAAGAAGTTCCTTGCACTGCTTCTTGCTCTCGTCATGGTTTTTGCCCTGGCCGCCTGCGGCGAGGCTGAGACCGAAGAGACCACCCCCGCCGGCGAAGAGACCACCCCTGCCGGTGAGGAGACCACCCCCGCCGAAGAAGGCGGCAACATCGTTGTCGGTTTCGCCCAGGTCGGCCACGAGTCCGACTGGCGCACCGCTTCCACCCAGAGCGCCCAGAACGTTTTCTGCGAAGAGAACGGCTACACTCTGAACTTCGTCGACGCCGACCAGGACGTCCAGAAGCAGATTGAGGCCCTCCGCAACTTCATCCAGCAGGGCGTCGATTACATCATCCTCGACCCGATCCAGGCCACCGGCTGGGACCAGGTCCTGACTGAGTGCGAAGAGGCCGGCATCCCCGTCATCATCATCGACCGCACCGTCGACGACTCCGACAAGTACGTCTCCTGGGTCGGCTCCGACTTCACCACCGAGGGCGTCGCCGCCGGCGAGTGGCTGAAGGCTTACGCCGAGGCCAAGGGCATCACCGAGCTCAACATCCTCGTCATCGAAGGCTCCGTCGGCGCTTCCGCCACCCTGGGCCGTACCGAGGGCTTCAAGCAGGTCGCCGACCGCGAGGGCTGGAACATCATCGCCAGCCAGAGCGGCGACTTCACCGAGGCCGGCGGCCAGGAGGTCATGGAGTCCTACTGCCAGAGCTACGCTGGCCAGTTCAACGTCGTTATCTGCCAGA
>CALWYP010000006.1 GCA_944385795.1 uncultured Oscillospiraceae bacterium | reverse complement strand
GCGGTCTCGTCGTGCGGGCACCAGTAGACGGGCTTCTTGCCCTTGTAGATATAGCCCTTCTTATACATCTCGCCGAAGACCTTGATCTCCTCGGCCTCGAATTTGGGGTTCATGGTGAAGTAGGGCTTGTCCCACTCGCCAAGGCAGCCCAGGCGCTTGAAGGCGTCGCGCTGGACGTTGACGTAGTGGAGCGCGAAGTCGCGGCAGGCGGTGCGGAACTCCGCGGTGGTCATCTCCTTGTGGTTGAGCTTCTGCTCCTTGATGATGGCCGACTCGATCGGCATACCGTGGTTGTCCCAGCCGGGATAGTAGATGGCCTGGCGGCCGGACATGGACTTATAGCGGGTGATGAAGTCCTTGAGGCACTTGTTGAGCGCGGTGCCCATGTGGATGGAGCCGTTGGAGAACGGGGGGCCGTCGTGCAGGTCGAAAATGGGACGGCCTTCGGTGCGCTTGAGCATCTCGTGGTAGAGGTCCATGTCGTACCACTGCTGAAGCATCTCGGGCTCGCGCTTGGGCAGGCCGGCGCGCATGGGGAACTGGGTCTTGGGCAGATTTACTGTGGCGTTATAATCCTGAGGCATTGTGCGTTATCTTCCTCTCTATCTCTTAAAAATTTTCCCGCCTGACGCCTAGCGTTCAAGCGTAAAAATTGTCCAGTGCTCGCACTGGGCAATTTTTGTGGCGCGCTCCGGCGCGCCGTCCCCGGCGTGGCCGGGGCCTGGTTTCAGCGCGGCTGTAGCCGGCCTTATTTGCCGCCGCCCATGTCGAACAGGCGGGTCACGTCGTCGGGGGTTATCTTTTCGCCGGGTTCGGGCCCGTCCATGACGGAGCTCACGTCGATCTTCGGCTCGGGCTCGTCGGGCAGGCGCTCCACGCTCTTCTCGATGCTGCGCACCGTCTCCTCGACGCTCTGGGCCCTGGCGTCCTTCGAGGGCAGCTCGCCGGCCTCCAGCTTCTTGAGGTTGTCGAGCGTGGCGGCGCAGACCTCGCGCGCGTCGGAGAAAAAGCGCTCAAGCGCCTCGCGCGCGGCGTCCAGGCGGCGCTCCTCGGCCTCGCGCCGGCTCTCGAGCGAGCCGAGCACCTCGCTGGACTTGGCCTCGGCGTCGGCGACGAGCTTGTCCGCCCTCTCGCGGGCCTCGGCCTCTATCTGGTTGGAGAGCTTCTGCGCGCTCATAAGCGTCATGCGCATGGCGTCCTCGCTCGCGCGGTACTCCTCTATCTTGTCCACGAGCACCTTGAGCTTGGCCTTGAGCGTGCTGCATTCGCGCTGCGCATTCTCCAGGGCGGCGGCGGCTTCCTCCATGAAGTCGTCTACCCCGGCCATGTCGTAGCCGCCGAAGACGGCCTTTTCAAATGTTCTCTCCCGGATGTCCTGAGGAGTCATATCTATATCTTCCTTCCATGTTTAGGGCCGTGTCCGGCGGGTTGCCCGGCGCCGTCCCGCGCTGCTGGCGCGGGCGCCGCGCTCCCGTTGGAAACGCCCCTGAATATTTTCTTCTCTATCTTGGCTGCTGGCTGCGGTTTAAAGATATAAGCCTGAACTCTCCATCTGGCTCATGGCGTCGGCCTCGGTGACCTCCTCGCCGTTGGGCACGACGAGGTAGATGCTGCCCGAAACGCGCTTGACATAGCCCTGCAGGGCGTAGGCCGCGCCGCTCATGAAGTCGAGCAGCCGGCGCGCGTCCACCTTGCTGGCGTTCTCAAGGTTCAGCAGCAGGGTCTTCCCCGCGAGCAGGCTGTCGGCCAGGCGGGCGCCGTCCACGAACTTCGTGGGGCTCGCCATGGACATCTGGGGCTTCGCTTGCGCGGGAGCGGCCCGGTTCGGCGTCCCCGCCGCCTCTTCGGCGTCGAGGGCGTCAGCCTGGCGGCGCAGCTCCCGCCTAGGTATTCGGAAAGCCGGCCTGCTCTTGGGAGCGGCCGGTATGCCCACCGTATCGCCCGCCGTCTCCTCCGGGTCGGAGAAGAAGCTGCCGCGCCGCGCCGGGCGCTCTTCCTCCACGGAGGCCTCGTCCGCCGCGGAGCCGAAGAAATCGTCGTCGGCGTCGTCGTAAGGGTGGCTGAGTTTTTTGAGTGTGTCAAAGACTCCCATCGCTTATCTCCCTTGCGGGCGCGAGTAGTCCCTCGCCCCGAAGATTGCGGACCCGACGCGGACCATGTTCGCGCCCTCCGCTATCGCGGCTTCAAAGTCGCCGCTCATACCCATGGACAAAAAGTCCATAGAGGTATTATCGTATTTTTTCCCCGCAATGTCAATAAAAAGCTCGCGCATCGCGGCAAAATATGGCCGGGCCCCGTCCGGAGTCGCCGTTACGGGGGGTATGGCCATCAGCCCGCGCAGGCGTATATTGGGTTTTGCGGCGGCAAACTCCACGGTTTTCAGAAGCTCCTCCGGGGCAAGGCCGCTCTTGGCCGCCTCGCGGCCTATGTTGACCTCGAGCAGTATGTCCTGCGTGAGGCCGAGCCTGCCGGCGCGCCTGTCTATGAGCTCTACCAGCTCTTCGCTGTCCACGGATTCAATCAGATCCGCCACGCCGACGAGGTATTTTATCTTGTTCTTCTGCAGGTGCCCGATGAAGTGCAGCGGCGCGCCGTCGTAGGCGTGCCCGGCGTTCTTCTCCACAAGCTCCTGCACCCGGTTCTCCCCGCAGGCGTCCACGCCCGCGGCCACGGCCTCTTTAACGCGCGCGGCGTCGTTCATCTTGCTGGCGGCGACGAGCAGCACGCGCCGCCCCTGGGCGGCGGAGTCCACCCTCGCGCGCACGGCGGCGACATTTTCGGCAATCGACGGCATAATATCTATCTCCCAACGCTAAGTTCTGCCTCGGTAAATCTGAGCTCCAGCGCCCGCTCCGGGGCCTCGGTGGAGCTGAAAACAACGGCGGCCAGGCCGCCCGCGGGCTCCGACGCGCTCTCCACTACGGCGGCGGCGGCGAAGCTCCCAAAATCCAGCCTCACCCGCGCGCCCTCCTCCACGCCCGCGCCCTCGGGGACATACGCGGCGAAGTACCAGCGCAGTGCGGTGACGTACTTCCCGGCGAGCGGGCCGGCCTGGCGCGGCCACGCCGACATAAGCCCGTCCAGCCCCTCCGCGTCCAGGCCCTCGAGCAGGGACGGGGCGAAATATTCGTAGCCGTCCGTCCGGCTTGTCCACAGCGCGTCCGCCGGGGCGTACAGCAGCTCGTAGCCCGCGTCGGGCGCGGAGTAAACCGCCTCTAGCCGCGCGGCCCGCTCCGGCATGTCCAGCGCGGCGGCCAGCACGGCCTCGCGCAGGGCGAAGCCCATGGCGGCGGGGCTCTCCCGCGCGGCGTCGCGCGCGGCGCACATAAGCCCCTCGGTCCCGGCGCTCAGCGCGACGGCGGCCTCGCCTGCCGCGGCGCGCGCCCCGTCGGGCAGCAGCGCAAGGTACGGCCCCTCCGGCTCGGGCAGCGCGCACTCCTCGCGCAGCACGACGCCCGAGACGCGCAGCGCGGCCTCGCCGGGCTCCCTCGCGGCGGCTTCCCCCGCGCCGGGGGCCAGCCAGGAGGCCGCGGCCAGGAGTATCAGCCCGGCCGCGAGTCCGGGCGCCAGGCCGGCCCTCATTTATGTACGCTCCTGCCCGTCCTCAAGCGCCACGGGGCGTACGGGCGCGATCGTGGAGATGGCGTGTTTGTATATGAGCTGCTGCTTGCCGTCGGAGTCTATCACGACCGTGAAGCTGTCGAAGGCGCGCAGCACGCCGCGCAGCTGGAAGCCGTTCATGAGGAACAGCGTGACCGGCACGCGCTCGGCCCTTGCCCGCGTCAAAAAGGCGTCCTGAAGGTTCTTTGTCTTATCCATATCTCTCGCTCCTTGCCGGGCGGGAGGTGGATTTACATAATATCACATCCCGCCGCTGATATAAATAGTAATATTGTACGAAAAGTGGCTTTCACTGCTTTCCGAACGCCATTATATTATACCGTGGGCGGCGAGAAAGGCTGTCGAATCGCGCGCGGCGGCGGCGAAGTCCGGCTCCGCGCCCCAGCGTATCCAGAGCGCGCCCTGCCTCCTGTGCAGCCAGGTGAGCTGCCTTTTCGCGTAGCGGCGGCTCTCGCGCTTTATGAGTTCCAGGGCCTCTTCGCGGCTTATGAGCCCGTCGAGGGCCATTTTCGCCTCCTTGTAGCCTATGGCCTGGCGGGCGGTGGAGGAGACGGGGCCGGAGAAGATTCTCCCGGCCTCCTCAAAGAGGCCCTGCGCGGCCATCTCGTCCACGCGCGCGTCTATACGGGCGTAGAGCCGGGCGCGGTCTTCGTAGTCGAGGATGATGTAGGCCGCGTCGTAGCGCGGCGCCCTGCCGGCGCTCTCGCGGTCGTGCTCGGTTATCGTCCGGCCCGTGAGCAGGAAGACCTCCATGGCGCGGACGATGCGTTTCCTGTCCGCCGGATGCAGCTTCGCGGCGCGCTCCGGGTCCACCTGGGACAGCTCGGTGAGCATGGCCTCTCCGCCTATCTCCTCATAGCGCTCCTCAAGCTCGCGGCGGCATACCCCGTCCTCCCCGCTGCGCTCGGAAAACCCCCCGCCGCGCACCAGCGAGTCTATGTACAGCCCCGTGCCGCCGACGACTATGGGCAGCTTGCCGCGCGCGAGGATGCCCTGCACGGCCGCGTCCGCCGCCTCCACATAGCGCGAGACGCTCCACTCCTCGCCCGGCTCCGCGGTGTCTATGAGGTGGTGCGGCGCGGCGGCGAGCTCGTCCGGCGTAGGCTTGGCCGTGCCTATGTCCATGCCGCGGTAAATCTGCATGGAGTCGCCGGAGACTATCTCCCCCGACAGGCGGCGCGCAAGCTCTATGCCCAGGCGGGTTTTCCCCGTCGCCGTGGGGCCCGTTATGACGGCAATCTTAGGCTGCATAAAAATACCTCTTGTTCTTTTCCGTTGATGGTGGAAAATTTGATAATTCTGTGTTACTATGGTATCCGTAAGTTTTGGGAAATTCTTCTTTCCACTAATGGAGGATATAGACGTGAAGGTAAAAATCACTGCCGACAGCACCTGCGACCTGCCGCGCGAGTTTATAGAGCGCTACGGCATAGGCGTCCTGCCGATGTACATCATCCGCGACGGCGTCGCCCTCAGGGACGGCATAGACATCAACGCCGACGACATGTACGAGTACACAAAGCGCACGGGCCAGCTGTGCTCGACCGCGGCGGTCACGGTCTCGGACTACGCCGCCGCCTGGACCGAGTGGCTGCGCGACGCGGACGCGATTGTCCACATCGGCTTTTCGAGCGAGCTCTCCGTGAGCTGCAACAACGCGCGCCTGGCCGCGGAGGACTTTGAAAACGTCACCGTGGTCGACTCGCTCAACCTCTCCACCGGCTTCGGCCACCTCGTCCTGGACGCGGCGATAATGGCCGGTGAGGGCGCGGAGCCCGCGGAGATAGCCGCCGCGATAGAGCGCCTGGTGCCCAAGACGGACGTCAGCTTCGTGCTCAACACCCTCGACTACCTGCGCAAGGGCGGGCGCTGCACCACCATCCAGGCGCTCGGCGCGAACCTGCTGGGGCTCAAGCCCTGCATAGAGGTGCACGAGGGCAAGATGGGCGTGGCTAAGAAGTACCGCGGCAAGATCGAGGCCGCCTACCACCAGTACATCCGCGACCGCCTCCAGGGCCGGGACGACATCGACCTCAGGCGCGTGTTCATAACCGACTCGGGCCTGCCCGAAGACGTCAGGGCGCGCCTGCGCGAGACCGTGCTCGAGTGCCAGCCCTTCAAGGAGGTATACAATAACCGCGCCGGCTGCACCATAAGCGGCCACTGCGGCCCCTGGTGCATGGGCGTGCTCTACTACCACAAGTGAAAACGGACCGTTTCCGCCGGGGGGTTCGCCGAATCCCCCGGCGCCGCTTTTAAGAGCCTCGCTTGAGTTTCGCCGCCTGCGGCGAAATAAATTGAAATCATTTTTTCCGGCGGCGTGTACGTCGGAAAAAATACTTTGCGCGAAGCGGGCGTCGAATTGTCCGGCAAAGCCGGACAACCGAGGCGGCGAGCGCAGCGCCGCTCTCCATCGCCCAGCCGCGGAGCGCCCGGGCGGGGGAGCCGGTTGCCTAAAAAGGCCGCCGGGCCTTTTTAGGCAGCTTCCCGCCGGGGGATTCGCCGAATCCCCCGGCGCTTTTATACTATCCTCTTGAACTGCCGGTCGAGCTCCTTCCTCGTCAGGGTCCAGGACACGGGGCGGCCGTGGGGGCAGTAGCGCACGCGGCCGGAGCAGACGGCTTCGGCGAGCCTGCGGAGCTCCTCGGGCTCGCTGCCCATGCCGGCCTTTATGGCGGCCTTGCAGGCCACGGTCTTGAGCAGCCCGGCCCGCGCGGACTCTATGTCCGGCGTGAGCGAGGCGGCCAGGGCCTCGGCGGCCTCCTCCAGCGCGGCGGCGGCCTCCTCGCCGGAGAGCGTGGCTGGCGCGGCGCGAAGGGCGAAGACGCCCGGGCCGTAGGGCTCGTACTCGAAGCCCCAGGCGGCGAGCCTCCCGGCGTTCGCCTCCAGCGAGGCGGCGCACTCGGGCGAGGGCGAGAGCAGCTCCGGCGCGAGCAGCTGCTGGCTGTGCACGGGCGCGTCCCGGCTCATCAGCGCGTCGTAGAGCATACGCTCGTGCGCGGCGTGCTTGTCGATTATTATCAGCGAGCCGGCCTGCTCGACGAGGATGTACAGGCCCAGGGCCTCGCCTATCACTCGGAAGTCCGCGGCGGCGCGCTCCCGCTCCGGCGCTTCCGGCCGGGCCTCCTCCGCCTCGGGGCGTATGGCCGCGTTCGCGCCCAGGTCGAAGGCAGTCTGGAAATTGGCGTCCGGGCTGTGGAAGACTATCCTGCCCGGGGCCGCGGCGCTCCTGCCCTGCGGCGGGGCCTCCGGCACGCGCTCCCGCTCCGGGCCCTGCGCCGTCCAGCGCGCGGCGGGCTTCGCCCGGGGGCAGTCCCCGGCCGGGGGCGCGGAGACGAACCTGACGGCCGGGGCCTCCTCCGCCGCGGCGGCGGGCGGCCGGTCGGCGCTCAGCGCGCCCAGCACGGCGTAGTGGACGGCGTTGAACACCGCGCGCTCGTCGGAGAACTTCAGCTCGGTCTTGGCGGGGTGGACGTTGACGTCCACGGCGGCGGGGTTGAGCGTGACGTATATGACGCAGCACGGGTAGCGCCCGGTGAGCAGCGTGCCCTTGTAGGCCTGCTCCACGGCGGCCTGCAGGAGCTGGCTCTTTATGTGCCGCCCGTTTACGAAGAAGAACTGCATACTGCGGCTGCCGCGCCCCGTGTTCGGCGCCCCGGTGAAGCCGCCCACCTGCACCGCGCCGCCCTCGGCCCCCGCGGTCACGGGCAGCAGGCCGAGGGCCGTCTCGCGGCCCAGCAGGGCGTAGGCGGCGCTCTCCGCCCGGCCGTCGCCCGGGGTGAAGAACTCCTCTCGCCCGTCGCGTATGCACCTGACGGAGACGCCTGGCCGGCCCAGCGCGCAGCGCAGCGCCGCCTGGAGGCAGGCCGCGCCCTCGGCCCGGTCGCTCTTGAGGAACTTGCGCCGCGCCGGGGTGTTGTAGAAGAGGCCGCGCACGGCTATGCTGGTGCCCTCGGGCGCGCCTTCCGGGCGCATCTCCATTATATCCCCGGCCTCGAGTGACATGTACGTCCCCTCCTGCGCGCCGCGCTCGCGCGTGCTGAGCTCTATGTGCGAGACGCTGGAGATGGCCGCGAGGGCCTCGCCCCGGAAGCCGAGCGTGCCTATGGCCTCCAGCCCTCGCTCGTCGGCGAGCTTGCTGGTGGCGTGGCGCAGGAAGGCCACGCCCGCGTCCTCGGCGCTCATGCCGCAGCCGTCGTCGGTGACGCGGATGAGCTCCGCCCCGCCGCCGGTGAATTCCACCGTTATATTCCTGGCCCCCGCGTCCATGGCGTTTTCAATTAGCTCCTTCACGGCGGAGGCTGGCCGCTCCACCACTTCGCCGGCGGCTATCAGGTCCGCGACGTGGGGGGAGAGTATGTTTATCCTGGGCATGGCTGTACCTCGCTGAGTCTTAATACCGCTATTATATTGCAAAAGCGTTGAAGTTTCCAGAGACAAATGGTAAAATAATAAAATCGGGAATTTTCCTTCGGTAAGGAGTTATATATGGCTTACAAGAGAGTTGAGATTCCCCGCGCCGAGCTTGAACGGCAGCGGGAGATTTGCTTTGGGATACGCGAGCGCATAGCCGCCTCGGGCAGGCGCCCCCTCGCGCTTGTGGACACCTACGGCTGCCAGCAGAACGAGGCGGACAGCGAGGAGCTGCGCGGCTACATAGAGCTCATGGGCTACGGCTTCACAGACGACGAGAACGCCGCAGATCTGATTGTCGTGAACACCTGCGCCGTGCGCGGCCACGCGGAGATGCGCGTGCTGGGCAACGTCGGCGCGCTCGTCCACGCCAAGGCCAGGAACCCCGGCCTGCTGGTCGCGGTCTGCGGCTGCATGGTGCAGCAGCCGCACATGGCCGAGAAGATAAAAAAGAGCTTCCGCGTGGTCGACCTGGTCTTCGGCCCGCACGAGCTTTGGCGCTTCCCCGAGCTCTACAAGAGGGCGCGCGACACACGCAGGCGCGTGTTCATGGCCCCGCCCAGCGAGGGCGTGGTGGCCGAGGGCCTGCCCGTCAAGCGCTCGGGCTCCGTCAAGGCCTGGCTCAGCATCATGTACGGCTGCAACAACTTCTGCACCTACTGCATAGTGCCCTACGTCCGGGGCCGCGAGCGCTCGCGGCGCTTTGACGACGTGGTCGCCGAGGCGAGGGGGCTGGTGGAGGCCGGGTACAAGGACATCACCCTGCTCGGCCAGAACGTCAACAGCTACGGCCGGGATCTCGACGAGGGGCGCGACTTCGCCGACCTTATACGCGCCATAAACGGCATCCCCGGCGACTTCCTCATACGCTTCATGACCAGCCACCCGCGCGACGCCACGGAAAAGCTCTTCCGCGCCATGGCCGAGTGCGAAAAGTGCGCGAAACACATACACCTGCCCGTGCAGAGCGGCTCCGACCGCATACTGCGCGAGATGAACCGCCACTACGGACGCGAAAAGTACCTTGAGGAGGTCCGCCTGGCGCGCTCGCTCATGCCGGAGCTGGTGCTGACCACCGATATTATCGTCGGCTTCCCCGGCGAGACGGAGGCGGACTTCAACGAGACGATGAGCCTTATAGAGGAAGTGCGCTACGACGCGATGTTCACCTTCATCTTCTCCCCGCGCGAGGGCACGAAGGCCGCGGCCATGCCGGACCCCGTGCCGCGCGAGGAAAAGCAGAAGTGGTTCGACCGCCTGGTGGAGCGCGCCAACGAGATATCCGCCGAGAAGCACGCGGCGTACATCGGCACGCGGCAGCGCGTCCTGGTGGACGGCGCGACGGGCCGCAGCCCCTGGAACCTCTCGGCGCGCACGAACGGCGGCCGCCTCGTCCACCTCAAGGGCGGCGAGGAGCTGATAGGCCGCTTTATAGACGCGGACATAAACGGCGGCAACACCTGGGCGCTCTACGGCGTCCCGGCGGACGCGGAGTGAGGAGGCCGTGATGGCGAAGAAAACCGGCGGACAGGTGAATTACAAGGAGACGATGCTCTCCGACGAGGGCGTGATGGACTCCGTGTCCGTGCCGCTCTCCAGGCGGCGCGCCGACGAGCTCACCCCACTGCAAAAGCAGTACACCGAGATAAAAAAGCAGAACTCAAACTGCCTGCTCTTCTTCCGCCTCGGCGACTTCTATGAGCTCTTCGACGAGGACGCGAAGGTGGCCGCACGGGAGCTGGACCTCACGCTGACCACCCGCGACCGCAACAAGCCGGCCGAGGAGCAGGTGCCCATGTGCGGCGTGCCCTACCACGCGGCGGACTCCTACATAGCCCGGCTGCTGCAAAAGGGCTACAAGGTCGCCATATGCGAGCAGCTCGAGGACCCGGCGCTGGCCAAGGGCCTGGTCAAGCGCGACGTGGTGCGCATAATCACGCCCGGCACGGTGACGGACGAGTCCATGCTCGACCGGGGCAGGGCGAACTACCTCTGCGCCGTTTACGCCGGCGCCCCGGGCGCGGCCGCCGCCTTCTGCGACATCTCCACGGGCGAATTCGCCGTCGTGGAATACGGGAAGCAGGCCGTGAGCCACATAGCCAACGAGCTCGGCTCCTACTCGCCCAGCGAGGCCGTGCTCAGCCCCGAGGCCTCCAAGCAGGGCGAGCTGGTGGACTTCATCGTCCGGCGCCTGGCCTGCGCCTGCGAGCGCGAGGAGGAGGAATACTTCGACCCCGCCGCCGCGGGCCGGCGCGTGGCGGCCCAGTTCGGGCAGGATCCCGGCGCGCTCGGCCTCGCGGACAAGCCCCTCGCCCTGCGCGCCGCGGGCGCGCTGCTGCGCTATATCTCCGAGACCCAGCGCTGCGAGCTGGGGCATATAAACGCCCTGGAGATAATCGAGGGCGGCAAGTACATGGAGCTGGACTGGGCCACGCGGCGCAGCCTGGAGCTCACGAGCAGCCAGCGCACCGGCGAGAAGAAGGGCAGCCTCCTCTGGGTGCTCGACCACACCAGGACGCCCATGGGCTCGCGTATGCTCCGCTCCTGGGTGGAGATGCCGCTGCTCTCGCTCAACGCCATCCGCCGCCGCCTGGCCGCGGTGAGCGAGCTCGTGTCCGACAGCGTCCGGCTGGGCGAGCTGCGCGCGGCCCTCGGCGGCATAACGGATATGCAGCGCGTGGCGACGCGCACGGTCTATCAGACCGCGAACGGGCGCGACCTCATCTCCCTGGCGGGCAGCTGCGAGCCGCTTCCGCGCATAAAGGAGCTGCTTGCGGGGACGAAGAGCGCCCTGCTCTCCGGCGCGGCGCAGATGGACGAGCTCGCCGACGTGCGCGGCGACATAGTCTTCGCCATCGACCCCGACCCTCCCGTCTCCATCCACGACGGCGGCGTGCTGCGCAAGGGCTATTCCGAGGAGGTGGAGCGCCTGCGCTCCGTGCGCGAAAACGCCGCCGGGCTCATCGCGGAGATGGAGGCGCGCGAGCGCGAGCGCACGGGCGTCAAGAAGCTGCGCATAGGCTATAACCGCGTCTTCGGCTATTACATAGACCTGCCCGCCTCGGCGGACGCCTCCGCCCTGCCCGCCGAATACGTCCGCAAGCAGACGCTCGCCAACCACGAGCGCTATATCACCGCCGAGCTGAAGGGCCTGGAGTCGGAGATAAGCTCGGCGCGCGAGCGCATCTGCGAGCTGGAGTACCGCGTCTTCTGCGAGACGCGGGCGAAGGTGGCTGCGCGGATAGGCCGGGTGCAGGCCACGGCGGAGGCCGTCGCCGAGCTCGACGCCGTCTGCTCCCTGGCCCAGGCCGCGGTGAAATACGGCTACGTCTGCCCCGAGGTGGACCTCTCGGGCGAGATTGAAATACGCGACGGCCGGCACCCCGTCGTGGAGCTCATGCAGAAGGATTCACGCTTTGTGCCCAACGACACGCATCTGAACCTCACGACCGACCGCATGGCCATAGTGACCGGGCCGAACATGGCCGGCAAGAGCACCTACATGCGCCAGACGGCGCTTATCGTCCTCATGGCCCAGATGGGCTCCTTCGTCCCGGCCAGGAGCGCCACCATAGGCATTGTCGACCGCGTGTTCACGCGCATCGGCGCCTACGACGACCTCTCCGGCGGCCAGAGCACCTTCATGGTGGAGATGACCGAGGTGGCCGGGATACTTAAAAACGCCACCCGCAAAAGCCTCATCCTGCTCGACGAGATAGGCCGCGGCACCTCCACCTACGACGGCATGGCCATAGCCCGCGCCGTGCTGGAGTACTGCGCGGACACGCGGAAGCTCGGCGCGAAGACCATGTTCGCCACGCATTACCACGAGCTGACGGCCCTGGAGGACAGGCTGGAGGGCGTGCGCAACTACTGCGTCACCGCGCGCAAGCAGGGCGGCGGCGTAATATTCCTGCGCCGCGTCATACCCGGCGCGGCGGACGAGAGCTACGGCGTGGAGGTCGCCTCCCTCGCCGGAGTGCCGAAGAGCGTGGTGGAACGCGCCAGGGATTGCCTGCGCGAGCTGGACGAGGGCGCGCGCGGCCTTGAGCCGCCCGCCGCCGCGGACGCCGCCCCCGGCGGGCAGCTGACCCTGGGCGGCGCGGCGGAGGACGAGGTCGTCGCCGAGCTCCGGCGCGTAAAGCTCGAAGCCATATCCCCGATAGAGGCGATGAACGTCCTCTACGCCCTGCAAAGGAAGCTGGAACAGTGAAAGAAAACCGCCCAGAAAACCCCTTTAACCCCAGGTTCGCCGACCCCATGCGCCCGGGCGAGCGCGTGGCCGCGCTGATATATTTCCCAATCCACGTCTTCGCCCTGCCCCTGCTGCTGCCGCGCGTCTCGCAGTTTTTCCCGCAGCTGAGCACGGTGGACGTGAACCTCGTCTATTATATTATCGGCTTCGCCTATACCCTCATATTGTGCCGGCGCTTTTTGCGCGCGGGCTTCGACGCGGCGCTCGACCGCCCCGGCCTGTTCTTCACCGCCATGCTGACGGCCTTCGTGCTAGAGATAGCGCTCAGCATGATCGTGTCCAGCCTGGCCGTCATAATAGGCGTGGACTCCTCGCCAAACAACGAGGCCTTCGTGGAGATGGCCCCGGGCGGCCGCGGCAAGCTCACGGCCATGAGCGTGTTCATGGCCCCGGTGGTCGAGGAAATCCTCTTCCGCGGCCTGGCCTTCGGCGCGCTGCACAAGCGCAGCCGCGCCGCGGCGTGGATAGTCAGCGCGCTCGCCTTCTCCGTCTACCACGTCTGGCAGTACGCGCTCCTCGACCCGGCTCTACTCGCCGCCGCCGTGCTGTACCTCCCCGCCTCCCTGGCCCTCAACTGGGCCTATGAGCGCTCGGGCAGCATCTGGGCGCCCATAGCCTACCACATGCTGACAAACGCCATAGGCATGAGCGCGCTGCTGGGCTGAAGCGCCGGCCGCGGCGCGCAATAGGCTCTTGATTTTTCCCGGCCGCCCGTGTATAATGTCTAGGCCATGGAGCGGTATCGAAGAGGTCATAACGAGAACGACTCGAAATCATGTTATCTGTGCCAAAAACTGAATATTTTCTAAATGGAGACGTATCGAAGCGGTCATAACGAGCTCGACTCGAAATCGAGTTGTCCGAAAGGGCACGTGGGTTCGAATCCCACCG
>CALWYP010000005.1 GCA_944385795.1 uncultured Oscillospiraceae bacterium | reverse complement strand
GCCCTTCCTGATGCCCATCGAGGACGTGTTCACCATCACCGGCCGCGGCACCGTTACCACCGGCCGTGTCGAGCGCGGCCGCGTCAAGGTCGGCGACAAGGTTGAGATCGTCGGCATCAAGGACACCCAGGAGACCGTCGTTACCGGCACCGAGATGTTCCACAAGACCCTCGAGTTCGCCGAGGCCGGCGACAACGTCGGCACCCTGCTCCGCGGCGTCGCCAAGAAGGACGTCGAGCGCGGCCAGGTTCTCGCTGCTCCTAAGTCCATCCACCCCCACACCAAGTTCAAGGGCCAGGTCTACGTCCTGAGCAAGGATGAGGGCGGCCGTCACACCCCGTTCTTCAACAACTACCGTCCCCAGTTCTACTTCCGCACCACCGACGTGACCGGCGTCATCTCCCTGCCCGAGGGCGTTGAGATGTGCATGCCCGGCGACAACGTCGACATGGACGTTGAGCTGATCACCCCGATCGCCATCGAGACCGGCCTGCGCTTCGCCATCCGTGAGGGCGGCCGTACCGTCGGCTCCGGCGTCGTCATCGCCATCAACGAGTAAGACTCTATGGGGGGAATTCTTTCCCCCCCTGGATACGCGGCATAAATGCCGCAATACCTCCCTCGGGCGTCGTCGCGGACTGCATATCCTTAGCTTCCCCGCGAGCGGGAAAGCTCAGTCACTTCGTCGCTCCTCCTTTTCCGTCGAGACTACAGTCTCGACGGAACCCTGAGGCGAGGCGGCCGTGGACACGCGTCCACGGGTTAAGGTACCGGGCCGGGGCAAAGCCCCGTCCCGATGAATCGAAGGTAAGGGCCCGGCGCTTGCAGCCGGGCCCTTATTTAAACGTTGGCCGGGGAAGAATTTCCCCCTAGACTATTTCAATCCGTGCATGAAGCCGCCGAGGGCGTTCGAGTGTATGTCCCCGCCTATAACGGCGCCTTTGTAAGTGTAGAGCTGGGCCGTCACGTTTTCCTCGCCGCCGGGATATTCGGCGAGGTCGTAGCTCCAGCTGTCAACCTCTTCGCCGGCATAACGCTCCAGGTCGAAGCCCTGCTGCTTCTGCATGGCGTTATATTGGGCGATCGAGCCCGAAAACTCCTCGGGCAGGACTACCGCGCGGTGCTGTTCGCTCTCCGGGTCGGCCTTCCAGCCGAGCGAGGCGAGGTATTCCGCGCGCTCCTCGGCCGTGTCCAGGCTTGAGCCGGACGGCCCCGAGCAAATAAGCACTATCGCCGCCAGAAGCGCGGCGCAGGCTATGATTATGAATACGGCCCTGCCCTTCGTCAATTTCCTTTCGCCTTTCATCGCCATCCCTCCCGCGAAAGTATATTGGCGCCGCGGCGGGTTTATGCCGGGAGGCAGATATGGATAGACTTGATAAGCTCCTCGCCCGCAGCGGGCTCTATTCCCGCAGCGAGGCCCGGGCGCTTATACGCGCCGGCCGCGTCAGCGCGGGCGGGCAGGCCTGCGCAAAGCCGGAGGCCAAAATAGGCGAGGGCGTGGAAATTCTCGTGGACGGAAGGCCGGTCGATTGCAGCGCCTTCAGGTATTTCATGCTGGACAAGCCCGCTGGCGTGGTGAGCGCCACGGACGACAGGTGCGAGCGCACGGTGCTGGACCTGCTTCCGCCGGAGCTGCGCCGCCTGGGGCTCTTCCCCGTGGGCCGGCTGGATAAGGACACTACGGGCCTGCTGCTGCTCACAAACGACGGGGACTTCGCGCACCGCGTGATTTCCCCGCGCTATGGCGTGCTCAAAACCTACGTCGCCTCTACGGCCTCTCCCGTGACCGCTGAGGACGCCGAGCGCTTCGCCGGGGGCCTGACCCTGTCCGACGGTACGCGCTGCCTGCCGGCCCTCCTGGAGCCTCTGGACGGCTGCCTCTGCCGCGTGACCGTGGGGGAGGGGAAATACCACCAGGTGAAGCGTATGCTCGCCGCCTGCGGGAAGCCCTGCACGGCCCTGCGCCGCGTGGCCATTGGCGCGCTGGAGCTCGGCCCGGAGCTCGGCGAAGGCGGCCTGAGAGAGCTTCGTCAAATTGAAAGGGAGCTTATTTTTAGCTCATCGCTGGGATAACAGGGGGGCTATTTGTGCTCTTTCAACAGTACAATTTAAAAAGTTCACAAATGCTACACATTTTTCTATTGATATTTGCACAAATATGTATTATGATGTAAGACGCTGAAAGAACTACTCTTGTCATTATAACCAAACCGGGCGGGACGCAGCGAGGGAGAGCGGCCCCGGCCGGGCAGCCGATGAAAACAGGGAGGATAAAGTATGTCAAGCAGGGTTTTCCAGAGCGTCATTATCCAGATGAAGGACGCCACCGACAGGTGCATAGGTGTGGCTGACGAGCAGGGCTTTGTCATAGCGTGCAGCGAGCTTTCCCTTATCGGCTCGCACCTCGACGACATGGTCCCCGCCGTCGGCGAGGAGAGGGAACAGATTTTTGCCTCCAACGTCAGGACCTATAAGCTGCTCGGCTCGTCCGGCAACCGCTTCGACTATGCCGTGTTCGTCTCCGGTCATGACGAGACGGCGCGCAGCATCTGCATCCTCGCGCACGTCGCCATGAGCGAGGCGAGGATCAACTACGAGGAAAAGCACAACAAATCCACCTTTGTAAAGAACATCATCTCCGACAACATCCTGCCCGGCGACGTGTACGTCCGCGCCAAGGAGCTCCACTTCGTGACCGACGTCCCCCGCGTCGTCTACCTCATCCGCCAGCAGGAGCACAACGACGTCACCGCCATCGAGGCGCTGGGCAACCTCTTCCCCGACAGGCAGAAGGACTTTGTCCTCTCCGTCAACGAGACCGACATAGTCGTCATACGCGAGCTGAGCGGCGAGCCGGGCACCGAGGACGTGAACGCCGTGGCCCAGCAGATAGAGAGCACGCTGCGCGGCGAGCTCGGCATAAGGACCGTCGTCGGCATAGGCTCCATCGCCTACCACCTGCGCGAGCTGGCCGACCGCTATAAGGAGGCCCAGGTGGCCATCGAGGTCGGCAAGGTGTTCGACACTGAGAAGAGCGTAATCAATTACGAGAACCTCGGCATAGGCCGTATAATATACCAGCTGCCTACCACGCTGTGCGAAATGTTCCTCTCCGAGGTCTTCAAGAAGAACCCGATTGAAACCCTCGACGAGGACACTATAGAGACCATCAACAAGTTCTTTGAGAACAACCTCAACGTCTCGGAGACCAGCCGCAAGCTGTATGTCCACCGCAACACGCTTGTCTACCGCCTCGAGAAGATCAAGAAGCTCACAGGGCTCGACCTGCGCGAGTTTGACCACGCCATTGTGTTCAAGGTCGCCATGATGGTCAAAAAATACCTCGACAGCCAGAATACCGCGAAGTTCTGACCTTCAGCGCCCCGACGGCCGGGGAGGACTTCGCCGGGGCCGCCAGGCCCGGGCTGCCGGAAGCAAACGGAGGATAATTCACCATGGTTCAAATGAACTCGGTCAAAATGGTCTACGACAGCAGCGGCACAGAAGCCCTGCACGGCGTGGATTTGGAGATCCACGACGGGGAGTTCGTATTCCTGGTCGGGCCCTCGGGCTCCGGCAAGACCACCATCATAAAGCTGCTCACGGGGGAGGTCCACGCCGCTTCGGGCGAGATAACCGTAAACGGCTTCGACATGATGCGCATAAAGCGCCGCAAGCTGCCCTTCCTCAGGCGCACGCTGGGCGTCATATTCCAGGATTTCAGGCTGATAGACAAGATGACCGTGTACGACAACGTGGCCTTCGCCATGCGCGTCGTCGGCGCGTCGAACGCCGCGATAAAGGAGCGCGTGCCCTATGTGCTCGAGCTTGTCGGCCTGAAGGGGCGCGAGAAGCGCTACCCGCAGGAGCTCTCCGGCGGCGAGCAGCAGCGCGTGGCCATCGCCCGCGCGCTTGTGAACTCCCCGCGCATGATTATAGCGGACGAGCCCACCGGCAACCTTGACCCCGTGCGCAGCCTCGAGCTCATGCTCCTGCTCGAAAAGATAAACGAGCTGGGCACGACGCTGCTTGTGGTCACGCATGAGAAGGAGCTTGTCAACGCCTTCTCCAAGCGCGTCGTGGCCATCAACAACGGCAAGATCATCTCCGACGGAATGGACGGGTACTTCAGCTATGAAATTGAGTAGACTTGGTTATCTTATCAAATCCGGCTTTACCGGCATATTCAGCCACGGGCTGATGAGCTTCGCCACGGTGACGATAACCATGGCCTGCCTCATCATAATGGGCTCCTTCGGCCTGCTGGTCGTGAACATCAACGAGCTCATAGCCGACCTCGAGGAGGAGAACGAGGTCGTCGCCTTCATCGACGAGAACCTCACCGAGGAGGAGGCCCGCGCCGTCGAGCCGCTTATAGAGGCCGTGCCCAACGTCTCCGGCGCCGATTTCGTCTCCCGCGCCGAGGCCATGGAGAACTTCAAGGAGGATTACGACGAGGACCTCTTCGACAGCCTTGACGCGAGCACCTTCCGCGACCGCTATGTGATACATCTGGTCGACGTCAGCCTCACGGCGCAGACCAAGGCCGAGGTCGAGGCCGTCGACGGCGTGGCCGACGTGAACGCCCACCTCGAATACGCCGAGGCCTTCATAACCGTCAGGAACGTGGTCAGCGTCGTCTCCCTCGCGCTCATCATCATACTCATCGTCGTGAGCTTCTTCATCATGTCCAACACGATAAAGCTCGCCACCTTCACCCGCCGCGAGGAGATAGCGATTATGCGCATGGTCGGCGCGTCCAACGGCTTCATCCGCTGCCCCTTCGTCATAGAGGGCCTCGTGCTGGGCCTTGTGGGCGGCCTGCTCGCCTTCGGCATCGAGATAGGGCTCTATTCGCTGCTGCTGGGCAAGGTCATGGGCGGCGTGGCCTCCGGCCTCGTCATGCTCCTGCCCATATCCGCGGTCATGTGGCCCCTGCTTATATGCTTCGTGGGCATAGGCGTGCTCGTCGGCGTGTTCGGCGGCTCGAGCGCGATACGGAACTATCTCAAGGTCTGAACCCCGGGAGGGCCCTAAATGAAGAAAACCGCAATATCCATAATCGCCCTGATAATGGCCTTCCTGCTGCTCGTCAGCCTGCTGGTCTCGGCGATAAGCTCCCTCGGCGCCTTCGCCGACGGCGGCAACGTCTATCAGGACCAGATTGACGCTATTGAGGAGGAGAAGGAGGCCCTGCAGGCCGAGCGGGCCGAGATGCAGGCCAATATAGACGACCTGCTCGCCGAGCGCGACACCGCGCTCGAGAAAAAGGCCGTCCTGGACGAGCGCAACCTGCTCGCACAGGAGGAGATAGACCTTATAAACGAACAGATAGAGGTCTATAACGAGCTCGTCGAGCAGAAGGCGGAAGAGCTGGCCGAAGCCGAGGAGGCCGAGGCCGAGCAGTACGAGACCTACCGTATGCGCGTGCGCGCCATGGAGGAGAACGGCAGCTACACCTACCTCGACATACTCTTCCAGTGCAGGTCCCTGGGCGAGCTGCTCGGCGCCATGGACGACATACAGGAGATTATGAACTCCGACCGCCGCCTCTACGAGCAGTACAAGGCCTCCCGCGAGGCCACCGCCGAGGCCAAGGCGGAGTATGAGCAGACCCTCGGCGAGCTTGGCGACAAGCAGGCCGAGCTCGAAGAGGACAAGGCCGAGCTTGAAGAGCAGATAGCCGAGGCCGTGGCGCTCATCGCCGACCTCGACGAGGACATAGAGCAGGCCAGGCAGGAATACCTCGCCAACGAGGCCGCCGAGCAGAGCCTCAACTCCCAGATGAACCAGATCGCCGCCCAGATGTGGGCCGCCGAGCAGGCCCAGCAGCAGGCTCAGCAACAGCAGCAGCAGCAACAGCAGCAGGGCGGCGGCGAGGGGAGCGGTACGGTTACGGCGCCGGACACCAGCACGGTCACCGGCAGCTACATCTGGCCCTGCCCCTCCAGCACCTACATAACCAGCCGCTACGGCAACCGCATACACCCGATTTTCGGCACCGAGCGTTTTCACTCCGGAATTGACATCAACGCCGCGGAGGGCTCTACCGTGCTTGCGGCCGACGGCGGCACCGTCACCGTGGCCACCTATTCCTCGAGCTACGGCAACTACATCATGATTTACCACAGCAACGGGGCCTACACCCTCTACGCCCACCTGAGCTCCATAGCGGTCAGCGTGGGGCAGACCGTGAGCCAGGGCCAGACGATAGGCAATTCCGGCTCCACCGGCTGGGCCACCGGGCCGCACCTGCACTTTGAGATACGCAACGCGAGCGGCGGCACCGAGGACCCGACGGCATACTTCTCCGGGCTGAGCTACGCCCCTGACGCATAATATTCCGTCAAAAATGGCTCGACGCCATTTTTGACGGTCAAGGTCCCCTGCCCGGCGGAAGCCGGGCAATGGCGACCGGCGCTCCGCTGCGCGCACGCTCACCGGCCCTTGGGCCGGTGAGCGCACACTCCGCTCTGCGAGAGGTATTTTTGGCGAAGCAAAGCTCCGCCAAAAATGGATTTAAATAAAAACTTTTCGTCTTTGCGCCGGCCTTTTGGGCCGACGCATATGTTGCTGTTTACCGAGGTGTTTGGATGAAGAACTCGTTCGGCCGAGCCCTGAAGGCGTTTTTCGGCATAAAAATCAGGTTCTGGGCGCTTATACTGGCCTGTATACTCTGCGTCGGCGTGACCTACGGCCTCACCGTGCAGCGCGAGCGCGGCCGCATAGGCTCCGAGGACAACTACAGCCAGGCCATGAAATACCTGGAGATTAAGAACGCCCTCGACGAATACTACGTCGGAACGGTGGACGAGGAGGCCGTATCGGCTTCCGCCTTCGCGGCCATGGTCGCCGGCCTGGGCGACGAGTGGAGCTATTATATGAGCCCGAGCGAGTACAGCGCCTATAAGCTCTACAGCGCCAACCAGTACGTCGGCCTGGGCGTGCAGGTGGACAAGGACGCCGAAACTGGCGGCCTCAAGATAACGGGCATAAACGCCGGCACACCGGCGGACAACGCGGGCCTGGAGGCCGGGGAGATAATCCTTTCCGTCAACGGCCAGGACATCACCACCATGACCGTAGGCGACGCGCGCAGCTTCATATCCTCCAACCTCGGCGAGAGCGTCAAGCTGCACATAAAGAACAAGGACGGCGACGAGGTGGACGTGAGCGTGAACTGCGAGCTCGTCTACACTAACCCCGTGAGCTATTCCATGCGCGGGGGCAGCGTCGGCTATGTGAAGATAGCCAACTTCTCCTCCGGCAGCGCCGAGGCCGCGGTAAAGGCCGTGGAGAATCTGCTGGGCCAGGGCGCCATGGGCTTCGTCTTCGACCTGCGCACGAACCCGGGCGGGCTTTTGAGCGAGCTGGCCGAGTTCCTGGATTACCTGCTGCCCTCCGGCACGATGTATATAAGCGTGGACAAGTCCGGGGCCGAAACCGCCGTCGAGTCCGACAGCGTCTGCCTGGACATGCCCATGGCCGTGATCGTCAATGCGGACACATATTCCGCCGCCGAGCTCTTCGCCGCCGCGCTGCAGGACTACAACTGGGCGGATATAATAGGCGAGCGCACCACCGGCAAATCCCGCAGCCAGCAGACCGTGGAGCTCTCCGACGGCAGCGCCATCCACCTCTCTACGGCGAGATACCTCACGCCCATGCGCGTGGACCTCGCCGAGCAGGGCGGCGTGATACCCGACCAGAGCGTGGCCCTCACCGCCACGGGCGACGCCCAGCTCGACGCCGCGGTCTCCGCCGTGCAGTGGCAGTTCTGAGCGGCGCCCGGGCTTGACAATTATAGGAGTCAAACTTATAATTAATGGACTGTCAGAATAGCAATCAGCGCATCGCCAGAGCGCATTAATAATGGAAGGAAGATAGCAATGAGTGCCGAGAGCAAGTTCAAGATGAGCCAGGAGCGCTACGATTCCCTGGTGGAAGAGCTCCATTACCTCGAAACCGTCCGCGAGAAGGAAGTCAGCGAGCTTATCAAGGAGGCCCGCAGCTTCGGCGACCTCTCCGAGAACAGCGAGTACGACGAGGCCAAGACCGAACAGGGCAAGCTCTACTCCAAGATAGCCGAGATGAAGGTCCTCATCGAGAACGCGGAGATCATCGAGAAGTCCGAGATGGCCGACGACGTCGTGAACCTCTCCAGCCGCGTCAAGCTGCACGACGAAGACGAGAACGAGGATATAGAGTACCATATCGTCGGCTCCCAGGAGGCCAACCCCATGCAGGGCCGAATCTCCGACGAGAGCCCGATAGGCCGCGCGATCCTCGGCCACCGCGTGGGCGACACCGTCGTCGTCGAGGCCCCCGCCGGCGAGATGCGCTTTACCGTGCTGGAAATCACCAACGGCTGAGAAAGCGGGGAAGCATGAGCGAGGGAATGAATAGAGAGAACGCTGCCCCGGAGCAGGAGCTCAGCGAAATCCTGCGCGTGCGCCGCGAAAAGCTCAGCGAGCTGCGCGAGGCCGGGCGCGACCCCTTTGAACTCACGAAGTTTGAACGCACGGCCTGGTCCGAGGACATAAAGGGCGGCTACGAGGCCTTTGAGGACAAGCCCGTCGCCGTCGCCGGGCGCATCATGTCCAAGCGCGGCATGGGCAAGGCCATCTTCTGCCATATCAAGGACGACCGCGGCCAGATACAGCTCTATGTGCGCTCCGACGCCGTATCCGAGCAGGAGTTCAAGGACTTCCGCAAATACGATATCGGCGACATCATAGGCGCGAAGGGCTATGTCTTCAAGACCAAGACGGGCGAGATCTCCGTCCACGTCCAGGGCGTGACCCTGCTCGCCAAGAGCCTGCGGCCGCTCCCGGAGAAGTTCCACGGCATGACGAACGTGGAGCTCAAGTACCGCCAGCGCTACGTCGACCTCATCATGAGCGACGAGAGCCGCCGCAACTTTGCCATACGGAGCAAGTTCGTGAGCTACGTCCGCCGCTTCCTGGAAGGCCGCGGCTATATGGAGGTCGAGACGCCGGTCCTCAACACCATCTCCGGCGGCGCGACCGCGCGGCCCTTCATCACGCACCACAACGCGCTGGACATGGACATGTACCTTCGCATAGCCACCGAGCTCAACCTCAAGAGGCTCATCGTGGGCGGCATAGAGCGCGTCTACGAGCTCGGCCGCATCTTCCGCAACGAGGGTATGGACACCCGCCACAACCCGGAGTTCACCACCGTCGAGCTCTACCAGGCCTACGCCGACTTCAACGACATGATGGACCTCTTCGAGGACCTGCTGAGCG
Source organism: uncultured Oscillospiraceae bacterium (assembly GCA_944385795.1). Lineage (GTDB taxonomy): Bacteria > Bacillota > Clostridia > Oscillospirales > Oscillospiraceae > Scatomorpha. The sequence continues at coordinate 699 of CALWYP010000005.1, read as the reverse complement.
GCGCGGCGATGGAGATACTGGGCACTTACGAGCTCGACTGGCAGGGCGAGCACATTTCGCTCGCGCCCGGCTGGCCGCGCATGACTATGGCCGAGGCCGTCGAGAAATACCTTGGCGTGGACTTCATGGCCATTACGGACGACGCGGAGGCCGTGAAGGCCGCCGAGAGCGCGGGCGTGGACATGTCCGGCAAGGAGCCCACCTGGGGCAACGCGCTCTATGAGTGCTTCGACCAGAAGGTGGAGGAGCACATGGTGCAGCCCACCTTCATCACCATGCACCCGGTCGACGTCAGCCCCCTCGCCAAGCGCAGCCCGAAAGACAAGCGCCTTACCGAGCGCTTCGAGCTCTTCATCTGCCGCAGCGAGATGGGCAACGCCTTTTCGGAGCTCAACGACCCCATCGACCAGAAGGAGCGCTTCCTCAAGCAGGTCGAGCTGCGCGCCAAGGGCGACGAGGAGGCCGGCATGATGGACTACGACTACATCAACGCCCTCGAGTACGGTATGCCCCCCACGGGCGGGCTCGGCATCGGCATAGACCGCTGCGCCATGCTCCTGGCCGGCGTCGATTCGATACGCGATATAATCCTGTTCCCCACGATGAAGCCTCTCGATATCCCGAAGGGCGATAAGCCCGCCGCAAGCGAGGCCATGGGCCAGCTCGGCGAGGTCCTGGGCGCGGCGCTCGAGGGTATGC
>CALWYP010000004.1 GCA_944385795.1 uncultured Oscillospiraceae bacterium | reverse complement strand
CGCTCTTGATGCTCGGCGCGTCGTTGACGCCGTCGCCGGTCATGGCGGTGACGTGGTTGTGGCTCCTCCAGGCGTTGACGATACGGGTCTTGTGCTCGGGCTGCACGCGGGCGTAGACGGAGATCTTCTCGAACTCGCGGTCGAACTCCTCGTCGCTCATCTCGTTGAGCTGGCTGCCGGTGATGGCCCTTGTGTCCGGCGTGAGTATGCCGAGCTCGCGGGCGATGGCCATGGCGGTGTCTATATGGTCGCCGGTTATCATTATCGGGCGGATGCCAGCGCCGCGGCACTCCTCGATCGCGGCCTTGACCTCGGGGCGTACCGGGTCGATCATGCCGGTGAGGCCGATGAACACGAGGTCGTGCTCGAGGTTCGCGGGCGAGCAGTCGCCGGGGACCTCATCCCACCTGCGCTCGCTGGCCGCAAGGACGCGCAGCGCGCGGTCGGCCATGGCCTTGTTGGCGGCGAGTATCTCGGCGCGCTTGGCGTCGGTCATGGGCTTGATTTCGCCGTTTTCGAGGTAGCCGGTACAGAGCTTGAGTATCTCGTCGGGCGCGCCCTTGGTGTACTGCACCACGCCGTCCGCCGTCTGGTGGACGGTGCTCATCATCTTGCGCATGGAGTCGAAGGGGGCCTCGCCGACGCGCGGCTGGGCGGCCTTGAGCGCGGGCTTGCCCAGGCCGAGGCTGTGGGCGTAGTTGACGAGGGCGGCCTCCGTGGGCTCGCCGACGGCGGCGCCGTTATCGTCCTCCTCCGCGTCGGAGCAGAGGCTCATGGCGGTCGCGAGGAGCTTTTCGTCGCCGCCGTAGTGGTCGACGACGGTCATCTTGTTCTGGGTGAGGGTGCCGGTCTTGTCCGAGCATATGACCTGGGCGCAGCCGAGGGTCTCGACGGCGGTCAGGCGGCGGATTATCGCGTTGCGCTTGGACATGTTGGTGACGCCTATGGAGAGCACCACCGTGACGACGGCGGCCAGGCCCTCGGGTATGGCCGCGACGGCCAGGGAGACGGCGACCATGAAGCTGTCGAGTATCACGTCGAAGTGGAGCCCGCCGGCGCGCAGTATCTGCACGGCGAAGATGACCACGCAGATGCCGAGGACGAGCCAGGTGAGGATCTTGCTCAGCTGGCTGAGCTTTATCTGAAGCGGGGTCTGGCCCTGCTCGGCGCGGGAGAGGGCGTCGGCTATCTTGCCCATCTCGGTGTCCATGCCGGTGGCGGTTATGACGGCGCTGCCGCGGCCGTAGGTGACGGTGGAGCCCATGTAGCACATGTTCTTGCGGTCGCCCAGGGGCACGTCGGAGCCGTCCTTGAGGTCGATGATGTCGATGAACTTGTAGACGGGGACGCTCTCGCCGGTCAGCGCGGCCTCCTCGATCTGCAGGCTGGCGCTCTCGATGATGCGGCCGTCGGCGGGGACGGCGTCGCCGGCCTCCAGCAGCACCACGTCGCCCACGACGAGCTCGGCGCTGGGCACGACGCACACCTTGCCGTCGCGCAGCACCCTGCTGGTAGCGGCGCTCATCGCCTGGAGGGCTTCGATCGCCTTTTCGGCCTTGCTCTCCTGGTAGACGCCGAGCACGGCGTTGACTATGACGACGATGAGGATTATGACCGTGTCGGTGATGCCCTTGAGGCCCTCCTCATAGATGCCGGTGACGGCGCTGATGGCCGCGGCGACAATGAGGATGATTATCATCGGGTCGGCCATCTGGGCAAAGAACCGCTTTATAAGCGAATCCTTCTTTTCGGCGGCCAGCTCGTTGCGGCCGTCGCGCTCGAGCCGGGCCTTGGCCTCGGCGCTGGTGAGGCCCTGCTCCGAGCTGCCTACGTCGCCGAGTACCTCGGCGGCGTCCTCGCAATAGTACTTCACTTACTTTACCACCTTTTTCAGTAGTTTAGCAAAAAGACCCATGGATGCGGTCTTTTGCCGATCCATGAGTCTCGCCATTTAATGCAAGCCAGGCGCTGTGAGTGCCAGGGCACACCGCCATCGTGTTGACTTGCCTCCATATTACGGAAGACTACTCCCTCATGTAGGCAAGATAGTATCATTTCCCGCCCGCATTGTCAAGCGCTTTGCGCCCAAAGGGGCAAATTTACTCAATTTTCAGCCTGCATGTGTAATACCGCGCTCAGACGACCCTTACGTTCTCCTCGCCCAGCAGCTCCTTCAGCTCGCGCACAAGGCTGTCGCGTATCACGCAGCCCGCGCCGAACTTCTTCCCCGTGTCGGCGAAGTAGACCACCATCTGGTCCCGGCCGGGGAACATCTCCTGAAGGAGCTCCACGCGGCGGCGCGCGTGGGCGTCGCGGCTGGAGAGGCGGATATATAGCCTGCGCGGCGCGGCGCCCTGCCGCGCCTCCTCCGGCCCCGGGGCGGCGCCGTCTATGGGCCGGATAGAGTCGGCCATAATCTGCGGCTCGGCCTCGTCGCGCACGGATATGCGCCCGCGCACCACTACGGCGGCGTTGGCCTCGGCGTACTTCCCGCCGTTATCCAGGGCGCGCTGGAAGCACAGCGCCTCTATGGAGCCGCTGTCGTCCTCGAGCTGGACATAGGCCATGAGCGAGCCGTTCTTGGTCGTGCGCGTGCGCTTCGCGGAGACTATGCCCGCCACGGTTACCGCCTGGCCGTCCGCGAACCTGGCAGGCCCGTCCTCGGCGGAGAAGTCGGAGAGTATGGCGCCTATGCGCACGGCCCCGGCCCGGCGCGCGGCCTCGCGGTGTTCGTCCATGGGGTGGCCGCTGAGGTAAAGGCCCGTTGTCTCCTTTTCCATGGCCATCAGCTCGGCGCGGGAAAACTCCTCCACGCCGGGCACGGGCACCTGGGCCCCGCCCGCCTCCTCCCCGCCGCCGAAGAGGTCGTACTGCCCCTCTATGTTCCGGCGCCCCTCGGCGGAGACGCTGTTCATGACGCGGTCGAGCATCTGCACCAGCGCGCGGCGGTTCACGCCCAGGCTGTCGAAGGCCCCGGAGCGTATGAGGCTCTCCACCGCGCGGCGGTTGAGCTCCCTGCCGGACATGCGCCGGCAGAAGTCCTCCAGCCCGGTAAAGGGCCCGCCGTTTTCCCGCTCGTCCATGAGCTGGAAGATAAACTTCTCGCCAATGTTCTTCACCGCCGCGAGCCCGAAGCGTATGTCCCCGCCGCTGACGGTGAAATAGGCGTCGGAGCCGTTGACGTCGGGGGGCAGGATCCTTATGCCCATGTCCCGGCACTCGGCTATATACTCGGCGACCTTTCCGGAGAGGTCCAGCACGCTGGTAAGCAGCGCGGCCATGTACTCGCGCGGGTAGTGCCGCTTCATGTAGGCCGTGCGGTAGGCGACGATGGCGTAGCTCACGGCGTGGGCCTTGTTGAAGGCGTAGCTTGCGAAGTCAAGTATCTCGTCGTAAATGGCCTCGGCCGCCGCCTCGGGTATGCCGTTCGCCACGCAGCCCGGGATGCCGCGGGAGCTGTCGCCGCTTACGAAGGCCCTGCGCTCGGCGTCGATTACCGCGTGCTTCTTCTTGCTCATCGCGCGGCGGATATTGTCCGCCTGGCCCAGGGAGAAGCCGGCGAGGCGGCGGAAGATCTCTATTACCTGCTCCTGATAGACTATGCAACCGTAGGTGACGGAGAGTATGGGCTCCAGCGCCGGGTGGCGGTAGCTTATCTTCTCCGGATGCTGGCTGTTGTCCAGGAACCTGGGAATGGAGTCCATCGGGCCCGGGCGGCAGAGCGCTATGACGGCGGTGATGTCCTCGATGCTCTGTGGGGCGAGGCGGACGCAGACGCTGGTCATGCCCGCGCTCTCAAGCTGGAACACGCCCATGGTCTTGCCCGCGGCGAGCATGGCGAAGGTCTCCGCGTCGTCGTCGGGCAGGGCGTTCACGTCGAAGCCGGGCGTATGCCGGCGCACGAGCTCCGCCGCGTCCTCCAGCACCGTCAGGTTGCGCAGGCCCAGGAAGTCCATCTTCAATAGGCCGAGCTCCTCGAGCGTGGTCATGGGGTACTGCGTCACGACGCTCTCGTCGTTCTTCGCAAGCGGGACGTATTCGTAGACCGGCTTTTCCGTTATGACCACGCCGGCGGCGTGGGTGCTCGCGTGGCGGGGCATGCCCTCGAGGGCCTTCGCCGTGTCTATAAGCCGCTTGACCTTCTCGTCGCCGGAGTACATCTCCCGCAGCTGCTTGGAGATGTGCAGCGCCTCGTCCAGGGTCATGCCCAGGGCCGTCGGCACCTGCTTGGCGACGGCGTCGCACTCGGCGTAGCTCATGTCCAGCGCCCTGCCCGTGTCGCGCACGGCCTGCCTCGCGGCCATGGTGCCGAAGGTGACTATCTGCGCGACGTGGTCGCGGCCGTACTTGCGGTTGACGTACTCTATGACCTCGCCGCGGCGGCGCACGCAGAAGTCTATGTCTATGTCCGGCATGCTCACGCGCTCGGGGTTCAGGAAGCGCTCGAAATAGAGGCTGTATTTTATGGGGTCGACGTCGGTGATAAAAAGGCAGTAGCTGACGACGCTGCCCGCCGCGCTGCCGCGGCCGGGGCCCACGGGTATGCCCCTGCCCTTGGCGTAGCCGATAAAGTCGGAGACGATGAGGAAGTAGTCCACAAAGCCCATGCGCCTTATCATGTCGAGCTCGTAGGCGAGCTGGCGGCGCGCGTCCTCCCTGTCCGCGCCGTAGCGCCTTTCAAAGCCCTGCGCGCAGAGCTTCTTCAGGTACTCGAAGCTGTCCGTCTCGCCCTCCGGGAGCTGGAAGCGGGGCAGGTGGTAGCGGCCGAACTCGAAGTCGAAGGAGCACTTCTCCGCAATCTCCGCCGTGTTGTCGGCGGCGTCGGGCCGGTCCGGGAAGAGGGCGCGCATCTCCTCCTCGCTCTTGAGATAGAATTCCTGGGTCTCGAAGCGCATACGCGCCGCGTCGGCCACCGTCTTGCCCGTCTGTATGCACATGAGCACGTCCTGATACCAGGAGTCCGGCTTATCGATATAGTGCGCGTCGTTCGTCAGGGCGAGGGGTATGCCCGTCTCGTCGTGTATGCGCAGTATGCCCGCGGCGGCCGTCTCCTCGTCGCGGAGGCCGTGGCGCTGCAGCTCGAGGTAGAAGTCCTCGCCAAAGACCTCGCGCAGTTCCAGGGCCCGGGCCTTCGCGGCCTCGTACTGGCCGTTCACTATCTTCTGGGCTATGTCCCCGGCGAGGCAGCCGGAGAGGCAGACGAGTCCCTCCGAGCGCTCGCGCAGCAGGGCCCAGTCTATGCGCGGCTTGACGTAAAAGCCCTCCACGAAGCCCATGGAGACGAGGTAGCTGAGGTTCCTGTAGCCCGTCTCGTCCTTGCAGAGCAGTATGAGGTGGGTGTAGCGGCTGTCAACGCCGTGCTCGCGGTCAGTGCGCGAACGCGGCGCGACGTAGACCTCGCAGCCTATGATCGGCTTCACTCCCGCCTTGCGGCAGGCGCGGTAGAAGTTCACGGCCCCGTACATGACGCCGTGGTCGGTTATGGCGAGGGCGGGGAAGCCCAGCTCCCTGGCCCGCTCCGCTAGGGCGTCTATGCGGCACGCGCCGTCGAGCAGGGAATATTCCGTGTGCAAGTGCAGGTGTACGAAGCTCATCCGCCCGCCCCCTCCCCCGCCTCGCGCGAGAGCGTCACGAGGCGTTTGAGCCTGTGGCTGAGGCAGCTCTTGCTTACGGGCGGCGCGGAGAGCGCCGCGAGGTCGGCCAGGCTCGCCTCCGGGTTGGCTATGCGCAGCAGCGCCGCCTGCTGCAGCCCTTCGGGCAGGCTGTCGAGGCCCTGCGCACGCTCGAGCGCACGTATGGCGGCAAGCTGCTCCTGGGCGGCGGCGACGGTCTTGTCCGCGTTGGCAGTGTCGCAGTTAACCTTGCGGTTGATCTCGTTGCGCATGTCCTTCTCCACGCGCGCGGACATTATCTCCAGCGCCGAGACGTCCGCCCCGGCGGTGGTGAGGAAGTCGGCGATGGCCTCGCTCTGCTTGAAATATGTGAGCCAGCTCGCGCCCCGCCTCGCGCTGCCCGGCTCGAAGCCCAGCTCCACCAGCAGCGCGCTCAGCTCGCGGCTGACGGCGGCATGGGTGGTGGCGAACTCCAGGTGGTAGCGCTTGTTGGGGTCGGTCATGCTGCCTCCGGCCAAAAAGGCCCCGCGCACGAAGCTCGCCTTGCAGCAGTCGTTCTCCAGCACGCCCAGGTTTATGTGGAGCGTGACCGTGTCGTCCGGCTCCATGCCGAAGGCACGGAAAACCGTGGCGATCTTCTCCGCGTCCGTTATCAGCAGCGTGCCGCGCGCGCCGGGGCGCGCCTGTTCGGGCAGGCGGTCGAAACTCACGCCGAAGGCGCGCCTGAACAGCCGTGGCAGCAGCCCGGCGAACTCCGCGCTGCTCGTTATTATGCGTATCTCGCGCGGCGTAAAGCTGTTGCAATAGAGCAGCGCGCCGTAGCACTCGGCCACGGCGCAGCATTTCCTCGCGCGCTTTACCCGGCAGAGCTCGGCTTTCGCCTGAGAAGCGAAGGACATGGTTCCACCCCTTTTTGTGCTTGGGCCGCGTCAGCCGTAGACGCGGGTGTGCGAACGCTCGCGGTATGCGCGTATGAGCTCGCGGCTGAGCGCGTCCGGGTCGTGGCGCACAAGGCCGTTCTTCCAGCTGGCCACCGGCGCGCGCAGCACCTCGACGCCGAGCCCCTTGACCTCCGCGTCGTCTATCCTCACCGCCTCGGCGCCCTCCGCGCGGTAGCGCGCGGCTATCTCCCCGGGTATATCCAGGGAATTTGCAAGGCAGTAGTCGAAGAGCTTCCTGCCGCTGTTTGTGAAGAGCGCCGAGATGTGGTCGCTCGCAGTGTAGCCCTCCGTCTCCCCGTCCTGGGTCATTATGTTCAGGACGTAGATGCGGAAGGCGTCCGATTCCGCTATGGCCTCCGAGACGCCGTCGGTGACGAGGTTCGGCATGATGCTGGTGTATAGGCTGCCCGGGCCGAGGACTATCATGTCCGCCGCGCGTATGGCCTCCAGCGCCTCGGGCAGGGCGCCCGGGCGCTCGGGTATGAGCCTGACGCGCGTAATGCGCTTGTCCGTGCCCTTCTTGAAGTCGGCGATGTGGCTCTCGCCGACGGCCTCGCTGCCGTCGGAGAACTCCGCGGCGAGGTAGACGTTCTCGTTCGTAACGGGCAGCACCCTGCCCGTGATGGCCAAGACGTCGGACATGCGCCGGACGGCCTCGTCGAAGGTGCCCGACATGCCGTTGAGCGCGGCGAGGAAGAGGTTCCCGAAGCTCTGGCCCTTCAGCGAGCCCTCCGTAAAGCGGTAGGCGAGGAGCTTCTCCATAATAGGCTCCGTATTGGCGAGGGCCTGTATGCAGTTGCGCACGTCGCCCGGGGGCGGCATCCCCAGGTCGGCGCGCAGCATCCCGCTGCCGCCGCCGTCGTCCGCCACCGTGACGATCGCGGTTATATTGCGCGTCTGGCGCTTCAGCCCGCGCAGCATGGTGGAAAGGCCCGTGCCGCCGCCTATTACGGCTATATTCAAATCCCTGTTGCGGTTATTCTTCATGGTTCATCCCTTTTCAATGTCGCGGAACGCGGCGGTGACGTTCTCGCGCTGGCCGGAAAGCCTTTGGGCCAGGGCGTTGGCCACGGCCACGCTCCTGTGCCGCCCTCCGGTGCAGCCCACGGCTATGTGCAGCGTATACCGCCCCTCCTCGGCGTAGAGCGGGACTATGAGGTCGAGCAGGGCGCCGAGCCTGGCCATGAACTCCTTCGCCTCCGGCCGCTCCAGGACGAAGGCGGCCACCTTGGCGTCCAGCCCGCTGAGCGGCCTGAGCTCCGAGACATAATAGGGGTTCGGCAAAAAGCGCACGTCGAAGACAAGGTCCGCGTCCATGGGCAGGCCGTACTTGTAGCCGAAGGCGGTGACGGTAATGGCGAAGCGCTTCCCGCGCTCTTTCAGCATACCCCTTATCAGCTTCTGGAGCGCGTTGGTGGACAGGCCCGTGGTGTTTATAATGAAGTCCGCCCTCTCGCGCACGGGGGCGAGGGCCCTGGCCTCGCGGCGCACAGCCTCGTCCACGCTCATGCCCGGCTCCTGCATGGGGTGGGGGCGGCGCGAGCCCTTGTACCTGTTCACGATGGTCGGCACATCCGCCTCCATGAAGAGTATGCGGTACTCGAGCCCCTTTTCCCAAAGCCCGTCGAGGGCCGGGAGCAGCCCGGCTATGCTCTCGCGCTCGCGCACGTCCGTCACCAGCGCCACGCGCTCGTACCTGCCGCTGCTGGCGGTGCACAGCTCTGCGAAGCGGGGCAGCAGCGCGAGGGGCAGGTTGTCCACGCAGTAGTAATCCATGTCCTCAAGTATGTCCGCGGCCTGGCTCTTGCCCGCGCCGGACATGCCCGAAATGATAAGAAACTCCATCTTTTCTCCCGTTTGCGGCCCCGCCGCCCTTCACTCTGCTTTAACTATCTTTATCTCCGGCTCGAGCTCCACGCCGAAGGCGTCGTACACGCGGCGGCGCAGCTCGCGTATCAGCCCGACCACGTCGGAATAGCTGGCGCCCCCGGCGTTGACGATAAAGCCCGCGTGCTTCGTCGAGACCATGGCCCCGCCGACGGCGAAGCCCTTCAGGCCGCACTGGTCTATCATGGCGGCGGCGTAGCCCTCCTTGGGCCGCTTGAAGGCGCTGCCCGCGCTGGGCAGGTCGAGGGGCTGGGAGGCGCGGCGCTTTTCTATGAGCCCGTCCATGCGCGCGCGTATGGCCTCGCCGTCGCCCGGCTCCAGGCGGAACACGGCGCTGGTTATCAGCTTCTCCGTATCCGAAAACGCGCTGTGCCTGTATGAAAGGCCGAGCTCCCCGGCGTCCAGGGACTTGATTTCCCCGTCCGTATCCACGAACTCCGCGCTCTCGAGGACGTCCTTGATCTCGCCCCCGTAGGCCCCGGCGTTCATGGCTATGCCCCCGCCCACGCTGCCGGGTATGCCGTGGGCGAACTCGAGCCCCGCGAGGGAGTGCTGGGCGGCGAAGACGGCGAGGGCGTTGAGCGTCGCGCCCGCCCCCGCGCGTATGCGCGCGCCGTCCAGGCGGCTGACCGCGCCCATGGGCTTCGCCATGCAGACGACCGCGCCCATGAAGCCCTCGTCCGGCACCAGCAGGTTGGTGCAGTTGCCGGCTATGAGCAGCCGCGCGCCGTGGGCGCGTATCACCCTCAGGGCGGCCGCGGCCTCCTGCGCCGACGCGGGCAGGAGCAGCAGCCTCGCCGGCCCGCCGATTTTGAAGGAGCAGCGCCCGCTCATGTCCTCGTTTTCGCGTATCTCAAGTCCCGGCGCCTCGCTGCGCAGGTCGCGCGCCAATGCGGCGTAATCAGGCATTTTTCAGAAATCCTTTCCCAGGTCGACCAGGGCGTCGTGCTCTCGCGCGAGCGCCTCGGCCGCGTTATAGCCCATCTTCTTCTGGCGGTTGTTCATGGCCGCGAGCTCGAGTATGACGGCGAGGTTGCGGCCGGGCCGCACGGGCACGGTGTACTGCGGCAGGTCCACGCCGAGTATGCTCGTGTGCTCCGTCTCCAGCCCCAGGCGGTCGTAGGCCTTTTCGTCGTCCCAGAGCTCGAAGTTGACGACGAGGTCCACGTTCGTCTCGGGCTTAACCGCGCCTACGCCGAAAATATGCCTGGCGTTTATGACGCCTATGCCCCTGAGCTCCATGTAATAGCGTATGAGCTCCGGCGCCGAGCCTATGAGCATCTCGCGGGAGACGCGGCGTATCTCCACGGCGTCGTCGGCTATGAGCCTGTGGCCGCGCTTGATGAGCTCCAGGGCCGTCTCGCTCTTGCCCACGCCGGAGTCGCCCGTTATCAGCAGGCCCTCGCCGTAGACTTCGACCAGCACGCCGTGTATGGTCTGGCGCGGGGCCATGGCGTTGCGGAGCATGCTTATGAGGTCGGCCATGAAGGTGGAGGTGTCCTCGTTCGTGCACAGGACCGTGCGGTCGTACTTCTCCGCCGTCTCCATGAGCTCCGGCATCTCGTCTATGCCGTGGCAGAGTATTATGGCCATGAGGTCGAAGCGCATGAAGCGCTCCAGCGCCTCGCGGCGCTGCGCCTGGTCCAGGCTGGCGAGATAGGTGCTCTCGACCCTGCCGATGAGCTGGAGCCGCTTGGGGTCAAAATAGTCGTAAAAACCCGCAAGCTGGAGAGCGGGGCGGTTCACGTCGGCGGTGCGCACCCGCGCCGTCTCGTAGTCGCGCGAAGCGCGGAGCACCCTGAGGTTCTGCTCCTTCACCACGCCCTTCAGGCTTACGGAGTATGCGTCGTTAACCATGTTGCCTCCTTCCGTGCGGCGGCCGCACTTGCTTTTCGTGTATATATCTATTTTACCCACCCGGGCGCGTTTTGGCAATACTTATTAGGGCGGATATGCCCATCCGCCGCCCCCGGGCGCAGGAAGATAAAATTATGCTTGCTTTTGTCTGCCCGCAGTGCTATTATAGTAAGGCTCTAAAATCAATTATGCCGGAACGGAGGTGCAACAAATGGCAAAGTGCGAATTCTGCGGCAAGGATATGGCTTTCGGCATCAAGGTCAGCCATTCCCACAGGCGCTCCAACCGCACCTGGAAGCCCAACGTTAAGCGCGTCAAGGCCATCGTGGACGGCAGCCCCAAGCACGTCTACGCCTGCACCCGCTGCC
>CALWYP010000003.1 GCA_944385795.1 uncultured Oscillospiraceae bacterium | reverse complement strand
GGTGCCGGCGCCCTTGACGGCGTCCTTGTAGAGCTCGACGGTCTTGGGGCCGATGTCCATGCCCATCAGCTCGTCGGGGATGTCCTCGCCGGTGACCACGGGCTCGGCGTCGGCGCTGAACTCAGCGGCGCAGACATGGTCCACGGGCAGCAGCAGCTTGACGCCCTTGGCCGCGGCCTTGTCCATCATCTCCTTGGCATAGTCCACGCGGTCGGCCTCCAGCAGGCTCTTGCCGATGGTGTGGCCCTGGGCCATCTTGAAGGTGTAGGCCATGCCGCCGCCCACGATGATGGTGTCGGCCTTCTCCAGGAGGTTGTTGATGACCCCAATCTTGTCGCTGACCTTGGCGCCGCCCAGGATGGCCACGAAGGGCCTGGCGGGGTCGCTCAGGGCCTTGCCCATGACGGAGATTTCCTTCTCGACCAGCAGTCCGGCATAGGCGGGCAGGAAGGCGGCCACGCCGGCGGTGGAGGCGTGCGCGCGGTGCACGGTGCCGAAGGCGTCGGACACGTACACGTCGGCCATGGAGGCGAGCTCCTTGGCGAACTCGGGGTCGTTCTTCTCCTCGCGCTTGTCGAAGCGGAGGTTCTCAAGCAGCATGAGCTGGCCGGCCTGCAGGGCCGCGGCCTTGGCCTTGGCGTCCTCGCCGATGATGTCGGCGGCCATGACGACGTCCATGCCCAGCAGCTCGGAGAGGTGCTTGGCGACGGGCTTGAGGCTCAGGGATTCCTTCCACTCGCCCTTGGGCTTGCCCAGGTGGGAGCAGGCGATAACGGCCGCGCCGTTATCCAGCAGGTACTTGATGGTGGGCAGGGCGGCGACGATACGCTTGTCGCTGGTTATCTCGCCGGTCTCCTTGTTCATGGGGACGTTGAAGTCGCAGCGGAGCAGTACCTTCTTGCCGTGGGGGTCGAAGTCGTAGACGGTTTTCTTGTTGTAATTCATGCTTCATTCCTCCTGATGCATTTTGCCGTAATTTAGCAGGCCGGGGAAGCCCTGCTGCCGCAGCGCCTCGTAGGTCAGGATTGCAGCGGCGTTTGACAGGTTGAGGCTTCTCGCCTCCGAGACCATCGGTATGCGCACACAGCGGCCGCGGTATTTCTCGCGCAGCCATTCGGGCAGCCCGGCAGTCTCTTTTCCAAACATTAACGTCACATCCCCGCTCCAGTCGCACTCGGCGTAGCCGCGCGGGGCCTTGGTGGTGGTGAGCCAGAGGTTGGCGTCACCGCGGCGCGCGAAATAGTCCTCGAGGTCATCATACACCGTCAGGTCCACAAGGTGCCAGTAGTCGAGCCCGGCGCGCTTCACGGCGCTGTCCGATATGTCGAAGCCCAGGGGCTTCACCAGGTGCAGCCTCGCGCCCGTACAGGCGCAGGTCCGCGCTATTGCCCCGGTGTTGTTGGGAATCTCCGGCTCTACCAGCACTATGTCTATCATGGATTTCCTCCCGGACAGCTTGTCACATACGTTTGTGACGTTCCTGCTATTTTTTTCGCAAAGACATTATATTACCGCAGCGGGATAATATCAATACTAAAAATGCCGTAAAATCAGGTTTTCTCATTAAATTTTTGTAAATAGCGCCGTAATGGGGGGCCTGTATTGATTCCCTCGGGCGTTTGTGTCATAATGTAGGTACGATATTCCGCCCCGGAGGTAAAAATGGAAAGATATTTTATAGTAGTGCCCTGCTACAATGAGGAAGAGGTGCTGCCGGTTACTATAGACGCCCTGGGCGCCTGCCTGTCCGGGCTGGCCGGGCGCGGCTTCGCGTCCCCCGACAGCCGGGTGCTCTTTGTCAACGACGGCTCCGCCGACCGCAGCTGGGAAATCATAAATGAGGCCAACGCGCGCGACGGGCGCTTCTGCGGCCTTATGCTCGACCGAAACCGCGGCCATCAGACGGCGCTCACCGAGGGCCTGATGTGCGCGAGGGAGTTCAGGGCGGTCTCCGTCTCTATAGACGCGGATTTGCAGGACGACGTCGGCGCCATATACGAGATGGCGGCCAAGCGCGCCGCCGGCGCCCATATCGTCTGCGGCTTGAGGGATTCCCGCGCGACCGACACCTTCATGAAGCGCAACACCGCCCGGGCCTATTACAGGATAATGCGCCTGCTCGGCTCTTCCCTGATCTACGACCACGCCGATTTCCGCCTCATGGGCCCGGAGGCCCTGGACGCCCTGGCGCTCTACCACGGCGACGACCTCTTCCTGCGCGGGCTCATAACGCGCCTGGGCTTCGAGTGCGAGACGGTGAGCTACGACCGCGCCGAGCGCTTCGCGGGCGAGAGCAAGTATACGCTCAAGAAGATGCTGAAGCTGGCCATGAAGGGCTTCACCAGCGGGCGCATGAAGCCTATGGGCGTGGCGAGGGAGCCCTATACCCATACGAAGGAGCTGTTGGGGCTGTGAGCAGATGCTTTGACTGCCCGAGGGGCTGCGGCGCCGACCGCGAAGCGGGCGAGCTGGGCTACTGCCAGTGCCCGCCGGAACCCAGGGCCGCGAGGGCCGCCGCGCACTTCGGCGAGGAGCCGTGCATATCCGGCCCTCAAGGCAGCGGGACCATATTCTTCACCGGCTGCTCCCTCGGCTGCGCCTACTGCCAGAACGCGGAGATTTCCGGCCCTGGAGGGCCGGGCAGGGAGCTGACCGTGCCCGAGCTGCGCGGCGTGATGCTCCGCCTGCGCGATAAGGGCGTACACAATATTAATATTGTCACCGGGACGCATTACATACGCCCCATTGCCGAGGCCCTGGACGGGCTGGAGCTCGGCATACCCGTCGTGTGGAATTCGAGCGGCTACGAGAGCGTCGAGGCGCTCAAGAGGCTCGAGGGTTTGGTGCAGATATACATGCCCGACTTCAAGTATTCCGAGAGCGCGGCCGCCGCGCGCTACTCGAACGCGCCGGACTATCCCGAGGCCGCGGCCGCGGCCATACTTGAGATGTTCCGCCAGACGGGGCCCTACAGGCTCGGCGACGACGACATGCTCCAGAGCGGCGTCATAATCCGCCACCTCATCCTGCCCGGGAATGTGCAGAACTCCATCGGCGTCATCGACTGGGTGGCCGGGCGCTTCCCCATGGGCGGCGTGCTCTTCTCGCTCATGAGCCAGTATACGCCCATGCCCGGGATAGAAGCGCGCTTCCCCGAGCTCGCCCGCCCCGTCGATCCCGGCATAGCGCAGATGCTCTACGAGTACCTGCTCGAAAAAGGCATAGAGGACGGCTATTACCAGGAGCCCGACGCGAGCGGCGACGAGATGATCCCCGCCTGGGACCTGACGGGGCTGTGAGCGGGAGGTGAGGGCGCATGATAATTCGCAGATGGCGCCACGAGGACGCCGCCGCCCTGGCGCGGGCGATTAACGACGAAGCCGTGCAGGCGAACCTGCGCGACGGGCTGCCCTTCCCCTACACCGCCGCCGACGCCGAGACTTTCATCGGCGCCGCGCTCGCCGCCGGCGGCGCGATGTACTCCTTCGCCGTCACTGAAAACGATGTCTGCATAGGCAGCATATCCGTGACGCGGGGCGAGAACATACACCGGCTCACCGGCGAGCTCGGATATTACATCGCCCGCGAGCGCTGGGGACGCGGTTATGCCACTGCTGCGGTTCTGGAAATATGCCGCTATGTCTTTGAAAATACGGACATACAGCGCATTTACGCCGAGCCGTTTGCCGGCAACGCCGCGTCCTGCCGCGTGCTCGAAAAGGCCGGCTTCACGCTCGAGGGCACCCTGCGCTCAAACGCGATAAAGTCCGGACGTATACGCGACACGCGCATGTATTCCCTGCTGCGCGGGTGAAAAGGCGCGGGCGCAAGGCATTACCTCCCTCTTGGAGGGAGGTGGCCCGCGGAGCGGGTCGGAGGGAGTCTGACTGCCGCAGGCAGTCAGCTTGGGCTTGCCGCCCCATCCCGCGGCCGGCTGTGCATAGGAGGCTCGCATCATGTCTTTCCCTTACAGACGCGACCTGACGGAAAAGGCGCGGGCGCTGCGGAAAAACGCCACGCCTCAGGAAAACCGGCTCTGATATCAGTTTCTGCGCAAATATCCGCTACGTTTTACCCGCCAGAAGCCCATAGGCAGCTACATTGTCGATTTCTATTGCCGAAAGGCAAATTTAGTGATAGAGTTAGATGGCGGCCGGCATTTTGAAGACGGCTCACGGGAGTACGACGCGGAGAGAGATTTGCTTCTTTCTAGCGCGGGGTTGATGGTGCTGCGCTTCACAAACTCGCAAATAAACCGAAATTTCCGGGAGGTATGCGAGGAAATTGACAGAATTGCCCGTGAGCGCGCGGGGCGTGACACTTCAATTCCGGAGGGAAACGGTCCGGGAAGCGCTTTGGAGTAGACCTGACTGCCTGAGGCGGTCAGACTCCCCCAGTCAGCTTCGCTGACAGCCCCCTCCAAGAGGGGGCTGACCGAGGCCGCGGCAGGTTTCGGAGGCGGCTGATTACTGCTGCAAAATCATTACTGACAATAAATTTACCGGGAGGTAATAAACCATGACCTACAATGAAGTCCTCGAGAAAGCCCGTACCAACATCGGACCCTACTGCAAGGCCTGCCCCGTCTGCAACGGCAAGGCCTGCGGCAACGCCATGCCCGGCCCCGGCTCCAAGAACCCGGGCAACGGCGCGGCGCGCAACTACGACGCCTGGCAGCGCGTCTTCGTGAACATGGACACGATATGCGACCACGACGTGCCTACGACGGGCCTCAGCCTCTTCGGCCGCGAGTTCGGCCTGCCCGTCTTCACGGCCCCGATAGGCGCCCTGCCGATGCATTACTCCGACGCCTACGACGACTTCGCCTACAACGACATCCTTATCCCCACGGCGGTCGAAAACGGCTCCATGAGCTTCACCGGCGACGGCGTCGACCCCGAGATAATGAAGCGCTCCGTGGCCGCGATGAACAAGGTCGGCGGCGTGGGCGTGCCCACCATTAAGCCCTGGAACGTCGAGGC
>CALWYP010000002.1 GCA_944385795.1 uncultured Oscillospiraceae bacterium | reverse complement strand
TGGCGATGTCGGCGCCCTGGCCGTGATCCTCCCAGCAGTTGCGCAGCGTGACCGTGCCGTCCGGGTTCAGCGTGGCCCAGCACTCGGAGACGTCGGAGTTGTCAAGGCCGCAACCGTAGACGCCGAGGGAGACGCCGACGCCGTACTTTATCTTGCCGTCGGAAGCGGCGTTCTTCTCCGCCACGCGCTTCTTCGCGGCCTCGTAGTACGGGCGGGCGAGGTTGAAGAGGTCCTCCTCGCAGTAGACGTCGGGCTTGCAGCCGTTCGGCGTGCGGGAATCCTCGCTCTCCTTATAGCAGTTCATGGCGCGGAACTCGAAGGGGTCCATGCCCAGCTTCGCGGCCATGACGTCCATGGCTATGTCGCTGCCCATGAAGGACTGCGGCGAGCCATAGGCGCGGAAGGCGCTGCCCCAGGCGTGGTTCGTGAAGACCGTGGTGGACTTGTTGCGTATCGTCTTGATGTCCACGCCGGCGCCGACGAACTGGCTCAGGCGGTGGGTCAGCAGGTCGCCGAACTCGGAGTACGGGCCGTGGTCGATGTAGTTGTCGCCCCAGAGGGCCAGCACCTTGCCGTCGTTGTCCGCCGCGAGCTTGATGTGCATGAAGCCGGGCGAGCGCTTGCCGGTGTAGGTGATGGACTGGTACATGTTGAAGTTGAGGCTGACCGGCCTCTGGCAGACCAGGGCCGCGACGCCCAGCAGGCCCTCGTTCGTGGGCGAGAACTTATAGCCGAAGGTGCCGCCGGAGTGGTTCTGGACGAGGCGCAGCTTGTCCAGGGATACGCCGATGCCGTCGGCTATCATGGGCGCGTGCAGGTGCAGGCCTATGCTCTTGGAGTGTATCGTGAGCATGCCGTCCTCGTCGATGTAGGCGTAGCCGTTGTCGGGCTCGAGGAAGAGGTGCGGCTGCCTGGAGCAGTAGCTCTCGACCTCTATGACGTTGGGCGCGGAGTCGAAGTCGAAGTCGGGGCCCTTGATGCAGTTCGTCTCGTAGTAGTCGTTGGGGATGCCGGGGTGGATCTCTATCGCGTCGGGGGCCAGGGCCTCGGGGACGGACATGTAGGCCGGCAGGACCTCGAGGTCGACCTTGACGGCCTTGGCGGCCTCGCGGGCGTGCTCCTCGGTGTCGGCCGCGACTATCGCTATCGCGTCGCCGTACTGGAAGACCTTCTCGTCGCAGAGTATCGGGCGGTCCCAGCCGTCGCACTTGTTGTTCAGCGGCAGCATGACAAGGCCGTTTATCCTGTTCTTGCCGGGGACGTCCTTGGCGGTGATGACCTTGAAGACGCCGGGCATCTTCTCGGCCTCGGAGGTGTCCACGCCCTTGATGTTCGCGTGGCTGACCTCGGCCTGGACAAGGGCGAGGCGCAGGGTGTCGGGCGGCATGTGCAGGGCCTGGTCGGCGCCGAAGTCCCAGGTGCCGGTGACCTTCATCGCCGCGCTCGGGCGGGCGAAGGCGGTGCCCATGATGACGTTGTCCGCCGGCTTGAACATCAGGTCTTCCTTGGTCATCTCGCCGCGCATGACGGCGGCGGCGGCCATGGTGGCGTCAATCAGGGGCTTGTAGCCGGTGCAGCGGCAGAGGTTGCGGTTCTTGTTGAACCAGTCGCGGACCTCTTCGCGCGTGGGGTTCGGGTTCTGTTCGAGGAGCACCTTGGCGCTCACGATGAAGCCGGGCGAGCAGAAGCCGCACTGGGCGCAGCCGTAGGCCATCCAGGCGACCTGGATGGGATGCAGGTTGTTCACCGTGCCAATGCCCTCGATGGTGGTTATCTCCGCGTAGTCGCGCAGCTTGGCTGCCTTGGTGATGCACGAACGGGTGACCTTGCCGTCGACTATGACGTTGCACGCGCCGCAGTGGCCCTGGCCGCAGCCTATCTTACAGCCGGTCAGCAGCAGCCGCTCGCGCAGCACAGTGGCAAGAGTCTCGTTGCCCTCCAGTACAAGAGTGCGCTCGACCCCGTTGATCATCAGCACCTTCTTGATCATGCTTGTTTACCTCCTTTGATACTGTGGTTTATCCTTATTCTTCAAAGCGCCTCGCGCTCTAAATTACTGCTTTGAATTCCAAAATATATATGGTAAAATAGAGGGGTATAAATCTGGCCGGAGCCGGAAAGGGGAGCCATATGGAAAACAACAATATTAAGGAAATACGCGCCAGCGAGGTCACCGTAGAGGTGAAGGACGCGCTTACGGGCCAGGTGTTCCGCCGCACCCTGCCCATAGACTACGTCGAGACGGCGAACGCCCTGCGGCTCATGGCCGAGGACGCCCACGGCAACCCGGCCGAGCTCGTCTTCTTCTCGAGCAAGGGCCTGGGCCGCCTGCGCGACCTGACAGGCGGGGGGCCGGACGCCGACCCCTGCGGCGGGCACGCCGGGTAATGGAAACACTGGCCCAGCCTGCTAATTAATTCTACTGCTCTTGTTCAACAACGTCAAATTGTTTCCATTTGTAATTCGCTTAATTTGTGAGATAACACAGTCATTCCATACAAGTGCGGATTAGGGGGTGAACCGGTTTGAATATAGGCGCGGTGGTCGTGGCGGCGGGGATGTCGTCGCGCATGGGCGCGTTCAAGCCCATGCTGAGCATAGGGAGCATAAGCATAGCGCAGCGGGTCGTCGCAACGCTTAAACAGGCCGGGGCGCAGCGGGTGGCCGTGGTCACGGGCTTCAACGCCGACGAGCTGGAGCGGCATCTGGCGCGCAGCGGCGCGGTCTTCCTCCGCAACGAGCGCTACGCCGAGACGGAGATGTTCGATTCGGTGCGCATAGGGCTGGAGTATTTCAGGGGGAAGTGCCAGCGCGTGCTGTTCACGCCCGTGGACATACCGCTGTTCACCGCGGCCACGGTGGAGGCGCTGCTGGGCTGCGGCGCGCCCCTGGCCTGCCCCGTGTGCCGGGGCGAGCGCGGCCACCCGATACTCATGAGCGGCGGCGTTGTGGAGCGCGTGCTCGCCGGCGGGGGCGAAGGCGGGCTCCGCGGCGCGCTGGAGCGCTGCGGCGTGCCGATGACGGAGGTGGAGGTCCCCGACCCGGGCATACTGCTGGACGCGGACACGCCCGCCGACTACGACGGGCTGCTGAAGCTGCACAACAGCCAGCTTACGCGCCCGGTGCTGGAGATAGGCATAGCGCGCGAGCACCGCTTCCTTGACTCCCGCGTGGCCATGCTGCTCTCCCTCATAGACGAGACGCAGTCCGTGCGCACGGCCTGCCAGCGTATGCAGATGAGCTACAGCGCGGGCTGGAACGCGCTCAACCTGCTGGAAAAGGAGCTGGGCGGCGCGGTGGTAATGCGCAGCCAGGGCGGGGCGAAGGGAGGGCGGAGCCGCCTCACCGGCTACGGGCGCGAGCTGCTGCGCGCCTACGAGGGCTTCACCCGCCGCGTCAACGAGACGGCAAACGAGCTCTTCGCCGGGTTTTTCCCGCGCCTCTCCGGCAAGGAAGGGGCGGACGGCGAAGGATGAAGGGCGAACAGCCGCGGCGTCCCGGAATTCATTGAATTCCGGGACGCTTCGCATAAAAAAACGAATCGCAGCCCGGCGCAGGCAACCTCATCGCGCCAGCTTGAGATAAGCGCCAAAAACAAATCCGAAGCCCAGCGTAAGCGGGTTCGGATTTGAAAAGGAAGAATAAATGTAGCAGAATGAATGTCGCTCGGCTTCGCCGGTAAAAAAACAAAATTGAAGCCCAGCGCAGCGGGTCCAATTTTGAAAAGGAGGAGCAAGGGAGCGGGCGGATGACGTCTTTTTTGCCGCAGGCATAAAAAGACGTCGGAGCAAAGCGGACTTTGCTCCGACGTGGTGCCGGCGACGGGGGTCGAACCCGTACATCCTCGCGGATATGGGATTTTAAGTCCCAGGTGTCTGCCAATTCCACCACGCCGGCGTGGCTACATGTTAACACCCGCGGGCGGAGCTGTCAAGCCGCGGCCGCCCGGGCGCTAAAAAGCGCCGCGCCAAGTTGCAAAGCGGCTAGGGCCTGTGGTATAATACGCTGATAAACTATTAATCCAGGTGCTGAGATGAAGTATAGGAAATGGAACATACCGCACGGGGAGCAGGAGATACCCGGCGCGCTGGTTTCGGCGGGTTATCCGCCGCTGCTGGCGGCCGTGCTCGCCCGGCGCGGCTGCGTCTCGCCCGAGGAGGCGGACGCTTTCCTGAACGCCGGGCCGGAGTCGCTGCTGCCGCCCGGGGAAATGGCCGGGATGGAGGCCGCGGCCCGGCGCGTGCGCCGCGCGATTGACCGCGGCGAGACCGTGGCGGTTTACGGCGATTACGACGTGGACGGTATAACCTCCGCCTGCCTTGTGACGAGCTACCTCTCCAGCCGGGGCGTGAAATGCGTGCCGTACATACCCGACCGCCTTTGCGAGGGCTACGGCCTGAACGCCGCCGCGCTGGACAGCGTAGCCGCGCAGGGCGCCACCCTGGTCATAACCGTGGACTGCGGCATAACCGCGGTGAACGAGGCCGCGCACGCGAAGGAGCTCGGCATAGACCTCATCATAACCGACCACCACGAGTGCGGCTCCGGCGAGCTGCCGGACGCCTACGCCGTGGTAGACCCCAAGCGGCCCGGCTGCCCCTACCCCAACAAGGGCCTTGCCGGCGTGGGCGTGGCCTTCAAGCTGCTCTGCGCCGTGGACGGGGACGCCGCCTCGCTGCTGGACAGGTACGCCGACCTTGTCGGCGCGGGCACGGTGGCGGACGTGATGCCGCTGACGGGCGAGAACCGCTATATCGTCCGCCGCGGCCTGGAGCTCATGGAGCGTTCGCCGCGCCCGGGCGTGGCGGCCCTGCTCAACCGCTGCGGCGGCTCGCCGCGGCACATGACGGCGACCACCGTGGGCTTTACCATAGCGCCGAGGCTGAACGCCGCCGGGCGCCTGGGCGACGCGGGCCTGGCCGCGCGGCTCCTGCTGGCCGGGAGCCTGGCCGAGGCCGAACCCCTGGCGGAGGAGCTCTGCCGCATGAACCGGGAGAGGCAGGAGCTGGAGCACTCCATATGGGAGCAGGCGCAGGGCCTGCTGCGCCGCGGCGCGCCCGATGGGCCCATAGTCCTGGCCAGCGAGGGCTGGCACCAGGGCGTGATAGGCATAGCGGCCAGCCGCCTGGCCGAGGAATTCCGCGTCCCCTGCGTCATGATCTGCCTCGACGGCGGCATGGGCAAGTGCTCCTGCCGGAGCTACGGCGGCTTCAACCTCTACGACGCGCTCAAGGCCTGCTCGGGCTGCCTGGAGGGCTTCGGCGGCCACGCCCTCGCCGCGGGGCTCACGATAAGCCGCGACAAAGTGGACGATTTCCGCCGCGCGTTTGCGGAATACTATAAGAAATGCCCGCCGCCGGCCGAGCCCACGCTCGAGTGCGACGTGCGCATAGACGACCCCGCCTGGCTGGACATGGCCTCGGTAGAGGCGCTCGAGCGCCTGGAGCCCTACGGGACGGGGAACGCCAAGCCCACGATGTGCCTCACCGGCGCCGTGCTCGAGCGCGTCACGCCCATAGGCGGGGGCAGCCACCTCAAGCTGCGCCTCGCCAAGGGCGGCGCGGAGTTCGACTGCGTCATGTTCTCCTGCCGGGCGGAGCAGCTCGGCGCGAGGGAGGGCGAGCGCGTGGACGCCGCCTTCTACCCGCAGATAAACGAGTACCGCGGCCGCAGGAGCGTACAGCTGCTCATGACCGACCTGCGCGCGGCGGACACGGCCGACGAGTGCGGCACGCTGCTCTCCGGCGCGCTGCCCTGCGCCTGGGACAGCGAGGAGCTGTACCCCGAGCGGCGCGACTTTGTGCGCGTCTGGCGCTGGCTCGAGCGCGCGGGCGGGCGGATAGAGGGCGAGCTGGCGGGGCTCGGCGCCTGGGGGCCGGAGGGGGTGCGCCCGGCCAAGGCGGTGCTGTGCCTGCTTGCGATGAGCGAGTCCGGGCTGGCGGAGATAGCCAGCGCCGGGGGGCGGCTGCGCCTCACCGCGCTCCGGCGCGAGGGCAAGGCGGACTTGGAGGCCAGCCCGGTAATGGCGGCGCTGAGGGAGCGCCGGGAAGAGTACAGAGGAAGGAGGCGGAAGCATGACTGAAGAGAGAGGCGGCGCCGTACCGCCGCCGGCCGGGGAGATAACCACGGCCGCCCAGGCCAGCCCGATGAGCGAGAGCGACGTCGAGAGCGCGGCCGCGCGCGACCTGCGCGAGGAAGTGCGCCGTGAGGTGGAGAAGGCCAAGGAAGCCGGAGACGACATAGACTGGGCGCCCATACCCCCCGGGGGCAGGCCCAAGGCCGAACACGGCCCCATAGACCCGGAGGAGGAGTGGGGCAAGCTCGCCGAGCGGCTCGCCTCAGGAGGCGTGCCCATGAATATGGGGCGCGTCCGCTCCGCCTACGAGTACGCGGCCGCGGCCCACGCCGGCCAGAAGCGCCGCGACGGCTCGCCCTACGTCACCCATTGCCTGGCCACGGCGGAGATAATCGCCGAGCAGGGCCTGGACGAGGACAGCGTTGTCGCCGCGCTGCTGCACGACGTGATAGAGGACACGCCCATAACCCACGACGAGGTGAAGCGCCGCTTCGGCTCCTCCGTCGCGGACATAGTCGAGGGCGTCACCAAGCTGACCCGCGTCCAGTGGACCAGCCACGAGGAGGAGCAGGCCGAGAACCTGCGCAAGATGCTCATGGCCATGGCCAAGGACATCCGCGTCATCCTCATAAAAATCGCCGACAGGCTGCACAATATGCGCACGATGGACTATCAGAGCAGCGCCAAGCAGCTCATAAAGTCCGCCGAGACGATGGAGATCTACGCGCCCATCGCCCATCGCCTGGGTATGCAGAAGATAAAGTGGGAGCTGGAGGACCGCTCGCTCTACTACCTCGACCGCGAGGGCTACAACGAGATAACCGAGGCGCTCAGCTCGCGTATGCCCACGCTCAAGGGCTTTATGGGCAAGGTGGAAAAGCAGATCCAGGAGCGCATGGATTCCGAGGGCATCAAGGCCACGGTCTACGGCCGGATAAAGCATATTTACAGCATCTACCGCAAGATGTTCGCCCAGCAGCTGGATATCAACGGGATTTTCGACCTGTGCGCCTTCCGCGTCATAGTGGACACGATACCGGACTGCTACAACGCGCTGGGCATGATACACGACATGTATAAGCCGGTGCCGCGGCGCTTCAAGGACTATGTCTCCATGCCCAAGCCCAACGGCTACCAGAGCGTACACACCACGGTCATAGGCTCCGAGGGCATACCCTTCGAGGTGCAGATACGCACCTGGGACATGCACCTCACCGCCGAGTACGGCGTCGCCGCGCACTGGAAGTACAAGAGCGGCGACCAGGGCGTAAAGGAGGGCGACGAGGAGAAGTTCGCCTGGGTGCGCCGCCTGCTGGAGGCCCAGCAGGAGACGGACGCCACGGAGTTCGTCCACGACCTCAAGATAGACATGTTCGCCGACGAGGTATTCGTCTTCACCCCCTCGGGCGACGTCATCAACCTGCCCGCCGGCGCGACGCCGATAGACTTCGCCTACGCCATACACTCCGGCGTCGGCAACGCCATGGTGGGCGCCTCCGTCAACGGGCGCATAGTCACCTTCGACCATGTGCTGCAAAACGGCGATATAGTCGAGGTGCGCACCAGCAAGAGCGCGCCGGGCCCGAGCCGGGACTGGCTGGCCCTGGCCAAGAGCTCCTCGGCGCGCACGAAGATAAAGCAGTGGTTCAAGAAGGAGCGCCGCGAGGAGAATATCCAGCGCGGGCGCGACATGTTCGACGCGGAGCTCAGGCGCAGCGGCCTCACGATGTCCGACGTGACGGACGAGGAGGTCCTGCCGCAGATACTCAAGAAGCTCTCCGTCCCCAGCCTGGACGAGCTCTTCGCCGCGATAGGCTACGGCGGCCAGACCGCCGTGAGGAGCGTCAACCGCGTCAAGGACGAGCTCGCCCGCATCCGCCGGCCGGAGAAGAAGACCGTGCTCGACAAGATAAACGAGCAGGCCGAGAAGCGCACCGCCCGCCCGCAGAAGGCCGTCCACGGCATCCTGGTCGAGGGCCTGGACAACTGCCTCATAAAGTTCTCCAAATGCTGCACCCCGGTGCCGGGCGACGAGATAATCGGCTTCATCACCCGCGGCAACGGCGTCTCGATACACCGCGCCGACTGCCAGAACTACCAGCGCCAGCGCGCGCTCGAGGAGAACGACGGGCGCTGGATCCGCGTCGGCTGGGCCGACCACACCACGGACCTGTACACCACCACGCTGCACATAACCGCGGGTATGCGCGGCGGCTTTATAATGGACATAGCCACGGTGCTCAACGCCCTGAACGCGAAGGTGCGCAGCCTCACCGCTAGGGACATAGGCGACCAGTCCGTCGCCGTCGTCACCGTGGAAGTGCGCGACCTCGCGGAGCTCAAGGGCATTATGAACCGGCTCCAGGGCGTGCGCGGCGTAACCGAAGTAAGGAGGGCAAGCTCATGAGGGCAGTAGTAACCCGTGTAAAATCCGCATCCGTCGCCATAGGCGGCGAAGTCAGGGGCGCGATAGGCAAGGGCTTCCTGGTCCTGCTGGGCGTCAGCACCGAAGACGGCGAGGCCCAGGCCGACAAGGTCGCCGACAAGATCTGCGGCCTGCGCGTCTTCGAGGACGAAAACGGCAAGATGAACGTGAACCCCGCCGGCGCCGGGGCCGAGCTGCTTATAGTCAGCCAGTTCACGCTGTACGCCGACGTAAAGTCCCGCCGCCCGGGCTTCACCCGGGCCGCGAGGCCGGATACCGCCATACCGCTGTACGAGCGCGTCATAGAACAGTGCAGAGCGCGCGGCTTTAAGGTGGAGACGGGCGAGTTCGGCGCGGAGATGCTCGTCGCCAGCGAGAACGACGGCCCCGTGACCATACTTATAGACACCGAGGAGCTGTAAAGCGGAGGAATAAGCCATGCTCATAAAAACCCTTCCCGTAGGCCACCTGGAGACCAACTGCTACGTCGTCACGGACGAGAATACGCTCGAGTGCGCCGTGATAGACCCCGGCGCGGAGAGCAACACGATACTCGGCTACCTGGAGGACAACAGGCTCAGGTGCCGCGCCGTAATGCTCACGCACGCGCACTTCGACCACACCGGCGCGCTCGCCGCCGTGCTGGAGGAGACGGGGGCGGAGCTGTACTTCAACGAAAAGGAGGCCGGCGGCGCTACGGTGCCGGGCTTCAAGCCCTTCGATCCCCCCGAGGGCGCGCGCCATTACTCCGAGGGCGACGAGGTCCGCGTGGGCTCTCTCGTCTTCCGCGTGCTGGAGACGCCGGGGCACACGCCCGGCGGCGTGACCCTGGTCTGCGGGGACGCCATATTTTCCGGCGACACGCTCTTCCGCCTCTCCTGCGGCCGCACGGATTTCCCCGGCGGGGATATGATGGAGGAGCTGCGCAGCCTCAAGAAGATAGCCGCCCTCCCCGGCGACTACGACGTATACCCGGGGCACGATATGGCCACCCGCCTTTCGATAGAGCGCGAGCACAACCCGTACATGCGCCACGCCATAGAGAAGCTCTGATGGCCAACGCCATAGATTACCTTGACTGGCGCGGCGACGTGCCGCTCTCCCTCGACGGCTTCAACGAGGTCGACGGCCTAATCATCTGCAAGCTCACCAGCCTGGACTTCACGGGCATAGTGCCAGAGGACGGGGAGCTGGGCTTCGCCGACGCGCTGGGCGAATACTTCAAGCGCCACGGCGAGGAGGACAGGCGGCTGGGCGTGCTGCTGCCGGCGGGTACGGTCACCATGGCGAAGAAGCTCCTGGCCTCCCGCCGCTTCGCCGGGCTCGTCATAAGCAACTACATAAACCGCGTCGACGGCGCCAACGCCGAGCAGTTCTGCGCCCTCACGGCCCGCCTGCCCGACGGCACGAGGTACGCCGCCTTCCGCGGCACGGACGACACCATCGCCGCCTGGCGCGAGGACTTCAACATGAGCGCGCAGGACGCCGTACCGGCGCAGCTGGACGCCGCGGCCTACCTCACGCGCCTGGGCTGGGAGTACGACGGGGCCGTCCGCGTCGGCGGCCACTCCAAGGGCGGCAACCTCGCCGTATACGCGGCCATGAGCGCGCCCGAGGAGCTGCAGGAGCGCATAAGCGACGTATATAATTACGACGGGCCCGGCTTCCGCTTCTCCGTCGCCGCCGAGGCCGGCTTCATGCGCGTGAGGGACAAAATACGCATGTTCGTGCCCCAGCACTCCATGGTCGGCGTCCTGCTCGCCAACGACTGCCCGTATTCGATCGTCGAGAGCAGCGCGAGCGGCGTCTCGGCCCACAACGGCTTCACCTGGCAGGTCTACGGCCGGCGCTTCGTGCGCCGGGACCGCTTTTCGGCGCGCAGCCGCGTCTACGCCGAGGCCATAAGCTCCTGGGCGGACAGGATGGACCTCCAGCGCCGCCAGGAGCTGATAAACGCCGTCTTCGACGCGCTGGAGGGCACGGGCGCGCGCACGCTCACCGACCTCACCGAGCAGCGCGTGCGCAAGGCCCTCTCCGCCGCGCGCGACCTGCTGGGCGACGAGGCCGAGCGCGCCGTGTTCACAGAGAGCATGGAGCTGCTCGCCCGCTCCTATTTGTCCAGCGCCCGGCGCGAGCTGCCCGCGATAGGCCGCTTCCGCAGGAAAAAAGAAAAGGGCCGCCCCGGCCCCGAAAAGCAATAAAAAACATCTGACCCTTATCTCTACACAGATAAGGGTCAGATGCCTATATTCTTGATATCTAACATCTTTTTAACCTCTCTTTCTACTGATTTCGGAAATCCCGTACCTCTGTACGCGGGGCTTAGCTACTTTGGGTTACGGTGACTTTGCGCCTATATCAAATACTGGCGATTTGCCGTCCCATATCCGTCGCCCGCGCCGCTTGCGGTATTCCGATCTGAGATAAGGCGTCGTCTCTTCGCCTCTATCTCCTTGGCCATAATATACGCTAAGTTCGCGGCGCTGTCAACTTAAAATGTGCTTATTTCACAAAATTGTAGGACGTTACAAAAACTTTACCGTCCCTTTGTAATAAACGCCCGCCGCAGTATGCGGCGGGCGCCGGCATATACGCTCAGAGCCTGCGCTCTAGGTAGACGAGCTCGGTGTCCAGCGCGCCCTCGTGCAGGGCGTGATGGCTGCCGGCCAGGCGCCAGCCGTGCTTCTGGTAAAGGCGCTGGGCGGGCGTGTTTTTCACGTTGGTGTCCAGGCGTATCACCTTCACGCCGCGGCCGCAGGCGGCGCCCGTGGCGAAGTCCACCATGCGCGTGCCGAGCCCGCGGCCCTTGGCGGCCGGCGAGACGCAGAGGGTGTGTATGACCAGGACCTCTTCGTCAGCCGCCGGGTAGAGCCAGGGTATCTCATAGTACTCCTTGGGCTGGAAGGAGTTGAGTATCACGCTGGCGAGCACGCGGCCGTCCTCCTCGAGGACGTACATAGTCCCGGCGGCGACGCCCTTCTCCGCCGTGGCGCGGGTGGGATAGAGCCCCTCGCGCCATTGGGAGTAGCAGACGCCCTCGCGCTCCTGGGCAAAAATTTCGCTGTAGACGGCGCAGATTGCGTCCAAATCCGCCGCCGTGGCAGGCCTTATCATAAAAAGCTCCTTTCTAACGCGCAATTACTTCTCGCATTTCCAATACCGCACGCTGTAGGGCGGCAATTCGCTGCCGCCGCCGAAGTCGTGCCCTTCGCCGCTTATGAGGTCCACGGCCCTGCCGCAGCCGGCGTCGAAGTGTGCGGCATAGGGCTCGCCGGCGGCGTTTATCGCGCACAGGACGCGCTCGCCGTCCGTGCGGCGCTCGAAAATATACTGGCGGTTGGTGAGCAGCACCTCGCGGTAGCCGCCCTCGCGCAGGGCCTCGCTCGAGCGCCGGGCGCGTATCATGGCGGCTATCGCGTCCGAGAGCGGGGTCCACTCGGGCCGGCCGAAGTCCGGGCGCAGGCCGCGGTCGCCGCCGCTCTTATCGCCCTCGGCGCCCCATTCGCTGCCGTAATAGACGCAGGGGATGCCGGGCATGGCCAGGAGCAGGCCGTAAATCAGGGGCAGGTGCTCCTTATTGCGCAGTATGCTCGCCACGCGGCTGAC
This sequence comes from uncultured Oscillospiraceae bacterium, assembly GCA_944385795.1. Classification (GTDB taxonomy): domain Bacteria; phylum Bacillota; class Clostridia; order Oscillospirales; family Oscillospiraceae; genus Scatomorpha. The sequence goes on along the minus strand of CALWYP010000002.1, from coordinate 9,555 downwards.
GTCGTGGTTGTCCACGAAGTTGAAGAGCTTGCGCCCTCGGTAGAGGGCCCAGGGCTCCGGGCCGGACTGCCGCTTTATGCTGTGGGCTATCTCGAAGAGGTTCATGTCGTTGAAGCTCGAATAGAGGCCCTTGTAGCACTCGTAGTTCGTGACCGAGTGCAGGGAGGCGAGCCACTGGTTGTAGTCGCCGTGCAGGGTCTCGCCGACCAGGAAGAAATCCGGCCGGAGCGAGTCCGTGAACTCGCGCAGCCTGGCCAGGAAGCCGCGGTCGAGGCAGTAGGCCACGTCGAGGCGCAGCCCGTCTATATCGAAGTTCTCGGCCCAGAACTTCACAGTCTCGAGCAGGTAGTCCGCCACGGCGGGGTTACTGAGGTTGAGCTTTACGAGCTCGTAGTGGCCCTCCCCGCCCTCGTACCAGAAGCCGTCGTGATAGTTGCTGTCCCCGTCGAAATTTATTATGAACCAGTCCTTATAGGGCGAGTCCCATTTCCTCTCCCGCACGTCGCGGAAGGCCCAGAAGCCGCGGCCGACGTGGTTGAACACGGCGTCGAGCACCACCCGGACGCCGTGCGCGTGCATGGCCTCCACGACCGCGGCGAGGTCCCCGTTCGAGCCGAGGCGCGCGTCCACGCGGCGGTAGTCGCGGGTGTCGTAGCCGTGGGAGTCGCTTTCAAACACGGGCGAGAGGTAGAGCGCGTTGCAGCCCAGAGCCTCTATATGCCCGGCCCAGTCCGCTATCTTCAGGATGCGGCGCGCCTGGACGCCGTCGTTTTCCCAGGGCGCGCCGCAGAAGCCTATAGGGTATATCTGGTAAAATACGCTGTCATCGTACCACATAAGATCCTCCAAAACGGAATTTAAAACATTATAGCACATAAGCGCCCTGAAGTGTGAAAAATTTTGGGCATAGCCCGGCCCCGCCCGGGATTGGGCGGGGCCGGTTGATTTTGCGCTTTTCAGGTGTATATAGTGCAGTCGGGCAGCGCGCGGCCCAGCTCGTCTATCTCCTCGGCGCTCAGGCCGCAGCCGGCGGCGTAGAGCGTCTTGAGGCTCTTGAGGGAGAGCAGGGGCTCTATGCTGTCTATGCGGCAGCCCTCTATGTCCAGGGTCTCGAGCTCCGTAAGCAGCTCGAGCGCGCGCAGGTCGCTCACGGCCGTGCCGTTGAGCGAGAGCCTTGTGAGGCCCGTGAGCCCGGCCAGGGCGGAGATGTCCGTGAGCTCGCCGTTGCCGCTCAGGTGCAGCTCCGTGAGGGAGGAGAGCCGGCGCAGGGGCGAGATGTCCCGGAGGCTGTTGTCCATGAGGTTAAGGGTCTGCAGGCTGCCAAGCGCCGCGAGGCCGGAGACGTCCGTGAGCTCGCAGCCGGCGAGCTCCAGCGACGCGAGGCCGTCGAGCGCGGCCGCGCCGGAGAGGTCTATACCCGGGTTGCCGTCCAGGACGAGTATCTGGAGGTTGGTGAAGCGCTCCATGCCCTCGAGGCTCGTGAGGCCGAGCCCGGAGGCGTCCACATAGGGCGCGGCGGCGTCAAAGCTGACCCCGCCGAGTTCGACGGAGTATATCCCGTCCGGGACGTTAATCTCGCAGCCGGGCAGCGCGGCGATCAGCGCGTCGGCGGCCCCGCCGCTGATGCCGGCGTTCCCGTCCAGGTCCAGGCTGCGCAGGGCGGCGAGGGAGTAGAACGTGCCGAGCATGGCGTCGTTGAGCCCGGCGTCGCGCAGGCTCAGCGTCTCAAGCCCGGTGAGGGAGGCGAGCGCGTCTATATTCTCGAGCGGGTTGCCGTCGAGGGAGAGCGACTTGAGCGCCGTATGCCCAGAGAGGGCGGCCACGTTGGCCACGGCGTTCCCGGAGGCGTCCAGGCTCTCGAGGCCGGACAGGGCTATGAGCGGGGAGAGGTTGGAGATCTCGTTATCGGATATGTCCAGCGCCTTCAGGTTGGGCAGGGCCGCGAGCGCGGAGATGCTGGATATGACGTTGCCGGAGATGTCCAGCCTCTCCAGGGCCGTGCACTCGGCGAGCACGGATATGTCGGTTATGCCGAGGCCAGAGAGGTCGAGCTCGGTGGCGTCGCTCCTGAAGCTCACGCCGCCGAGGCTCAGGTCCTTGACCTCGGCGCTCGGCTCGTCGGTGAGTATGGTGCAGCCCGGTATTTCGCTTTGCAGCTTTTCAAGCTCCGTGTCCGTAATGGCGCGGCCGCGTATATCCAGCGTCAGCAGGCCGTCCAGGCCGTAGAGCGGATCGAGCGAGCCTATGGAGTTCCCGCTCAGGTACAGCGCCTTGAGCGAGCGCAGGCCGGCCAGGGGTTCGAGGGACTCTATGGCGTTGTCCTCAAGCGAGAGGGTCGTGAGCTTGCCGAGCGGCGCGAGGAAGCCCAGGTCGTCCAGCGAGCAGGCGTTGAGGCTCAGGCTGGTGAGGCCGGAGAGGGAGGATATGGCCTCCAGGTCGGCCTCCGTGAGGGCGGCGTCCGCCAGGATAAGGGTGTCCGTATCCCGGTCGACCCGCTTAGAGGCGATTACGACGGTGTTCTCGTCCTCGGGGTCCCCCTCGCCGGGGACGAGGCTGCGGTACTCGGCCAGCAGGGCGCCGGCCTCGCTGCCGGAGCCGTTGGCGGCGACCCAGCCCTCGAGCCGGGAGACGGCCGCGTCATAGTCGCCGAGGGCGGCGCAGCAGCGCGCGAGCAGCACTACGGCCTCCTCCGTGGGGTTTTCGTCCGCCGCCAGCTGGGCGGCGGCCAGGGCGTCGCCGTATTCGCCGGCGACATAGTATTCCATCGCCTCGGCGTAATTGCGCTCGTAGTCCGAACCCGTCCTCTGCATGAGCACGACGGCGATGACAATAATCGCAATGACCAGCAGCGCGCCGACGGCGGTGAGTATGAGCGTTTTGCGGTCCATGCGCGGAGTTTGTGCGTTCTTCCTGTCCATTTGTTCCTCCAAAGGGGGTGCTGAGGCGGCGTCAGAAGGCCCAGCCGCCGCCGGTGAAGATGGGTATCCGTTCGCCCGAGGCCGTGACGCCGGTCACGGCGAGGCTGGCGGAGCCTATCATGAAGTCCTCGTGCACCATGGAGTCGTTGACGCCCATGGCGCGGAGTTCTTCGAGGGTGTATTTGCCGTAGCCGCGGATATTGCCCGTATAGCCGCGGCCAAGCGCGAGGTGGCAGGCCGCGTTCTCGTCGAAGAGCGTGTTGTAGAACATGAGCCCGCTCTCCCTTATGGGGCTCATGTAGGGCACGAGCGCGCACTCGCCCAGCATGGCCGAGCCCTCGTCCATGGCGATGAGCGCCCTCAGCGCGGCCTCGTTCTTCTCCGCGCCGCAGTCCACGGCGCGGCCGTTTTCGAAGCGTATCCAGAAGCCCTCTATTAGCTGGCCGCGGCAGGCGAGCGGCCTTGTGGCGTATACTATGCCCTCGGCGTCCCCGGCGCGGGGCGTGACGTAGACCTCCTCGCTGGGGATGTTGGGGTTATAGGCCGCGCCGTTGACGGGGTTTAGCTCCGCCCCGCCGAGGAACATGGCCTCGGGTATCAGCCCGACGGAGAGGGCCGTGCCCTCCTCGGAGGCGTACTCGAGCCGCACAAGCCCCATGGCGTTGAGGGCGTCGCAGCGGCGCCGGAGCGCGGCGCTGTGTTCGCGCCAGTTCTCCACCGGGTCGCCCTCCCAGGCGCGGGAGCAGCGCAGTATGGCCTCCCAGAGCTTCTCTTCGGCCTCGCCGTCCGGAAGGCCCGGGAACACCTTCCGCGCCCAGGCCGCCCCGGGGACAGCGGCTATGCACCACTGGTAGCGGTTCTCCATCGCGTCGGATATCGGCTTCGTAACGGCGTAGCGGGAGCGGAGCGCGGCGTCGCGCTTGGCCTGGTCTATGCCGGCCAGGCCGTCGGGGTCCGAGCTCTCGAGATAGAGCATGACGGGCAGCGTGTCCGCCCTGTAGCGGAGCCGGGCCTCCTCCCAGGGCTTGACGGCGCCCAGGGTTTCCGCGCTCTCATATTTATTGGCCAGCCGGGCGAGGGGCTGGTGTTCCCATTCCACGGCGGCCTCGGCGGCCCCCGCGAGGTAGCACTCTTCCACGAGGGCGCAGACGAATTCCGGCTGGTCCAGCCCGGCGCGTATGACCACGCTCTGGCCGGGCCTGACGCCGCCGCCCGTGACGGCGATGAGCTTAGCGTAGCGCCGCAGATGCTGTTTATCCATCCTATCCTCCGTACTATACTAATTTAATGTTTAACTTTTATTGATATAGTGTGTACAATGTGTTAATATTAACTCTTGCAGGGGCGCGGCGTCCGCCGCGCCCGGCTTACGGCGCATTATAGCACACGCCGCGCCGATAGTAAAGGAAGTAATCCCGCCAAATTCCGCCGTATTCCGACGCCGGGGATTACGCAATTTAAGTCTCCGCAGAAGCCATCTGCGGGAAAAGGAGAAGGAAATGAAAAACACCGAAAAGACGATGGACAAGCTGGTCGCCCTGTGCAAGAACAGGGGCTTCATCTACGCCGGGAGCGAAATCTACGGCGGTCTTGCCAACAGCTGGGATTACGGCCCTCTCGGGGTGGAGCTCAAGAACAATGTGAAAAAAGCCTGGTGGAAGAAATTCGTCCAGGAGAACCCGTACAACGTCGGCCTCGACGCGGCCATACTCATGAACCCGCGCGTCTGGGTCGCCTCCGGCCACGTCACCACCTTCAACGACCCGCTCATAGACTGCAAGGCCTGCAAGAGCCGCCACAGGGCGGACAAGCTCATAGAGGACTGGCTGGCCGAAAACCCGATGGAGGGCGTCAGCGCCGAGGCTATGACCAACGACGAGATGGTCGCCTTCATCCGCGAGAACGGCATCGCCTGCCCCGTCTGCGGCAAGAGCGACTTCACCGACATCCGCAAGTTCAACCTCATGTTCAAGACCCATCAGGGCGTCACCGAGGACAGCGCCAGCGAGGTCTATCTCCGCCCGGAGACCGCGCAGGGCATCTTCGTCAACTTCAAGAACATACAGCGCACTACCCGCCGCAAGATACCCTTCGGCGTCTGCCAGGTGGGCAAGAGCTTCCGCAACGAGATTACCCCGGGCAACTTCACCTTCCGCACCCGCGAGTTCGAGCAGATGGAGCTGGAGTTCTTCTGCGAGCCGGGCACGGACCTGGAGTGGTTCGCCTACTGGCGCGGCTTCTGCCGCGACTGGCTTGTGAACCTCGGCATGAACGAGGAGAACCTGCGCCTGCGCGACCACGACCCGGCCGAGCTCGCGTTCTACTCCAAGGCCACCACCGACTTCGAGTACCTCTTCCCCTTCGGCTGGGGCGAGCTCTGGGGCGTCGCCGACCGCACGGACTACGACCTCAAGCAGCATCAGGAGTTCTCCGGGCAGGACCTCACCTACTTCGACCAGGAGAAGAACGAGCACTATGTCCCCTACGTCGTCGAGCCCAGCCTGGGCGCCGACCGCGTCACCCTCGCCTTCCTCGCCGACGCCTATGACGAGGAGGTCGTGGACGAGGCGAAGAAGGACACCCGCGTGGTCCTGCGCCTCCACCCGGCCCTCGCGCCCGTCAAGATAGCCGTCCTGCCGCTCTCCAAGAAGGAGGTCCTCGCCGGCCCGGCCCGCGAGCTCTACGCCGAGCTTAGCAAGCACTACATGTGCGAGTACGACGACACCGGCTCCATCGGCAAGCGCTACCGCCGCCAGGACGAGATCGGCACGCCCTACTGCGTCACGCTCGACTTCACCACCGTCGGCGACGACAAGACCGAGGCCGACCACTGCGTCACTATCCGCGAGCGCGACAGTATGCAGCAGGTGCGCGTCCCCATAAGCGGGCTGAAGGACTACTTCGCCGGGAAGTTTGACTTTTAACGCCCGCGGCGCCCGGCGCCGGGCAAACAGATAGGCACAAGCATCTTTGAGAGAGATATAAGGTGATAACACTATGAAGGATGGATTTCTGAAAGCCGCCGCGGCCGCGCCGGAGCTGCGCGTGGCCGACCCGGAATTCAACGCCGGGAAAATCATCGAGGCCATTGCCGGGGCCCGCGAAAAGGGCGTGAAGCTCCTCTGCTTCCCGGAGCTCGCGCTCACGGGCTGCACCTGCGGCCACCTCTACTTCCAGCGCTTACTGACCGACGCGGCCATGGAGGGCCTCAAGCGCATAACCGCGTCCACCCAGGGCAGCGACATGCTCGTCGTAGTCGGCCTGCCGCTGGCCGCGCGCGGGGCGTTGTACAGCGCCGCCGCCGTCGTGTGCGACGGTGAAATCCTCGGCTTGACGGCGCGCAAGAATGTGCGCGGCACCGTGTTCTCCGCGCTGGGCCCGGGCGAGGTCTTGGAGATCGACCTCGACGACACGGACTACTGCCACCTGGAGAGCGAGGTTATCTACTGCGCTTACGACGTCCTCGACGGCCTGGCCGTGGGCGTGCAGTTCTCCGCCGACAGGAAGCTCGCCGTGCCGCCCGCCGCGGCCCTCTGCGCCTCCGGCGCGACGGTCATCTGCGAGCTCTCCGACGAGCCCATGAGCGTGCAGTCCAGGCGCGAGACCCTCGCCGCGCTCGCCGTAGATACAAAGCGCCTGCACTACGGCTGTGTCAGCGCCGCTCCCGGCAAGGGCGAGAGCTCGACCGACAAGAGCTACTACGGCCTGTGCGCCGTGGTGGACGACGGCGAGACGCTCGCCGTCAGCGAGGACGGCTGCGGCATGGCCGTCAGCGAGTTTGACATCTTCAACCTCAACGGCGCGCGTATACGCGAGCAGACCTACGCCGGCATGGCGCGTATGGCCATCTCCCGCTACGCCTGGGGCCTCAAGAGGGCCGAAACCGAGCTCACCCGCCGCATCAAGCGCGAGCCCTTCGTGCCCGACGCTGGGTTGGCCGAGTTCGCCGAGCGCTGCCTGACCATCCAGGCGGCGGGCCTCATCAAGCGTATGCAGTACACCAACTGCTGGCGGCCCGTCATAGGCGTCAGCGGCGGCGTGGACTCCACGCTCGTCATGCTCGCCTGCGCCAGGGCCATGGACGAGTGCGGCCTGCCGAGGAGCAACATCGTCGCCGTGACCATGCCCTGCTTCGGCACCACCGACCGCACGAAGAACAACGCCATCACGATTGCCGAGCGCCTGGGCGCGGAGCTGCGCGTGATCCCGATAGGCGAGAGCGTGAAGAAGCACTTTGAGACGATTGGCCACGACTTCGGCGACCACAGCGTCGTCTTCGAGAACGCCCAGGCCCGCGAGCGCACCATGGTGCTGCTCGACATCGCCAACAAGGTGGACGGCCTAGACGTCGGCACCAAGGACCTCAGCGAGCAGGCCGACGGCTGGTGCACCTATAACGGCGACCAGATCTCCAACTACGACATAAACGCCGGCCTCACCAAGACCATGGTCCGCGCGATAGTGAAGTACGTCTCGGAGACCACGGAGGACGCCGCGCTCGCCGCCGCCCTGCGCGACATATGGGACACCCCGGTCACCCCGGAGCTCCTGCCCATAGGCGACGAGGGCGAGCTGCTGCAAAAGAGCGAGGACTCCGTCGGGCCGTATATACTCCAGGACTTCTTCCTCTACCACATGGTTATGCGCGGCGGGAGCCCGGCCAAGGTGCTGCGCCTCGCCGAGATAGCCTTCGAGGGCGAGTTCGGCCGCGACACGCTGGTCTACTGGCTCAGGAGCTACTGCCGCCGCTTCTTCGTGCAGCAGTTCAAGCGCTCCGCGAGCGCCGACGGCCCCGCCGCCATGGGCTTCACCCTCAGCCCGCGCGACGGGCACAAGATGCCCTCCGACGCCTGCAACGCCCTCTGGCTCAGCGGCGTGGACGCGCTGTAAGCAAAGGCGAAAACCTATAACAAATCCCGCCGGGCAACCGGCGGGATTTGTTGATCAATTCAGCGCCCTGCGGATCAGTACTGGCGCTCGTAATTGGCCTGTATGGCCTTTATCATGCTGGTTATGACGTCGCAGGTCGGGGTGGGCACGCCTACCTTGCGGCCGAACATGCTGATGGCGCCGGTGAGGGAATCGACCTCGGTCTGGCGGTGCTTCTGCGCGTCCTGGGCCATGGAGGGGTAGTAGTCGCCGAGGCCCTTGACCACGCGCGGCATCTCCTCCTGCATGTATTCCCAGATGCCGGGGATACCCAGGGCGGCGGCCACGTCGCTGGCCTCCTTCCAGATGTCCCAGACGAGCTTCACGCCGTCGGGGGTGTCGTAGACCTCGCGTATCTTGAGGCGGAGAACGGCGCAGACGGTGTTGAAGCCGCTGTTGGAGGTGGCCTTCTTCCAGATGCGCTCGCGCACGTCCTCATAGAAGCGGGGCAGCAGGCCGCCGTCGCGGAAGGCCTTCTCCAGGTACTCGCCCGCGGCGCGGGTGACCTCGTTCATCTCGCAGGGGCCGAAGTACATGTTCTCGGCGCCGGCGCTCGGCTTGCTGACGCAGACGCCGGGCTCGGGCAGCTCCGTGCCCATGTTGCCGCAGCCGAAAAGGATACGGCTGGCGGGGAAGTGTTTCTTCACGACCTCCTCGTTGCCCAGGCCGTTCTGGAGCGTTGCGATAACGGTGTCCGGGCCGGCGAGCAGCTTGGCGCTCTCGCACGCGGCGTCCGTCTGCGTGGTCTTGACCATCAGTATGACAATGTCCATTATGGGCAGGCCCTCGGGGGTGACCGCCGTGTGGAAGCCGGTGACGTGGAACTCGCCGTCGGGATTGCGGAAGATCATGCCGTCGGCCGCGACCTTGTCCATGTGCTCCTTGTAGGGGTCGACGAGGTACATGTCCGCGCCGCCCTTGCGCAGATAGCTTGCGAAGACGCTGCCGGCCGCGCCGGAACCTATCATAGCAATTTTCATTTTTTCTCTCCTTCCCATTTGCAGTAATGCAAAAACATACATTTAGTCTATTACGCCCCTGCCGCGTAGTCAAGAGATATTTGCAAAAAATTGCTGCATCAACATTAAAATTTGCGCATTTTCTTATATGAATTTAACAGGTTAAAAGCCTAAATATTGTAGATTGTTATAAAAATATCAATTTAAATCGGTAAAACACGAAAATTTTTCTTGACTTTTTACTGCAATAAGTTTACTGTAAGCATATCACACGGGCGCCGTTTTGAAAAAATATGCGCGCCAAGCTCCGGCTCCGGGGGGAGCCGTGAAAGAAAGAGGGTCAAATATGGAAAACACGAAGAAGAAAGGCCTGCCGGTGTTCATAGGCGTAGCTTCCGTCTGGATGGGCACCCACTTCGGCCCCGGCGTCGCCAGCGGCACCCAGCTCAACCAGTACTACGTCGGCTTTGGCATCCCGGGCATAATCATGACGCTCGTGGCCATGGCGCTGCTCGGCTTTGCGCTCTATTGCTCGATGGAGTTTTCGAGGCTCTATCACGCCTACGACTATGAGAGCTGGGTCACGAAGCTCTTTGGCAACAAGTATGTGGTCATCCTCTTTGACCTCTCGTTCTTTGTGACGATAATCTCCGCCGCGGGCGGCAGCCTGAACGCCATCGCCACGCTGCTCCACGACTTCTGGGGCATCAACTACTGGGTGGGCGTCGGCATAGTCATAGTCGTCTCCA
>CALWYP010000001.1 GCA_944385795.1 uncultured Oscillospiraceae bacterium | reverse complement strand
GCCTCGGCAACGGCGTCGACCCCGCCGACCTCATCGCCAAGTACGGCGCGGACATCGTCCGCCTCTGGGCCGCCAGCGCCGACTACCGCCTCGACATGCGCTGCTCCGACGCCATCTTCAAGCAGCTCAGCGAGAAGTACCTCAAGATCCGCAACACCGCGCGCTATATCCTCGGCAACCTCGACGGCTTTGACCCCGACACCGGCATGGTGCCGGTGAACGAGATGCCCGAGCTCGACCGCTGGGCCCTCAGCCGCCTGAACGCGCTGGTCGAAAAGTGCCTGAACGCCTATGAGAAGTACGAGTTCTTCGCCGTCACCGCCGCCGTCCACAGCTTCTGCGTGGTGGACATGTCCAACTTCTACCTCGACGTGATAAAGGACCGCCTGTACTGCGACGCGAAGGACTCCCTCTCCCGCCGCAGCGCCCAGACCGCCATCTACGTCATCCTCGACCACCTCATGCGCCTGCTCGCGCCCATCCTGGCCTTCACCAGCAACGAGGTCTGGCAGGCCATGCCGCACGGCAAGGACGCAGACAAGCGCCACGTCATGCTCAACGACATGCCCGCGGTTGACGGGGCCCTGAAGCTCTCCGACGCCGAGGCCGCCCGCTGGGCCAACCTCATGGCCCTGCGCGACGACGTGAACAAGGCCCTGGAGCTCGCCCGCGCCGAGAAGGTCATAGGCAAGCCGCTGGACGCCAAGGTCACCGTCTCCGTCGCGCCCGAGGCGAAGGCCGCCTGGGAGAGCGTCAAGGACGCGAACCTCGCCCAGCTGTGCATCGTCTCCGAATTCTGCGAGACCGAGGAGCCCATCGAGGGCTGGGCCGGCACCGAGCTGCCCGGCGTCACCGTCAAGGTGGAGGCCAGCCAGCTTCCCAAGTGCCCGCGCTGCTGGACGCACTCCGCCGGCATTGGCTCCGACGCGGAGCACCCCGAGCTCTGCCCGCGCTGCGCCGAAGCCGTCAAGGCCTGATTTAGGAATAGGATCCGGGGCGTGACCCGCAGGCGCAAGGCTGCGCCCGCCCGCATGGGCGGTATGGAGCCGGACGCCCCCCGTCATGCCCCGGCAAAACCGGCCGGGCCCTGGCGCGCCGCGCCCGGGCCGGAAAGGAAGCGCCATGATTTACGCAATCGCCGCCGTGCTGGTCCTCATACTCGACCAGGGGCTTAAATACTTTGTCACGGTGAATATCACGCTGGACACCGGGGCCGTGCACCTCATACCCGGGGTGCTGGACCTCGTGAATATCCACAACACCGGGGCCGCCTTCGGGATACTGCAGGGCGGCGGCTGGCGCTGGATATTCGTCGTGATAGCGCTGCTGTTCGTCGCCATCGCCGTGTACGCGATACGCCGCGGCCTTATCAAGGGCGCGGTGGGCCGCTGGGCCGTCGTCGGCGTGCTGGCCGGCGCGATAGGCAACTGCATCGACCGCGTGCTCTTCGGCTACGTCGTGGACATGTTCCAGCCCGTATTTTTGCAGGACACGCCCTTCGGCGCCATCTTCAACGTCGCGGATATGTTCATATCCTGCTGCGGCATCCTCTTCTGCATCTACATCCTCTTCAGCCGCGAGTATAAGACGCCGAAGCAGCCCGCCGCGGGGGAGGAGGGGGCGAAGCCCCGCGCCAGGAGCGCCGGCAGCCGCACCCACACGGGCGGCAGCCACGCAAAGGGCTCGGGCAGCTCCCGCCGCGTCCCGGCCCGCGAGGCCGCGAAGGCGAACGTGGAGCGCGCCGCCAGGCAGCAGCCCGCCCCGGCGCAGCGCACGCGCATCCCCGTGCAGCAGCCCAGGCCCCAGCGCCGCCCGGCCCAGGCGGCCCGCAGCGCCACCCCCGTAGACCCGGCGAACCCCTTCGCCGAGTGGGAGAACGCGCCCAAGGCCGCGCCCGCCCAGGCCGCGCCGGAGAAGGAGGAGGGCTACGCCTATTACCTCACGCCCAACTATGACCCGGAGCCGGCCGCGAAGCCTGACGCCGCGGCCGGGGCCGCCAAGGCCAGGCCGGAGGCCGGGCACGAGTTCACGCTTGAAGAAATCCTGGCCGAATTTTCCGACAAATGAGCGAGATATTGTTTGTAAAGTCCGAGGAGAGCGGCGAACGCATCGACGCTCTCCTCGCGCGTTCGATAGACGCCCTCACGCGCTCGCAGGCGCAGAGGCTGCTGGACGCCGGGGCGGTCACGCTCTCCGGCGCGCCGGTGAAGAAGAACCGTAAAACCGCGCCTGGCGAGCTCTACGCCGTGGCGCTGCCCGACCCGGCCGAGATAGAGCTGCGCGCCGAGGATATAGCCCTCGACGTAGTGTACGAGGACGCGGATGTAATCGTCGTGAACAAGCCGCGCGGCATGGTGGTCCACCCCGCGCCCGGCCATCCGGACGGCACGCTTGTCAACGCACTTATGTACCATTGCGGCGACTCGCTCTCCGGCATAGGCGGCGAAAAGAGGCCGGGCATAGTCCACAGGATAGACAAGGACACCTCGGGGCTCATAATCGCCGCGAAGAACGACTTCGCGCACCTGGGCCTCTCCGCCCAGCTTGCCGGGCACAGCCTCGCGCGCGTGTACGAGTGCGTCGTCCACGGGCGTATGCGCGAAGACTCCGGCACGGTGGACGCGCCTATTGCCCGCCACCCCGCGGACCGCAAGCGCATGGCCGTCGTGCCCAGCGGCCGCCGCGCCGTCACGCACTGGGAGGTTATAGGCCGCTACAACGGCTGGACCCACCTGCGCTGCCGGCTGGAGACTGGCCGCACGCACCAGATCCGCGTACACATGGCCTACATCGGCCACCCGCTGCTCGGCGACGGGGTGTACGGCCGCTCGCCCGAAAAGGGCCTCGAGGGCCAGTGCCTCCACGCCCGCGAGCTCCGCTTTATCCACCCGCGCAGCGGCGGGGAAATCCGCCTCGTTACCGAACTGCCGGACTACTTCAAGGAAGTCCTCTCCAAGCTCGGCCCCGAAACAGCGTAAAAAACCGCCGGCCCGGATAATCCCAGGCCGGCGGATATTTTATTCCCCCTCCTCCGCGGGCGCGGGTATGGCGGCGAAGGCCTCCTCGGTGTTCGGGTTGCGGAGCGCGGGGGTTTGCAGCGTTTCAGGGCAGCGGTCCAGCTCGAGGGCGGAGGCGATCCAGTTGCGGCAGGAGCCGCTGAGCGCGGAGCAATCGTAGCCGGGCAGAAGGAGCTCATACTCGGAGACATAGTCGAAGCCCCTGGCCGTGCCGTAGATGTAGAGCGTCCCGTCCTCTTCGCTCAGATACCAGCTGTCGCGCGGCTCGGCGTATTCGAGCCCCTCTATGCGCAGGCGGAGCGCCCCGCCGTCCGCGCCGGACACGCGCTCGAAGCGGCCGCTGAAGTTGGCCGCGAGGGTGTAGCTGTAGCCCGCGGGTAGCTCCGGGAGCTCGAGCGAGGGCCGCGGGTTGCCGCGGCTGACGGCCGTGTAGCGGCCGGAGAAACTTCCGTCGGCGGCGATCCTGAGCCGGGTCTCCCAGCCGCCCAGGTGGTCGGTGAAGAGGAATTCATAGCCCGAGAGCATGGCGAAGGGCCCATCGGCCACGGCGCTCTCGCCGGGCTCGGGGCTTTCCTCTATATCCTCCGTCTCCGCCGGCGCGGTCCCGGAGGGCGGCTCGGACGCCCCGGCGGCGGGCGTCCCGGCCGGGCCCGGCCACTCCGGGGATACGCCGGAGCGCATGGCGAGGATGTATATTATCAGGATAAGCGCCAGCGCGGCTACGGCCGCGAGGGCGATGGCGGCGGCGTTGCGGCGCGTCCTGCGCCGTGCGGCGCGCTGCGGCGCTCGCTGGGCCGCGCCGCGCCGCGCGGGTTCCGGGGCCGGGGACTCCGGCTCCGCGCCGAAGAGCTCCGCCTCCACGCCGGAGGGGATTTCCTGCGCGCCGGAGGGGGCTTCCTGCTCCGCTTCGGGCGCCTTTGCCGCTTCGGGCGGCTCCGGCTCCGGAGGCGCCGGGGACGGCCTGTCCTCCTCTATATCCGCTACCCTCGCGCCGCAGCGCTGGCAGAAGCGGCTCTCCGGCGCGAGCCTGGCGCCGCATTTGTGGCAGTACATAGCCGCACCTCCTTTTCTCCATTTTAACGGATTTGACCCGGGCGGTCAACCGCCGCCGGTTCAATTATATGGTGAGACGAAGGCGCATACGCCTAAGTTTCAGCGCGCGGCCGCAGCGGCAAAAAAGGACGCCCCGGAGGGCGTCCTTTCTGTAGTTATAGATACCGGATTACTTCGCGGCGGTCCACTTCCAATCGGAGACTTCGGGGAGGTCGACGCCGTACTTGGCGATGTACTGCTTGTGCTCGACGAGCTTGTCCTTCAGCTGCTGGATCAGGTACGCGCCGCGGTTGCCGAGCTGCGGCAGGTTGTTGATGGCGGTCTGGGCCAGGTTGAAGCGGTCGAGGTGGTTCATCACGCGCATATCGAACGGGGTGGTAATGGTGCCCTCTTCGATGTAGCCGCGGACGTGCAGGTTCTTGTTGTGGCGCTTGTAGGTGAGCTCGTGGATAAGGCTCGGATAGCCGTGGAAGGCGAAGACGATGGGCTTATCCTTGGTGAAGAGCATGTCGTAATCCTGCTGGCTCAGGCCGTGCGGGTGCTGCTCCTCGCTCTGCAGGCGCATGAGGTCGACGACGTTGACCACGCGGATCTTGAGCTCGGGGAAGGCGTCGCGCAGTATCGTGACGGCGGCGAGGGTCTCGAGCGTCGGGGTGTCGCCGCAGCAGGCCATGACGATGTCGGGCTCGCAGCCGGCGTCGGTGCTGGCCCACTGCCAGATGCCTATGCCCTGGGTGCAGTGCTTGACGGCCTGCTCCATGGTGAGCCACTGGGGACGCGGGTGCTTGCTGGCGACTATCACGTTGACGTAGTTGCGGCTGCGGATGCAGTGATCGAAGCAGCTGAGCAGGCAGTTGGCGTCGGGGGGCAGGTAGAGGCGGACGACGTCGGCCTTCTTGTTGGCGACATGGTCCAGGAAGCCGGGGTCCTGATGCGTGAAGCCGTTGTGGTCCTGCTGCCAGACGTTGGAGGCGAGGACGTAGTTCAGCGAGGAGATGTCAACCCTCCAGGGGAGCTGGTTGCAGACCTTGAGCCACTTGGCGTGCTGGCTGAACATAGAGTCGACTATGCGGATAAAGGCCTCGTAGCTGTTGAAGAAGCCGTGGCGGCCGGTGAGCAGGTAGCCTTCCAGCATACCCTGGCAGACGTGCTCGGAGAGCATGGAGTCCATGACGCGGCCGTCGGCGGCGAGGTGGTCGTCGATATCCCAGGTGTCGCCGTCCCAGACGCGGTCGGTCTCCTCAAACACGGCCTGGAGGCGGTTGGAGTTGGTCTCGTCGGGGCCGAAGCAGCGGAAGTTGCGCTCGGCGCTGTTGAGCTTGTAGATGTCGCGGACGAACTTGCCGAGCTCGGTCATATCGCTGGCTTCGACGCTGCCCGGGAAGGGGATGTCCACGCCGTAGTCGCGGAAGTCCGGCATACGCAGGTCCTTGAGCAGCTTGCCGCCGTTGGCGTGCGGGTTCATGCCCATGCGGCGGTCGCCTTCGGGGGCGAGGGCCAGGATCTCGGGGACCGGATGGCCGTCCTTGTCGAAGAGCTCCTCGGGCTTGTAGCTGCGCAGCCAGTTCTCAATCTGGCGGATGTGCTCCGGCGTGTCGGGGTTGATGGGCACCTGGTGCGCCCTCCAGTAGTCCTCGACCTTGAGGCCGTCGACGTAGTCGGGGCCGGTCCAGCCCTTCGGGGTGCGCAGGACTATCATCGGCCAACGCGGGCGGGCAGTGTTGCCGTTGACGCGGGCGTCCTCCTGGATGGCGAGGATCTTCTCGATGCAGTCGTCGAGGGCGTCGGCCATCGCGCGGTGCATGGTCATGGGGTCCTTGCCCTCCACGAAGTGCGGCTCCCAGCCGCAGCCGTAGAAGAAGGCCTCGATCTCGTCGTGCGGGATACGGGCGAAGACGGTCGGGTTGGCTATCTTATAGCCGTTGAGGTGCAGTATCGGGAGCACGACGCCGTCGGTCTTGGCGTTGATGAACTTGTTGAGCTGCCAGCTGGTGGCGAGAGGGCCGGTCTCGGCCTCGCCGTCGCCGACCACGCAGGCGACAATCAGCTCGGGGTTATCGGTGACGGCGCCAAAGGAGTGGGCCAGGGAGTAGCCCAGCTCGCCGCCCTCGTTTATCGAGCCCGGAGTCTCGGGCGCGACGTGGCTCGGGATGCCGCCGGGGAAGGAGAACTGCTTGAAGAGCTTCTGCATGCCCTCCTTGTCGCGGGTGATGTTGGGATAGACCTCCTGGTAGCTGCCGTCGAGCCAGTCCTGGGCGACCATGGCGTTGCCGCCGTGGCCCGGGCCGGAGACGTAAATCATGTCAAGGTCGAATTCCTTGATGACACGGTTGAGGTGGGTGTAGATGAAGTTCTGCCCGGGTATGGTTCCCCAGTGGCCGACTATCTTCTTCTTGATATCTTCCTCGGCCAGGGGCTTCTCCAGCAGGGGGTTGTCAAGAAGGTAGAGCTGGCAGGCGGCGAGATAGTTCGCGGCCCTCCAGTACTTGTCCATGGAGACAAGCAGCTCGTCGGTAGCGGGGATTCTGGTCTTTTCCGGCATCGTTTTTCCTCCTTTAGTATCGGCCGCACAGGCGGCTTGCGCCCGCCCGGTTCCGTTTGGTACTGCTGTGCGACGGACACAATATTACTAAAAAGTAATAACGTATCCGCTGGTAGTATATCATATCCCACGAAAAATTAAAGTATTATTTCTGTAATAAAAGAAATTTTTCACAAAGAACAAAATTGTCCGTTCAAATGCGCTTAAATTAGTTAATTGTTTGGCATAGATTAAATACAAATATCCTCGAGCGCGCCGCCAAGGCGTACAAATCCGCGCCCGCGGCCCGGGGGGCGGGCGCGCCGGGACGAAAAAACCTCCCCCGCGGCAAGGCGGGGGAGGCGGAAAGAAGGGCCCCGGCGCGCGGAGCGCCGGACGTACAAATCTTAGGCTTCAAGCCTCTCGGCGCGTACTTCTTCGAGCCTTGAGGAGTCCTTGAGCGACCAGGCCGCGTCCATCAGCGCGGCGCGGAAGGCGCCCGGCCCGCGGGCGGAGCAGAGCCGCTCGGCGAGGGCGCCGCAGAGCTTCCAGTAGCGGCTGGCGGCGAGCGCGGCGGCGAACATGTCGTCCGTCACGGCGGCGAAGGCCCCGCAGAGCGCGCTGAGCATACAGCCGCTGCCGGTCACGAGCGGGGCGAAGGCGCTGCCCCCGCGGACGGCGGCGGCGCGGCGGCCGTCGCTTATTATGTCCGTCTCCCCGGTGAGCAGCACGGCGCAGCCGAACCTCCCGGCGAGGCCGCCCGCGGCCCGGGCGCGGCGGCGCAGGGCGCTGTCTTCGCCCGGGCTGTCCACGCCCTGCTCGGCCCGGCGCAGGCCCAGGAGGGCCTCGGCCTCGGCGAGGTTGACGCGCAGGATGCCGGGCTTGCCGGCAGAGAGCAGCCGCGCGGCGTTTTCAAGCCGCCAGGAGCTCGCGCCGACGCCGACGGGGTCGAGCACGACGGGCTTGCCCAGGCGGTTGGATTCCTCCAGGCAGATGCGCGCGGCGGCGTACTTCTCCCGCGAGGGCGTGCCGAGGTTGAGGTCGGCGGCGTCCGCGAGGGCGCTTATCTCCGCCATCTCCTCGCGCGCCTCGGCCATCATGGGGCTGGCCCCGGCGGCGTAGAGGATGTTCGCGCAGTCGTTGGCGGTGACTATATTCGAGATGCAGTGCACCAGCGGGCGCTTGGCGCGCACGGCGGCGATGAGGTCGCTGTCAGGCACGGCTGGAATTCAGGCTCCTTTGCATACGGTCGAGGGCCCCGCCCGCCTTGAGGGCGAAGACCAGCACGCCGGCGATGATGCTGCCGGCCACGGTGGAGATGAGGAAGGGGATGATGTAGGCGGTGACGGCGGTGGCCGCGGCGTCGACGTTCATGAAGAATATGGCCACGGGATAGGCGCAGAGGCCGCCCAGCACGCCGGTGCCGAACATTTCGGCTATGAGAGTGCAGACAAGGGCAACGGCGTCGTTGCCGCGGCGGCGCAGGGCCATGTACACGAGGCCGCAGCAGAGCGCGCCTATCATGCTGCCCGGGAAGGCCATGAGCGAGCCCAGGGCGAAGAGGTTGCGGATGAGGCTGGCGCAGAAGGCCACGCCCACGCCGTAGCCGGGGCCGAGGAACACGGCGCACAGCACGTTCACCATGTGCTGCGTCGGCGAGCACTGGCTGCCGAAGACGGGGAACTGGATGAAGGCGCTGCCGACGACGGCGAGCGCGACGAATATGGCCGCGATGGCCAGCTTTTTGGTTTTGATCATGATGTTCACTCCTTGAAGAAGAGGCTTGCGGGCAAATGGCGCGGCGCAGCGTCAACCCCGCAGAAGGTTGAAATAGCGGTCGAGGCTTACTGGCCTCCTCTCACGCCGGAACACGGCTTCCCATCGCTGCTTTTTGGCCCGGGCGCAGGGCGCTCCCCCTCCGTCCGGCACGGGCGGAAACGCCCGAGCGCCTTAATATTTGTCCGCGTCTCCCTCCTTTCAGGAGCTTCGCCGGCGCTTGCGCGCCGGGCGCACAGGGAATACAAAAAGGCCCCCTGACGGGAGCCCTGGACCCTGCATACTCCCTACGTCGGCATTATCCGAATCAGGTAAAGGGTCGAAGCGTAAACTTCCTCTCAGCCGGTGGCTCCCCTGTGTGTTTATATTATTGCACCCGCGCGCGGATTTGTCAAGTGCGGGCCCGCCGGCGCCCCGCGAGAGCGCGGCGGGAAGAAAAAGAGGCCGGTTTTACAAAAAACCTGTTGCAAGCGGGGCCTCCCGCGGGTAAAATCTAGGTATAAGAAACTGAATTGGAGGCCACGCTTATGGGCGAATTTTCGCGCGAATACCTCGAATTGCTCTCCGAAAAGTATCCGAACGAAGCGGCCGCCTGCTCGGAGATAATCAACCTGGAGGCCATCCTCGCCCTGCCCAAGGGCACGGAGCACTTCATAAGCGACCTGCACGGCGAGAGCGCCGCCGTGCGGCACATACTCAACAACTGCTCCGGCGTAATACTGGAGAAGGTGCGCCGCCTCCTTGAGCGGCGCCGCGGCATAGAGGCCTGCCGCGCGCTGTGCTCCATAATCTACTACCCACGGGAGGAGCTGGCCACCCTGCGCGAGCGGGGCGAGCTCACCGAAGCCCGCGTGCGCAACACGCTCGAGGACCTCTGCCTGCTGGCCGAGACGCTTTCGAGCAAGTATACGCGCGAGTATGTCCGCGAATCCATGCCGGAGGGCTGGGAATTCGTGCTGGACGAGCTGCTGCACATACAGCGCGACGAGGACGCCAACCAGCACCGGTATCACGGCACGATACTGGACAGCATTGCCGCCAACGGCGCGGCGGACAGCGTCATCACCGCCCTGGCCGCGCTGATTAAGCGCCTAGCCGTAGACCGCCTGCACGTCGTGGGCGATATCTTCGACCGCGGGCCCGACCCGGCGGGCATCATGGAGACGCTGATGCGCCAAAGGCACATAGACATACAGTGGGGCAACCACGACATACTCTGGCTGGGCGCGGCCTCCGGCTCGCCCGCGTGCATCTTCACTGTGCTGCGCATAACCTGCGACTACGGCAACGAGCTGACGCTGGAGCGGCGCTACGGCGTCAGCCTGCGCGCGCTGGCCGAGTTCTGCGAGCGCGTCTACGGCTCGGCGGACAACAAAACGCGCAAGCTCGCCCTCTCCGTGCTCGGCTTCAAGCTGGAGGGCCAGGTTATCATGCGCCACCCGGGCTACGGCATGGACGACAGGCTCATGCTCAAGCGCGTGAACTTCGGCGACTGGACGGTGGAGCTGGAGGGCGGCGTATACCCGCTCAACACGCGCCGCCTGCCCACGGTCGACCCCGCCGACCCCTACGCCCTGACCGAGGCGGAGAGCGGCCTTGTCGCCGAATACGTCGACGCCTTCCGCGAGAGCCAGCCCCTGCGCCGCCACCTGGACTTCATCTACCGCAAGGGCAGCACCTACCTCGTCTGCAACGGCAACCTGCTCTATCACGGCTGCATCCCGCTTACGGAGGACGGGCAGTTCGCCCGGGTGCGCCACGGCGGCCGGTGGTACTCCGGCAAGGCGCTTATGGACTACGCCGACGCCGTGGTCAAGAGCGCATGGGTGCGCGGCGAGGAGAGCGCGCTGGACATGATGTGGTACCTCTGGTGCGGGAACGACAGCCCATTCTCCGGCCGCGTGTTCCACACCTTTGAACGCGCCATGGTGGACGACAAGAGCACCTGGGCCGAGCCGCGCAACGCCTACTTCAAGTATTGGAACGACGAGGCCACGGCCCGCATGATCCTCGCCGAGTTCGGCCTCGACCCAGACACGGGGCATATCATCAACGGCCATACGCCCGTCAAGACCATAAAGGGCGAGAGCCCGGTGAAGGCCGGGGGCCGGCTCTTCGTAATCGACGGCGGCTTCTGCAAGGCCTACCAGAAGACCACGGGCATCGCCGGCTACACGCTTATCTACAGCTCCCACGGCATCGGCCTCAAGAGCCACAGGCCCTTCGAGGGCGTGGCCAAGGTGCTCAGCGACAACGCGGACATAGAGTCCGACTCCGTGAATATAGAGACCTTCCCGCGCCGCCGCTACATAGCCGACACCGACGAGGGCGCGGTGCTCCGCCGCCGCATAACCGCGCTCAAGGAGCTCCTGTCCCTCTACCGCAGCGGGGAAATTACGGCGAAATAGGATTTGGCCCCGGGGCGCGCCGCCCCGGGGCTTTCCCGCCCCGCGCGGGGGCGGGATGTGTTAATTCCTGACAAAAACAGGCGGGAAATTTTTACACGCCCTTAACCCGCGCGCGCTTGCCTTTCCCGCGCCGGGGGTCTATACTGTATGTAGCCAGTATACAGGAGCGCAGGTATGAGAAAAGTACTTTCCCTTCCCGCAAAACCGAACACATGACCAGCCCCGACAGAGCCGGCGCGCCCTCGCGCGCTTGAAGGCTCTGTAATTTTTTTAAAGGAGTGCATGAACATGCTGCCGTGCCGGATGAGCTGCGGCGCCTATCACGACGGGTGCCACAAGGACTGCGAGAGCTGGCGTGACTTCCAGGCCCGCCAGAACGAGGAGAGAGCCGCAAAGAAGGACTACATGCGCTACCACAACGCCCGCTGCGCCGAGATTGCAAGGCAGCTGCGCGCGCTCCAGGCCAAGAGGCGCGCCTGGTGAAAAGGACGCGCCGCCCGGCGGGAAGCCGGGCGGCGCGCGTCCGTATTTACAGGTCCTGGGCGAGCATACGGAATATCCTCGCCGTGCGGTAGAGGTAGACGAGCTTCAATATTGACGCGACGAGCTCCGTGATCAATATGGCGAGGGCCAGCAGGGTGAAGAGCAGGAGCGAAACCAGCGCGGCCAGCAAAAGCAGGAATACGGCGGCGAGCAGGGGGATGAGGTAGACGTAGAAGAGAGCCTTCCACTTCCTGGCCAGGACGTCGTCCACGCCCTCGAGGGCCTTCGCGTGGGCGGAGAATTCGCAGTAGGCGGCGTAGGCGTCCGCGACTGCCACGACGGTGTACAGGAAGAGGGCGAAGGGGCTGGAGCTGTCCGGCAGTACGAAGCCGGCCGCCACGGCTACCGCCCCCAGGATGGCCGCGCGCCTGTAGAGCGGGAGCGCGCCGCCCAGGACGAAGAGTATGGCGCAGTAGGCCAGGCGCGCCGCCGCGGTGAGCAGCGTCCCGGCCAGCATCAGCTGCGGCTCGCCGTCAAAGAGCTCCTCGCTCGATAACGCCCCTGCGATCAGGGTGGGGATGAACAGCCAGAAGAGCGGCCAGAGCCACCGTCCCAGCTTCTCCGCGCGCGCCCTGGCGGGCCCTGGGACGCCGCCGCAGTCATTTCCACAGGACGAAAGCATGGCTGAAACCTCCTAAAAATCAATGTAATATACAGGCATCATACCATATACAGGGCGTGAAAACAAGCGCCCGGCAAAATAACGGCTGGAAAGGCAATAAGGCTTGCAAAATGAACGCAGGTGTCGTATAATTAAAAAACAAAACCGCCGCCGCCCACGGCGGCAGAATACGGGGAGCCGGCAGGCTGAGAGGAAGCGCGAGCTTCGACCCATTGACCTGATTTGGATAATGCCAACGTAGGGAAAGATTGCTGCGAGTGCCGCGAAACGCCTTATTTTTTGGCTTTCCGGCATTTTTCTTTTGCTATAATTCTGGAGGTGCGCTATGAAAATACAACCGGGCGAGCTCGCGCTCTACGCCGTGACCGACCCCAGCTGGGCCAAGGGCTCGGACGGCGTGCTCCGCCAGGTCGAGGCCGCCGTGAAGGGCGGCGCGACCTTTGTGCAGGTGCGCGAGAAGAACCTCGACGCCCGCAGCTTCCTAAGCGAGGCCAGCTGGATTGTGGAGCTCTGCCACAAGATGGGCGTCCGCTGCGTCATAAACGACAACGTGGACATAGCCCTGCTCTCCAAGGCCGACGGCGTCCATGTCGGCCAGGAGGACATGGCCTGCGCCAAGGCGCGGGAGCTGCTGGGCCCGGAGCGCATCGTGGGCGTCTCGGCGCACACGGTCGGGGAGGCGCTGGCCGCCGAGGCGGCGGGCGCGGACTATCTGGGCTCCGGCGCGGCCTTCCCGACGGAAACCAAGGACGTCCGCGGCCATTTTGTCACCCGCGAGGGCTTCCAGGCCATCACGGGTGCGGTGAAGATACCCGTCGTCGCCATCGGCGGCATCACGAAGGAGAACCTGCCCCAGCTCGCCGGCTGCGGCCTCGCGGGCGCGGCGGTCGTCTCCGCCCTCTTCGCCCAGCCGGACGTCGAGGCCGCCGCGAGGGAGCTTTTGCCGCTGTGCCGGGCGCTTTAATCAGGCCGCCGGCCCCTTCAGCCGCCGGCGAAGCCCCAACGCCGCGAGTATAAGCGCCGCGAGCAGCAGCGTCACGATCATGAGCCAGACCAGCGCGCGGTGGCGCGTGAGCTCGCGCGGCAGCGGCAGCTGGCGCCCTCGCGCAGGCAGCAGATGCCGAGCAGGGCGAGCAGCAGTAAGAGCGAGATGGCAAAGTAGAGCGAGGCGCGGCGGCCCTTGAGCGCGCCGGGCAGCGGCAGGCGGCGGACTATATACGGCCCGGTCAGCAGCCAGAGCCCGAAGAGCGAGCCGAGCGCCGCGGGAGCGAACCAGCCATAGCCGCCGGCGGCGCAGATAACGCCGAGCAGCAGCGTCAGCGAGGCCATCAGCCCCAGCGCCGCGCTCACGCCGCCCATGCGTTCCGGCACGAGCGCGGGCAGCAGCGTGAGGCTCGCCGCCGTGAGCAGCGCCGCGAGCGCGATGAGCGACCAGCCGAAGCCGCCGCCGTCCGCCGCATCGCATATAAGGCAGGCAAGCGCCGCTCCGCCGTAGAGTATGTACTGCGCGAGCTTGAAGTTGCGCGCGTAGCGGCGGTATTTGGCCGCCAGCTTCTCCGCCGAGCGGGCCTCGACGTCCTCGCTCGCGGTGAGCAGCTCGTGCTCGCTGACGCCCAGTATTTCGCATATGTCGCGTATGAGCGTGATGTCGGGATAGCTCATGCCGCGCTCCCATTTGCTCACCGCGCTGTCGGTTACGAAGAGCTTGTCGGCGAACTCGCGCTGAGTGAGCCCGAGCGCCTTCCTGCGCTGTGTGACGAACTCGCCGAAGGATTTTTTCTTATCGTTTTCCAAGTCTGTCGGCCTCCTTTCGGATTGCCCCGGGGTACGAGCGCAGGATAGCGCGAAGAGGCCGGGCTGTCAAGGAATTTGGGTGAAATCGCGGCTCGACCGTTGGGAAAGCCGCAGGACTGCCGGCTTTTGCGCCGGCGGGAGCGGGTTTTAGATCAATACGCGGACAACCGCGCCCTGCGCGCGTTGCCAGCGGCCTGTTGGGGGCACCACCTCAGGCCGCTATATAAAACTTCAATGCTGAGAAAGGGGAAATCACAATGAGAACAGCATTGACGATCGCTGGCAGCGATACCAGCGGAGGCGCCGGGATCCAGGCTGACCTGAAGGCCATGACGCTCAACGGCGTATTCGCCATGAGCGCGATAACGGCCCTGACGGCACAGAACACTCTCGGCGTCACAGACATTATGGAGGCCACGCCTCGCTTCCTCGCGGAGGAGCTGGACGCCGTGTTCACGGACATCTTCCCCGACGCGGTCAAGATAGGCATGGTCTCCTCGAGCGGCCTCATAGAGGTCATCGCGGAGAAGCTGCGCTTCTACGGCGCCCGGCACATCGTGGTAGACCCGGTCATGGTGGCCACCAGCGGCTCGCGGCTTTTGCAGCCCGATGCGGTAGGCGCGCTGGAAAACGCCCTCCTGCCCCTCGCCGAGGTCTGCACGCCCAACATCCCGGAGGCCGAAATCCTCTCCGAAATGGAGATAAAATCCCCCGCCGATATGGAAAAGGCGGCGGAGGCCATCTCCGGGCGCTTCGGCTGCGCCGTGCTATGCAAGGGCGGCCACGACCTCAACGACGCCAACGACCTCCTCTACGCGGACGGCGAGGCGCGCTGGTTCTACGGCAAGCGCATAGCGAACCCCAACACCCACGGCACCGGCTGCACGCTCTCGAGCGCCATTGCGGCCAACCTCGCCAAGGGCTTCAGCCTCCCGGACAGCGTGGAGCGCGCGAAGGCCTACCTCTCCGGCGCGCTGAACGACATGCTCGACCTCGGCCACGGCCGCGGGCCGATGAACCACGCGTTCGATATCAAAAATGAATATAAAATGGAGGCGCGCTGACATGAAAAGGACTTCCGTATTCGCCAATTCCCTTATCTGGTTCGGCGCGAGCGTCTCCCTCGCCGAGATACTCACCGGCACCTACTTCGCCCCGCTCGGCATGGGCAAGGGCCTGGCCGCGATATTCCTCGGCCACGTCATAGGCTGCGTGCTCTTCTTCCTCGCCGGACTCATAGGCGGCAGGGAGCGCAAGAGTTCCATGGAGACGACGAAAATGAGCTTCGGCGCCAAGGGCGGTATGCTCTTCGCCCTCCTGAACGTCGTGCAGCTCGTCGGCTGGACGGGCATTATGATTTACGACGGCGCCCTCGCCACCAACGAGATCTTCGCCTTCGGCATCCCCGTGTGGAGCATAGTCATCGGCGTGCTCATAATCGTCTGGATAGCCATCGGCGTCACGAACCTCGGCCTCCTGAACAAGATAACCATGGCCCTGCTCTTCATCCTCACCGTGGTGCTGAGCGTCGTCATCTTCCGCGAGGGCAACCCCGGCGCGAGCAGCACGGACGTCTTCACCTTCGGCATGGGCGTTGAGAACGCCGTCGCCATGCCCCTGAGCTGGCTGCCCGTCATCAGCGACTACACGCGCGAGGCGGAAAAGCCCTTCAAGGCCACGCTCTGGAGCACGATCACCTACGGCCTCGTCAGCTGCTGGATGTACGTCATAGGCATGGGCCTCGCCATCTACACCGGCGGGAGCAACATCGCCGACATAATGCTCAAGGCCGGCCTCGGCGTCGCCGCGCTGCTTATCATGATACTCTCCACGGTCACGACCACCTTCCTCGACGCCTTCAGCGCCGGCGTCTCCGCCGAGAGCCTTACGAAGAAGCTCAACGGCAAGACCATGGGCATCATCGCCACGGTCGTAGGCACCGTGGGCGCCTGCCTCTTCAACATGGACAACATCATGAACTTCCTCTACCTCATCGGAAGCGTGTTCGCGCCCATGATAGCCGTGCAGCTCACCACCTACTTCATACTCAAGAAGGACAGCCTCAAAGCCGCCTTCGACTGGCCGAACCTCGTGGTCTGGGCCGTAGGCCTCGTGGTCTACCGCCTCATGATGCACGTCGACTTGCCCACGGGCTACACCCTGCCCAGCGTGCTCATAACGATGCTGCTCTGCTACGTTGTGAACAAGGCGATACCTAAAAAACAATAACGGCGCCTGCCGGACGGCCTTTGCCGTCCGGTTTTTATTCCGGCCGCGCCGGCCGCGCCAGGCCGGGCTTTGCAAAGCGCTTTTTCCGTGCTATAATACCCCCATACGACACTGGGAGGCATTGACATGGAACTCTTTCACGGCCGGCCGGACGACTGCTCCGGCAGGCTCGCGCGCGAGGCGCGGGTTTACGACTATCTCGATAAGCTCGGCATAGAATACTGGCGCACCGACCACTTCGACATGCCGGCGATGACCATGGAGGACTGCAACAAAATAGACGCCGTGCTCGGCGTGCTTATCTGCAAGAACCTCTTCCTGTGCAACAGGCAGAAGACGGACTTCTACCTCCTGCTCATGCCGGGCGATAAGCCCTTCCGGACGAAGGAGCTCTCGAAGAAGCTCGGCGTGAGCCGGCTCTCCTTCGCGCCAGAGGAGGCTATGCTGGAGCTGCTGGACATACAGCCCGGCGCGGTGAGCGTAATGGGCCTTATGAACGATAAGGCGGGGCGCGTGCGCCTCGTCGTTGACGGCGACGTGCTGCGGCAGGAGTACTTCGGCTGCCACCCCTGCGTCAACACCTCGAGCATGAAGCTGCTCACGCGCGACGTGGTGGAAAAGTACATACCCTCCACCGGCCACGAGATGACCGTCGTGGAGCTCACGGGCGAGGACTGAGCGCGCAAAAATTCCCGGAACCGATGTTCCGGGAATTTTTTTATCCTATCGTCTCATAGGTCCTGCGCGCTATGCCCAGCTCCTCGTTCGCCGGGACGACCAGCGCCCTCACTCGGCTTCCCGGCGCGCTTATGACCCGCGCGCCGGCGTTCGGCGCGGCGTTGGCCGCCTCGTCGAGCTCGAGGCCCAGCCAGGCCAGGGCGGAGCAGACGCGCCGGCGCACTTCGGCGCTGTTCTCGCCTATGCCCCCGGTGAATACGAGGTTGTCCAGCCCGCCGAGCTCGGCGGTAAAGGCGCCGGCGTACCGGACTATCTGGTTTACGAACATGTCCACGGCGAGCTTAGCGCGCGCGTTGCCGGCCTCCGCCGCCTCCTGGACCTGGCGCAGGTCGTTGGACACGCCGGAAATCCCGAGCAGGCCGCCGCGCCTGGCGAGGCCCTCGAGGCACTCGTCCATGGACAGGCCGAGGCTCATGAGGTAGGGCACGGCATAGGGGTCGAGGTCGCCCGTGCGGTTGGCGTGCATTACCCCGGTCTGCAGCGAGAAGCCGAAGCTGGTGTCCACGCTCCTTCCGTCCTCTATGGCGCAGAGCGAGCAGCTCCCGCCCAGATGGCAGGATACGGCGCGCCCCGTGGCGCCGAACATGCCTGCAAGCGTGTCCGCCACATAGGAGTGCGACGCGCCGTGATAGCCCATGCGCTTTATGCCGTACTTCTCATACCACTCGTAGGGCACGCCGTAGAGCGCGCGGCTGAGCGGTATAGTGCGGTGGAAGGCCGTCTCAAAGCAGCCCACCAGGCGGGCGCCGGGCATTACGGCCTTGAAGCAGGCGATGGCCTCGAGGTAGGGGCCGTTGTGCGCCGGGGCCACGAAGAGGTATTCGCGCATGGCCTCAAGCACCTCGTCCGTCAGCTCGTGCACGCCGTAAAAGCCGCGCGCGAGCACGGTCTTGAAGCCGACGGCGGCTATCTCCTCCATGCCGGAGGCCGGGCCGCCCGGCCCGCACATGTCGGCGAGGAAGAGGCGGATGCCGTCTGTGTAGCCGGGTATGTCCAGGCCGGAGGCGCGCTTTCCCGTCCCGTCCAGGCTGTTTTCCCAGGAGTATATCGCGTCGGAGGAGCCGACGCGCTCCACCCTGGCCGAGCAGAGCACTCGCTCCGACGGCATGTCGTAGAGCTTGAATTTGAGCGAGGTGCTGCCCACGTTGCTGACAAGTATTTTCATCCTGTTCCCTCCAATATGCGCCGCTTCCCCGCGTAGAAGCCGGCGAAGAGCGGCCCTGCGGGCTCGGCGCTGGCCGATACTTTTCCTGCGAGGCGGCCCGCCAGGCGCTCTATCGCGCGCGGGTCCACGTCCCCGGCGGCGGATATGGCCAGACGGTCCCCCTCGCGGCGGGCGGAGTAATCTATGAGGCCGGGCAGGGCGAAGAGGGCGCTGTCCAGGGCCTCCATGCCGTCCCCGCCGAGCCTGTGCACCGCGTCTATGCGCCGCGTGACGCCGCCGCAGGGACACTGCGGCAGGAAGCGGGTGTAGTCCCCGGTGCAGTAGCGTATGAGCGGCAGGGCCTCCATGTCTATGGTGGTTATGACGAGCTCGCCGCGCTCGCCCTCGGGCAGGCTCTCGCCCCCCGGGCCTATAATCTCGGCGATAATGTGGTTCTCGCGCAGGTGCATACCCTCGTGCGCGGGGCAGGTCACCGCCCCGCCTAGGCACATCTCGCGCGAGCCGTAGTGCGGGAAGAGCCTGGAGCCGAGCAGCCGCTCTATCTCCCGGCAGACCCCCGCCGGGCAGGCGTCGCCGGAGACGAGGGCGCGCCTTATCACCAGCTCCCGCCCGCGCAGCGAGCGCCAGCGCAGCAGGGAGAGCAGCGGCACGCTCATGCCTATGTAGGCCGCGGGTCTTTCCGATTCGAGCAGCTCGTCCAGCCGGCCCAGCGGCTGCATGACGCCCGCGCGCACGCCGCGCGCGCCGAGCCTCTCGACGGCGCGGCATATAAGCTCGCCCAGGCCGTCCGGGCCCGAGAAGGGCATGGCCACAAGCACCGCGTCCCCTGGCCCGGCGAGCTCGCTTATCCCCGCGGCGAAGAGGCCCACCGTGTGCTCGATATCCCGTTCGGTGTAGAACACGCGCTTGCTCGCCCCGGTGGTGCCGCTGGTCGCGCCGGTGATTATGCGCTTGACGCCGCCCATCGAGCCGAGCAGCAGCGAGGGCGCGCGGCGCGCCAGGTCGTCCGCCGTGGTGAAGGGCAGGCCTTTGAGCTCCGCCAGGCTCCCCAGCTCTGCGGGCAGGGCGGAATAAAAGCCGCCGCGGGCCTTTTCCCGCGCCAGCAGGGCGTTGAGCCGCTCTAATTGCAGCGCCTCGAGCGAGACGCGAGAGAGCTCCGCCATGCCCTCGAGCGAGCAAATCCAGTTTTCCAGCGCCGTCCGCCTCATCGCCTGTAAAGCGCCCTCCCGCCGCGCGACGTCAGGTTGTAGGCGCAGAAGGGCACGAGCCCGTACCTGGGGTCGGCCTCGAGCACATAGCAGCGGCGCAGGCGTTCCAGGTCCAGCGTGTCCGCGTCCTGGAAGAGCATGCCCGAGACGGTGAAGCAGCGCTCGTTCGCCTCGCGGAGGAAGGCGTCGAAGCCGTCCTCCGGCCCGTCCCGCCCGGGGACGCCCCAGCGCGCGGCCACGAAGTCACGCGCCCCGGAGCTCTTGCAGCAGCAGCCGGAGCTGCGCCGGGGCAGGGCCTTTACCGCGCCTCCCTTCACGCTGTAGCTCGCGTGGAAGGAGCAGTAGGAGCTCTCCGCCCCGCCGCCGGCGAAGTGCTCGCGGCGCATGAGCCCGCCCGTCTGCGCCTCGATCTCGCCGAGCACTCGGGGTATGGTCAGCCGCAGCTCCGGCGCTGCCAGCGCGCAGCGGCCGAAATAGCTGACGGGCTGGAAATGCACCCCCCTCACGGCCGGGGCGCGGGAGAGCGCGAAGCGCAGTATATCGCCTATCCCGTCCACGTTTACGCCCGGCGCGAGCGTGGGCACCAGCACCACGGGCAGGCCCGCCGCGGCGCAGTTATCTATCGCGCGGAGCTTGATATCCAGCAGCTCCCGCCCGCGCAGGGCCCTGTAAGCGCCCTCGCTGAGCCCGTCGAACTGCAAAAAGGCGCAGCTCACCCCGGCCTCCCGCAGCTCCGCCGCGTAGCCGGACCCGGCGGCGAGGCGCAGGCCGTTAGTGTTGAGCTGGAAGTAGCGAAAGCCCCGCTCCCGCCCGAGCGCCACTATCTCCGGCAGGTCGTCCCTCATGGTGGGCTCCCCGCCGGAGAGCTGTATGTTGAAGGGTCCGCCGTTGGCGAGCAGCATGTCGTAGATGCCGGCTATCTCGCCCGGCGTGGGGTCGGGCGCGGCGGCCTCCCCGCCGGCCGAGGCGAAGCAGACCGGGCAGCCGAGGTTGCAGCGGGCCGTGAGCTCCAGGAGCACGCAGCAGGGCTCGCTCTCATGCCCGGCGCAGAGCCCGCAGGCGTTCGGGCAGCCGGGCTCCGCCGGGCGCGCCGCCCCCGGGACGCCGCCTTTGGCCGTGTCCCAGAGCAGGTAGTCCACAAAGCCGCCCTCCCAGATAAGGGCGGAAAACTCGCCGTGCTCGGGGCAGCGCTTTGCGAGATATACGCGCCCGTCCTCGCCCACGGCGCGTTCGGCCTCGATCTTGCGCAGGCAGACGGGGCAGACGCTCGCGGTTTTCGCAAAGGCCCGCCAGTTCATGCGAGGCCGCGCCCTTCCAGCAGCTCCACGCACTTGGCGTAGCTGTCCATGATTATGGCCGGGCAGACGGAGAACATGTTGGCGCGGTCGCCGCCGAGTATGTCGTCGCAGCCCTCGCCGCCGTACTGCTCCGTCCGGGAGCGGAACCAGCCGTGGAATTCGGCCGTAAGCGCCTCGCGCCCGGCGCTATCCAGCCCGCTGGCGAGCAGGTTGAGGAAGCACACGCCGCCGCCCAGGGCCCCGCAGGGCCCGCCGGACCAGCCGTAGCCGCAGCAGAGGCCGCGGGCGGCCTCCACCAGGCCTGGATTCTCCGCGCCCTCGGCGTCGAGGGCGAGCTGCACCATTATCTGCGCGCAGTAGAGCCCGGAGCGGGTGAGCTCCATAATGCGGTCGAACGCGTCCATTTTTAAACCTCCTTGCGCAATACCGCCGCCAGATAGCGGCAATTTTTCGCTCCCTCCGGCGGCGGGGCCGCCTCGCCGCGCCAGAGGGCCTCTATGTAGTACGCGCGCCACTCGTCCGTGACGTCTTCGGCGCGCAGCAGCTCAAAGCCCGCCGGGCGCGCGAGCCCGGCGAGCGCCGCAAGCCCGCCCGGCACCACGTCGGAGTACATGAACGCCCCGCCCGGCCTCAGCAGCCTCCGGGCCGAGGCGAACGCGCCGGGCACGTCGCCCGTGAGCAGCAGCGAGCACTGGCTCAGCGCGGCGTCGAAGCTCCCCGGGCCGAAGGGCGGGGACAATATGTCGCCGTACGCCACGTCCGGCCCCGGCGCGAGGTCTATGCCCTCGGCGGCGTAGCCCAGCGAGCGCAGGAGCCTCACGGCCTCCCCGTCCCCCGCGCCGAGGTCTATTACCCTCGCGCCCGGCGCGAGCGCGGCGGCGGATATGAGCTTTTGGGTGGCGGTAGCGCCGCC